>CAZDZG010000029.1:0-13224 GCA_964509845.1 Hadarchaeota archaeon (SeqCode) | reverse complement strand
CAGCCGTTCCCCTTGGAATGATCTTGGGTCTCATAGACCTGATCGTGCTGGCCTTGAACCAGCTTTAAGACCCTGCTTACAGCAAAATTTATAGGAAGGCGGTGAAAAATCCCCTTGCGTGAGGAGTTCGGAGGAGTACCGGAACGCGCTTCGCCGGATGAAGAAGAACGTTTACATAGACGGTAAGTTGGTAGAAAGGGATGATCCTCTCCTCCGGCCTTCTCTAAACATCCTCTCCAAGACCTTTGACCTGGCAGAGGACCCAAGCTTCAAGGACCTGATCGTGACCAGATCCCACCTAGACGGCAGGCCCATCAACCGCTTCACTCACATCAACCAGAGTGCCGAGGACCTGCTGAAGAAGCAGGAACTGATAAGAAAAGCCTGTCATCTGACCGGAGGGTGCATCCAGAGGTGCATGGGGTGCGACGCCATCAACGCCCTTTCCGTGATTACCTACGAAATAGACAAGGCCCACGGCACGGATTACCACCGCAGGTTCACGGAGTACCTGAAATACTTCCAGAAGGAGGATCTCACGGCCGCCATGGCCCAGACGGATGTTAAGGGGGACAGGAGCCTGAGGCCCCACCAGCAGCCTGATCCAGATCTCTACGTGAGGGTGGTGGAGAGGAGGTCGGACGGGATCGTGGTCAGGGGAGCCAAGAACCACATCACCATGGCGGCCAACGCTGACGAGATCATCTGCGTACCCACTAGGGCCATGGGGGAGGAGGACAAGGACTGGGCGGTGGCCTTTTCCCTGCCGGCGGACACGGAAGGGGTGAAGCTCATCACCCACGTGGCCAACGCCAGGCCCAGGGAGTACCTGAAGGCCCCCATGGGGGAGCTGGGGGTGGCGGATTCCTTCGTTATCTTCGACGATGTTTTCGTCCCCGAAGACAGGGTGTTCATGTGCGGGGAGTGGGAGTTCGCCGGCCTCCTGGCCCACGCTTCAGGGGGTCTCTTCCACAGGCACAGCTATTGCGGCTGCAAGCCCGCCCTTACGGATTTGGTGATGGGGGCTGCGGCCTTGACCGCTGACTACCTGGGCATAGCCAACAAACCACACGTGCGTTCCAGGCTGGCCGAGCTGGCCTGCGTGGCGGAGCTGGTCTACGCCGCGGGGATAGCGGCGGCGGTCACCGGGGAGAAGCACCCTTCGGGGACCTTCCTCCCCAACATGGTGTACGTGAACGTGGGAAGGAGGCATGCGGGCCTCAACGTGTACAAGGAGCTGGAAATCCTGACCGAGATAGCGGGAGGGCTTCCCGCCACCCTTCCCTTTGAAGGGGACTTCCTCAATCCCGAGACGGGCAAGTACTTGGAGAAGTACCTCAAGAGGAGGGAGGGGGTCCCTGTGGAGAACATTCACCGCTGCTTCCGCATGCTCTCCGACATGCTGGCCTCTTCGCTGGGAGGGGTGATGGCCATAGCGGGGGTTCACGGAGGAGGCTCACCCATCATGGAAGAGATTCTGATCCTCCTCACCTACGACTTCGACTCCAAGAAGGAGCTGGTTAAATACCTGGCCGGGATAAAAGAGTAAGACATGGGAGAAAGATTGGAGGCTTTGCTGAGGATTCCCTTGGCCATCATCTACGGGATTATAGTGGGCGTCTGGGGTTTCATCGCGGGTCTGGCGACGGTGGTCCACTGGTTCTATGCCCTCATTCGGGGGAAAAGACACAGGGGAATAGCCGAGTTCACCAACCGCTTCATAGCCTACGCTTACGAGGTCTACCGGTACCTCTACCTGGTGACCAACCAGAGGCCCTGGCCCATTGGGAGAAGCAGGGTTCCTCCCCCCCACCCCCCGGACGTCTAGTCTTCCCTCCACCTGGAACCGTAGCGGGCCAGCAGCCAGAGGAGCAGGGTTTCTGCGATTAGGGAGGCCCAGGCCAGCTTCGCCAGCCCCACCGGAAGGTCCACCAACCCTGCCTTTTCCTGGAGTAGAAGGGCGCCGGCACCGGTGGGCAGGAGAAGGGAAAGGGGGAGGAGGCACTCGGGGAGGGAGGAGGCTGGATAGTAAACGGGGGGAAGGATGCTGAAGAGGATGGAGAGGATGCTCGCCAGCGGCCAGGCGTGCCTGGGCTCCCTGATGAAGGTGGAGAGGGTGAAGCCCAGGGCGGTGAAGGAAAGCCAGATCAGGAGAAGGACGGCGACCAGGGTGGGGGTCAGCTGGGAGGAAAGGAGCCCGTGCAGGAGGGAGGCCACCGTCAGCACCAGCAGACCGGGGAGGGAATAGAAGAGGCTGGAGAGGGAGAGCCCGAAGAGATAGGCGGAGGGGGAGAGAGGGGAGGCCACGAACATGTCCTGCACCTTACAGATGGTTTTGAAGTAGGCCACGTCTCCCAGTACCTCTATCCCGGTGGAGGCCAGAACGGTGAGGAAGCCCCCCAGCAGGGCAAAGTCCACCAGCTCCTCCGAGTAAAGACCTAGGAGGAAGAGAAGGGAGAGGGGAAACATGAGGTAGGAGATCACCCAGAGGGGGGTGCGCCTGATGGGCACCACCCCGTTCAGCCAGCCCAGCACGAGGGAAGCCCTAAGCTGCCTGAGCAGGCCCATCCTCTCCCTCCACCTGCAGGAGGAAGAAGTCTTCCAGGTCCACCGGCCTGCACCTCACCTGTACCCCTCGCCTCCTAGCCTCTCCCACCAGCTTCCTCGCCCCCTCCCCGTCGGTGTAGACCAGCAGGGATCCGGGGACCCGCAGGCACCTCCCATAGCGGCTCAGCTCCTCCGGCCTGAAGCCCCCCTCTACCTCCACCCTCACTTCCGCCCCTACCCTCCGTACCAGCCAGCCCGCCTTCCCCCTGGCCAGGATCCTTCCTCGGTGAAGGAGGAAGATCTCATCGCTCAGGGCCTCCGCCTCCTCCATGTTTTGAGTGGTGAGGAGGATGGTCCTTCCCTCTTTGCGGAATTCTCTGAGAAGCCCCCACACTTCCCCCCTGCTGACCAGGTCCAGTCCGGTGGTGGGCTCGTCCAGGAAAAGGAGCTCGGCCTCCGTGACCAGGGTCATCCCCACCAGGAGCTTGCGCTGCATCCCGCCCGAGAGCTCCGAGGCCAGGGTCTTTCTACGGCTCTCCAGCCCCAGGATCTCCAGCATCTCCCTCGCCCTCTTCCTGGCCTCCCGCGAGCCCACCCCCCTAAGCAGGAGGTAGCCGTACAGGTGCTCCCACACGGTCAGGAAGCCCACGGGCTCCGCCCCCTGGGGGAGGCAAGCAATCCTCTCCCTGATCCTTTCGGCTTCCTCCAGCACGTCGTACCCCAGCACCCTCGCTCTACCCGAGCTTGGCCTAAGCTGGGTGGCCAGGATGCGCACCAGGGTGGTCTTTCCCGCCCCGTTCCTGCCCAGCAGGCTCACTATCCTTCCCCTGCGAATCTTTAGGGAGACGCGGTCCAGGGCGACCACGCCGTTCCCGTACCTCTTGGAAAGGTCGAAGGTCTCCACCACATTCATCTTTACCCCTCGATAAAGCCCGTCCTCTTTGGAAGAGACGGAATAAAACGTTGGGGGGAAATCGGCAGGAGCATCGGAGTGCGGCAGGCGGGATTTGAACCCGCGCCACAGGCTCGGCAAGCCTGTGTCCTAGACCAGGCTAGACTACTGCCGCACCCATAAGGACCTCTCAAAACCAGTATTAAGCCGTTTTCGATAACCTTCCGGGAAAGGTGGAAGATTTAAAGCGCGAAGGGGAGAAAAGAAGAGAACTTGACTCCACTTGAGGTCTTGCTGGCGGTCGCCGTGCTGGCGCTGGTCGGCTGGATTTTCCTCCCGGGCTGGAAGGTGCTGGAGGGGAGGAGACTGGCCATCAAGGTGAACAGGCTGGAGGAGGAGGTGAGGAGGCTTGACCAGGAGAATCGCAGGCTCAAGGAGGAGGTGCTTAGAAAGCCGGAGAGGGATAGGGAGGAAATGCAGAGGGTTTCCGAGCTGGTGCGGGATCTGGAGGCCCTCAGGAGCGCCATAGCGGGGGCCAAGCCCAGCCTGGAGAGGCTGCGGGGTAAGTACGGCCTGGCACCCGGACCGGAACTCCTCACCAAGATCCTCCAGTCCCAGCCCAACCTGACCTGGGCCCTCAGGGAGAGGCTTGCCCAAGACATCCTGGTGGGAGAGGTGGGGAGGGCGGTGCTCAGGTCCCTGGCCTCTTCACCCTCCCTGGAGCGGGCCTCGGCGGACTCGGGGGTGCCGCTGGCCGTGGTCAAGAGCGAGGTCAGGAGGCTCCAGACGCTCGGTTACCTGAACGAGAGGCTGGAGCTCACCGAGCTCGGGAAAAGGAGCCTTTCCTGATCAGAGCAACCTGGAGGTGGCCTTCCTCACCTTTTCCGCCCACTTGGGCAGGGTGAGAACCCTCAGCAGATATCGGGGGGTGGTCCCCTCCTCGAGGGCTTCGGCGAGGGGGGAGAGCTCGGAAAGCTTGAGGCTACGCTTTCCCTGGAGCACGGGAACCTCCACCTCCCCCATCCTGGGCTCGGAGAGGGAAAGGTCCAGCAGGGGAACATCCAGTATCACATAACCCTCCGGTACCCCGGCTTTTCCCGCTATCTCGTTCTGGAGCTCCAGCAAGGAGCTCCACCTGCCGAACCTCCTGAGCAGGGCCCTCTTCTCCCTTTCCCCCAGCCTCCTCCTCGCCTCCTCGTAGGCCGGTTTGAAGAGCTGGCGGTACTTCAGCCTGAGGACCATCTCCCTCCCGTATCCGTCCAGCCTGCGTAGCTCCTCCAACAGCTCCCCATCCGTTTTGGTGTAGAGCTCCCAGGCCGATTTTCCCCGGCCCAGCGCCCACTCCACGGCGTTGGCCAGCATCAGCTCCGCCGTCCTGACGGTGGGGTGGAAGTAGACCGACGAGTACATGAGGGCCCTGGCGGTGAGCATCCCCTCCACGGCCTCCACCCCCTTTGCCAGAATCGTCAGGTGGCCGCGGTGGATGATTAGGGTGCTCAGGAGCCTGTCCACATCTATCATGCCCAGTGCCACCCCCGTGAAGTGCGCATCCCGGAGCAGGAAGTCCATCTGGTCCAGGTCTACCTCGCTCTTCAGCAGCTCAGCCAGATACCTCCTCTTGTGCTTCCCCTGGACGAGGGAGGCCACCTCGGCTGGTCTCATCCCCCATCTCTCGAGCTTGTCCGGGATGCCTTCCGTCCCCCGTGCCTCGTCCTCCACCAGCGAGAGCCTTCCCCTTATGATTTCTGATCCCACCTCCACGTGATCCTTGCCCAGATGCTCCTTCATGAGGATCTCCAGGGTGTGGGAGAAGGGCGGATGCCCGACGTCATGGAGGAGGGCAGCCGATCCGGCTAGGAGGAGTTCTCCCCCCTCCAGGCCCCGGGACTCCCCGAACTTTTCGACTAGGTGAAGGACCCCCAGCGAGTGCTCGAACCTGGAGTGATTTCCTCCCGGGAAAACCAGGTGAGCCATTCCCAGCTGTCTGATGCCCCTGAGCCTCTGCATCTCGGGGGTTTCGAGCAGGTCGAGGAAGGGCCCGCTCACCCTCAAGCTTCCATGGATGGGGTCGTGTATGATCTTCTCCCTATTCACCGGTTTCCTCCTCCAGGGCATGGATGAGGGGAGCAAAGGGATCGTCCTTGATGGTGCTGTGGACCAGGAAGGTCTCGGTCTCTCTCACTCCCTTCAGCTCGTGGATCCGTTGGACCACCCTTTTGAGTTCTTCGGGATCCTTCACCATCACCACCAACACGGCGCTGTACCGGCCGAAGACCCTGTGGAACTCGCTCACTTGCGGTATTCCTTTGATGACTCCCTCATTCCTCCTCCTCACCTCTTCGCTGGGGTCCTCGTTGATGAAGATGTAGGCCTTGGTTCCCAGTCCCAGCTCCGAGGGGTTCACCCTGAGGGTGAAGGAAATTCCCCTCCTCTTCAGCTCCCCCACCTTCTTGGCCGCCGTTTGCCTAGAAATTCCCACCCTCCTCGCCAGTTCGGTGAGGGGAAGGGAGCTGTCCCTGAGAAGCTCGAGCAACAAGCGCTTTTCGATTTCCTTCATCATCCACCTTTGGCTACCCTTTTTTTAACATTTTGTTAAAAAGGGTGGTGCGGCCAGGGAGGCGGGAACGCGTTATCCAGAAAAAACTTTTTATATCCCTCCCAAATTTGTCGATTTTTCATGGCAGGGTTCAGGGGAGGGGTGCACCCACCGGGCCTCAAGCTCACGGGCTTCAAGCGGATAGAGGTCCCCCCCCTTCCCCCTAGGGTGGTGATCCCCCTCCGCCAGCATCTAGGGGCCCCCTGCAATCCGCTGGTGGAGAAGGGGGCCCGGGTGCGGACGGGGCAGAAGATAGGGGACTCCCCGGCCCCCGTTTCAGCCCCCGTCCATGCCTCTCTTTCCGGAACCGTGGTGGAGCTCTCCCAGCACCGTCTTCCCACGGGAGACAGGGTGCTCTCCGTGGTGATAGAGTCGGACGGGAGGGACGAGTGGGAGAGGATGCCTCCCCTGGATCCCGAGAAGGCCTCCCGCGAGGAGCTCCTGCAAAGGGTGAGGGAGGCCGGAATAGTGGGGATGGGAGGGGCCGGCTTTCCCACCCACGTGAAGCTGAATCCCCCCAAGCGCGTGGATACCCTCGTGGTCAACGGGGTGGAGTGCGAGCCCTACATCACCTGCGATCACCGGCTGATGCTGGAGGAGGGGGAGAAGATCGTGGAGGGGGCCAAGCTCGTGGCCAAGATCTTGGGGGTGGAGAGGGTGATCATAGCCATCGAGGACAACAAGCCCGACGCCATCGAGCACATGCGCGAGCTCAGCCGGGGGGTGGGGGAGGTGGTGGAGCTGCACACCAGGTACCCGCAGGGGGACGAGAGGCACCTCCTGAAGGCCGTGCTGGGGAGGGAGGTTCCGGCGGGGGGTCTGCCTTTCGACGTGGGGGCGGTGGTTCAGAACGTTGGAACCTGCAAGGCCGTCCACGATGCCATCCTCCTGGGAGAACCGCTGGTGGAGAGGGTGGTGACCGTCACGGGGGCGGTGGCGGACCCCAAGAACCTGAGGGTAAGGGTGGGGACACCCTTTTCCTACCTGCTGCAGCAGTGCGGGGGATTGGTGGGGAAGGTCAAGAAGGTGGTGGCGGGGGGTCCCATGATGGGGTTCGCCGTCTACGAGGACGTTCCGGTGGTGAAGACCACGGGCTGCGTGCTGGTGATGGAGGAAAAGGAGGTGGTGGAGGAGGAAGAGGAGCCCTGCATCAGGTGCGGGAGATGTGTGCGGGCCTGTCCGATGGGCCTCATGCCCACCCACCTGGCCAGGCTGGTGAGGGCCAAGGACTTCGAGGCCTGCCTGCAGTACAACCTCCTGAGCTGCGATGAGTGCGGGTGCTGCGCCTACGTTTGTCCCTCGAAGATCCCCCTCGTCCACCTGATGAGGGAGGGGAAGAAGGGGGTAAGGAGGCTGAAGAAATGATCGAGGGGGCCAGACTTCAGGTCTCTCCCAGTCCCCACCTGAAGGACAGGGTCTCCGTCAGGAGGATCATGTTCACGGTGGTCCTGGCCCTGATGCCAGCCACCGCCTGCGGCGTTTACCTCTTCGGCCTCCATGCCCTCCTGATCATCCTCGCCTCCATACTTTCTGCCGTGCTCTCGGAGTTCCTGTGCTATAGGGTCATGGGGAAGAAATTTACCATGGACGGCAGCGCGGTAATCACCGGTCTCCTGCTGGCCCTGTGCCTCCCCCCCACCGTTCCTCTCTGGATGCCGGTGGTGGGCTCCTCCTTCGCCATCACGGTGGGGAAGTGCGCCTTCGGGGGGCTGGGCCAGAACCTCTTCAATCCCGCCCTGGTGGGCAGGGCTTTCCTGACCCTCAGCTGGCCTTCCCTCATGACCCGCTGGGTCTCCCCCTTCGAGGGGGTGAGCACGGCCACCCCCCTCGGGACCTGGAAGGCCGGAGGGGGGTACGCTTCCGCCTCAGACCTCTTCCTGGGAAACGTGGCCGGGTGCATAGGGGAGACCTCGGCTCTGGCCATCCTGATAGGGGGAATCTTCCTGATCGCCCTCAGGTACATAGACTGGAGGACCCCCCTCTCCTACATAGGGACGGTGGGCCTCCTGATGCTCCTGCTGGGGGAAGATCCCCTCTTCCACATCCTGGCGGGGGGCCTCTTCCTGGGGGCCTTCTTCATGGCCACGGATTACGTCACCACCCCCCTCACGGGAAAGGGAAAGGTGATCTTCGGTCTGGGGGCGGGGCTGCTGGTGGTGGTGATAAGGATGTACGGGGGGATGCCGGAGGGGGTGACCTACTCCATCCTCATCATGAACGCCTTCACCCCCCTCATAGACAGGTACACCAGGCCCAGGGTGTACGGAACGGTGGCGAGAAAATGGTGGGAAAGGAAGAAGTGAGGCCGGTGGCCGTGCTGGTGATCACCTGCCTGGTCTGGGGGGCCCTGCTGGGCCTCACCCACAGCGCCACGGAGAAGAGGATAGAGGAGGCGGAGAGGGCGGAGCTCTACCGCACCCTCTCCCAGATCTTCCCCTCCGCCCAGTTCAAGGAGGAGAACGGGTACTACACCTGTTGGGAGAACGGGGTGCTGGTGGGGTACGCGGTGGAGGTGGAGGAGAGGGGATACGGGGGGAAGATGAGGGTGCTGGTGGGAGCGCTCCCGGATGGGACCGTGGCGGGGGTGAGGATCCTCTCCCACGGGGAGACCCCGGGGCTGGGGGCCAGGGTGACGGAGGAGGCCTTCCTGGAGCAGTTCAGGGGAAAGGAGCTGGAAGGAGTGGTCCTTAAGAAGGATGGGGGAGAGATAGAGGGGGTGACGGGAGCCACCATCAGCTCCAGGGCGGTGGTGAGGGCGGTGAGGAGCGGTCTGGAGAACCTCCTGAGGTGGATGGAATGAGGCTGCAGGAGTTCACCAAGGGGATCCTGAAGAAGAATCCCGTGCTGGGGCTGGTGCTGGGTCTGTGCCCCACCCTGGCCATCACCACCAGGGTGGAGAACGCCCTGGGGATGTCCCTGGCCTTCACCTTCGTGATCGTCCTTTCCAACCTCCTCATCTCCCTCCTGAAGAGGTTCATTCCCCGGGACGTAAGGATACCCACCTTCATCGTGATCATAGCCAGCTTCGTGACCATCGTGGAGATGTTGATCCACGGCTACTCCCCCTCCCTTTACGAGCAGCTGGGAATCTTCCTTCCCCTCATCACCGTTAACTGCATCGTGCTGGGCAGGGCCGAGGCCTTCGCCTCCAAGCGTCCGGTCTCCGAGACCCTTCTGGACACGCTGGGAATGAGCGTGGGCTTCTCCCTCGCCATCCTGGTCATTTCCTTCCTGAGGGAGCTCTTCGGAACGGGAAAGGTGGTGGTTTTCGGCCAGCAGGTGATCCCCGGAATCCTATCCTCCCCACCGGTGGGAATGATCCTGCCGCCGGGGGCCTTCCTGGTGATGGGCATCCTGCTGGCCGTGATGAAGAAGGCGGGGGTGGTGTGATGGAGAACCTCCTGGGAATAGCGGTGGCGGCCATCTTCATCAACAACATCGTGCTCACGAAGTTCCTGGGACTCTGTTCCTTCTTTGGCATTTCCACCAGGGTGAAAACCTCGGTGATGATGGGGGTGGCGGTCACCTTCGTGGCCACCTGCTCCTCCCTCATCACCTGGCTCATTTACCAGTACCTGCTGGTTCCCTTCCACATCGAGTACATGAGGATCGTGGCCTTCATCCTGGTGATAGCCTCCTTCGTCCAGCTGGTGGAGATCACCATCCGGAAGCTCTCCCCCCCCTTGTACAGGGCCTTCGGGATCTATCTCCCCCTCATCACCGTGAACTGCGCCATCCTGGGGGTGACCCTCATCAACGTGGACGTGGAAAGGTACTCTTTCGTGGCCTCCGCGGTGAACGGCTTCGCCACGGGACTGGGATACACCCTGGCCATCCTCATGATGGCTGGGATGAGGGAGAGGCTGGAGATCTGCGAGGCCCCCTCCTCCTTCCGCGGCCTCCCGCTGGCCTTCATCACCGCCGCCCTGCTGGCCCTGGCCTTCCAGGGCTTCGGGGGGATGGTGGAGTAGATGCTGCACGAGGCCGGGGTCATGGGGGTGGTGGGGGCGGCCTTCGCCATCATGCTGGTGGTGGCGGCCAGGAAGATGGCCGTTCAGATGGATGAGAGGATAGAGAAGATCAGGGAGAAGCTGCCCGGCGCCTCCTGCGGGGCCTGCGGCCTGAGGGGGGGATGCGATGCGATGGCGGAGGAGCTGGTGAAGGATCCCTCCCTGCTCGGGAAGTGCAGGCTCCTGGGGCCCGAGGAGAGGAGGGAGATAGGGAGGCTCCTAGGGGTGGAGGTGAAGGAGGAGGAGAGGAAACTGCCCAGGGTCAGGTGCACGGGGCAGGGAAAGGTTCTGTTCGAGGCCAGGGGGGAGAGGACCTGCTCCGCCTTCTCCGACCTGGCCGGGGGACCCCTGGCCTGCCCGTACGGGTGTCTGGGGATGGGGGATTGCGTCAGGGCCTGTCCCTTCGGGGCCCTCAGGCTGGAGGGAGGGCTTCCGGTGGTGGAGGAGGAGAAGTGCACGGGCTGCGGGCTCTGCGAGCAGGCCTGCCCCAGGGGTGTGATCAGGCTTCTGCCCGTCGGGACCAAGGTCCTCCTCCTCTGCAACTCCCCCGCCTCCGGAAAGGAGGTGAACGCCTCCTGCGCCAGCGGGTGCATCAAGTGCAGGATCTGCGAGAAGGCCTGCCCCGTTCAGGCCATCAAGCTCGATCCCCTTCCCGTGATAGACGGCTCTCTCTGCACCGCCTGCGGGACCTGCGTGGAGAAGTGCCCGCGCAAGGTGCTGAAGCTTGGCGTGGCCCCGGTTGCCCCTCTTCCCCCCTCCCCGCCTCCCTCAGGGTAGCCTCTCTATCCTGGGCAGGTCCCAGGAATCGGAGTAGAGGATCCTTCCGTCCGATCCCACCAGCATGGCCTTCACCACCTTGCCCGAGGAGCTCAGGCCGTCCGCCAGTTCCTTCCCCCTCTCCGGCCCTAGGACGAAGAGGGCGGTGCTCAGGGCATCGGCCTCCAGGCAGCTCTCCGCTATCACCGTTACGCTCATGCAGTCCCTGGCTGGCTCCCCCGTGCGCGGATCCATGATGTGGTGGATCCGGACGGGCCCCAGCAGGAAGAACCTCCTGTAATCCCCCGAGGTGGCGATGGAGAAGTTCTCCAGCTCCAGCTCCAGCATCACCTCTTCCTTCCTGGGGTGCTGCACCCCTATCCTCCACACCTTCCCGAAGCCCCTTATCTCCCCCCCCACGTTCACCATCCCGGCCTCCACCCCCTTCTCCCTGAGCACCTGGCAGGCCCTGTCCACGGCGTAACCCTTGGCTATGGCCCCCAGGGTCACCCCCATCCCCTCCCGCAGGAACCTGGCCCTCCCGTTCTCCACCTCCAGCCCTTCCCAGCCCACCCTCCCCCTTACCTCGGAGAGCCTCTCAGGAGAAGGGAGCTTTCCCGTACGCTTGACCTCCCTCATCCAGAGGTCCACCAGGGGCTTGACCGTGATGTCGAAGGCCCCTCCCGAGAGCCTCGAGTACTCCAGGGAGGAGCGGAGGATGGAGAGGGTCTCCTCCGAGAGTTCCACCCAGCCCGTCCCGCTGTGGTTCAGGAGGTAAATCTCAGTTCCCTCCTTTTCGGTTGACATGAGGTCTTCCACCCTCCTTATCTCCCGATAGGCCGCCCTCACCGCCTCCTTGGCCCTGGCGGTGTTGTCGTCCAGCACCCTGATCTCCACCAGCGTGTCCATGGCCGTTCCCTCCCCCACCACCAGCTTCCCCCTCACGCGGACGGTCAGGGAGGGTGCGGAGAGGGAGCTCAGGAGGAGGGCGGTGAGGGCGCCTAGGGTGAGGGCGGAGGCCGCCAGCCTTCGGTTCTCACCCCCTAGCTTGGGGAGGGAAAGGAGGGAGAGGGCCAGTACCAGCTGGGAGAGGAGGAAACCCGAGGACATGCCCAGCACCCCGAACTCCCTCCCCAGCAGGAGGATCCCGGTGATTCCCAGCGCCAGGGAGGAGAGGTAGGAGAGGAGGACGGGGGAGGGTTCCCCCCTGGCGTAGAGGCGGGAGAGTTCGATCTGGGCCAGGGTGGAGAAGGGCAGGGCCAGGCTCATCACCAGCAGGGCCCTTATCCCCTCCTCGAACTCCGGGAAAAGGGAGCGGAGGGGGAAGGAAAAGAAGAAGACCGGGGGAAGGAGGAGGAGGGAAAGGAGGAGGGCCCCCCTCTCCACCCTCCCCGTCGCCTTCCCCGCCGCCCTCTCGGGAAGGAGGTAGAAGGGGAGGAGCTGGGGGAGGACGGCCAGGAGGAGGAAGAACCTGTTTCCGAACTGGTACATGGCCAGCTTTTCCCTGCCGAAGAGGCTTCCTATCAGGACCTTGTCCAGCAGGCTAAGGGAGGCCGCCCCGACATCGGCCAGCCAGGCTTGTAGGGTGAAGGGTAGGGGGGGAGGGGAGACCCTGCCCCCGGGGATCCCCAGCAAAGGGAGCCCGAAGAGGAGGTAGGAGAGGGAGAGACCGAGGAGGAGTCCCCTCACCTCCCCCAGCCAGAGGTAGAGGAGGAAGGGAAGGAGGAGGGTGAGGGTCCTGGCTCCCGCCCAGAGGAGGAGGTAGCGCTTGTAGGAGCGTCTGGCCAGCTCGAAGTGGAAGCTGAGGGAGAAGGCGGAGAGGGAGAGGAGGAGGAGGCCGGTCCAGGGGTCCACGAGGAGGGAGATCAGGGCACCGGCCACCAGGCTCGAGAGGAGACCCAGCAGGAGACAGCCGCGCAGCAGGGCCTCCCCCCTTCGGGCGTAGTGGGCTAGGGCGGCCTTCCCCACCCCCAGCAGGGAGAAACCGGAGAGGAGCATGGCAAGGGAAACCTTCCAGGCCACCTCCCCGTAGGCGAAGGGGTGGAGGAGGAGGGCCAGCAGGATCCAGAAGAAAAAGCCCGAGAGGGAGGCGAGGAGCTGGGCCGCCGCCACGTGCGGGAGACCCCCCTCAGGGATTTCCGGCATCCATTAAAAGGGGGGAGCGGTGCTATATACCGCAGTTTTGGTTCCAAAGAGAGGCCGGATAATTTACGTCGAGAGGTTGGCTGAGACCGAGGCACGGCAGTTCCCTTGACGCCGTCATTTGTCACCGATCCTACGATCAATTTACTCGGCTACCGTATTACCAAGCACCCCGCCTAGGATAAAAGAAAATTCTTCCAAGATGAAAGGATGATCGGAGAGGCCTGCAAGATCTTCATCGCCCTTTTCGTGATCATGGATCCCTTCGGTAGCATTCCCAT
>CAZDZG010000028.1:3351-14787 GCA_964509845.1 Hadarchaeota archaeon (SeqCode) | reverse complement strand
GAGAACGTTAGCACCACCAGCTTCCAGCCCTCCTTCCTCCCGGACGAGAACTACTTCTGGAGGGTCAGGGCCTGGGACTGGGCGGGGAACGCGGGCGGCTTCAGCCCTGTCAGGACCCTCCTGATAGACACGGTGGCCCCGCCCGCCCCCCCGAAGGTGGATGTTTCACCCGACACGGGGGTGGACGATCCCCCGCAGAGGGTGGTGACCAAGGAGAACGGCGTGACCCTCTACTGGCAGGAGGTGCAGGACACTTCCAACTCCCCCACCGGCGAGAACGCCGGGGTGAGGTGGTACGAGGTCACGCTGGAGAACGTGGCCACCGGGTACAGGATCTCCGAGAACGTGGCAGGGACCTCCTGCAGCCTGACGGTTCCGGAGGGGGAGTGGAGGTGGTGGGTGAGGGCCTGGGACTGGGCCGGTAACGTGAGCGAGAACGAGACCCCCTGGATCCTCATCGTGGACCTCACCCCGCCCGCCCCGCCCGCGCTCCTCTCTCCGGCTTCCGGGTCCATCACCAACAACTACACCATCAGATTTGACTGGCAGGACGGATGGGACCAGTACGGCATTCCCAGCGAGGGGGCCTACACCATCCAGGTGGACAACAGCACGGCCTTCTCCGGGACCTCCCCCTACTTCAGGAGTGCCACCGTCTCCCTCTCGGAGAGGACCTTCATCTTCTACGCCGGAGGGGCCCCGCAGGACGAGAGGTACTACTGGAGGGTGAAGGTTAAGGACAACGCGGGCAACGAGTCGGATTGGTCGGCGGTGTGGAACGTGCTGCTGGACACCCTGCCTCCCGACGTACCCTCCAAGGCCTATCCGGAGAACAACGCCATCCTGAACGACAACCGGGTGACCCTCGCCTGGGGTGATGTGGTGGACAGGTCCAGGTCCCCCTCGGGGGACGTGGCGGGACTGGCCTGCTACGAGCTCTGGGTGGCCAAGGATAACGGCTTCACCCAGCTGGTGCTGAGGGAGAACCTCACCTCCTCCAGCAGGGACCTGGAGCTGCCGGACAACCGTTACTACTGGAGGGTGAGGGCCTGGGACCTGGCCAACAACGCCAGCGACTTCGAGGCACCCTTCACCTTCGTGGTGGATGTCAATCCACCGCCCGCTCCCTCCCTCCTCTCCCCGGAGAACGGGCTGGTGACGAAGGACAACCGCCCGGTGTTCCGCTGGACCCAGGTGTACGACGTGACGGGGGTGAGCTACGAGCTCTGGGTGGACAACGATCCCGACTTCAGTTCCCCGGAGGTCCTGGAGAACGTGCAGGAGAACTCCTACCAGCCCTCCGGCCTTGGGGATGAGCTGTACTACTGGAGGGTGAGGGCCTGGGACGGCCTGATGGGAGGGGAGAGGAAGGCCGGGGAGTTCTCCCAGGTCAGGGTGTTCCTGGTGGACACCCTCCCGCCCTACCTCCCCGAGAACTCCCCGCTCCACGGAAGGATCGTGGGGGACAGGTTCGTCCCGCTCAGCTGGAACCCGGTGGAAGACCGTTCAGGCTCCCCCACCGGGGAGGTGGCCGGCCTCTCCCACTACGAGATCCAGGTGGACAACGATTCCGACTTCAGCTCCGTGGATTACACCGGGACCACGGTGGACAACGTCTGGTCCCTGGGTGATCCCGGCTATCCCTCCGCGGGCTTCAGGGAGGACAACTTCTACTTCAGGGTGAGGGCCTGGGACAACGCGGGCAACGTTCCACCCTGGACCTCCTGCACGGTATGGAACTTCGTGGTGGACCTCACCAGGCCCTACGGTCCAGCCCTCTACCACCCGGAGAACAACGCGGCGGAGAACGAGGTGGCGGGGGACTACGTGGTGGTGGACCACAGCTGGGAGGAGGTGAAAGATGCCTCCGGGATAGACCACTACGAGATCCAGGTCTCCCTCAATCCCTCCTTCACCTCCCTCCTGCCCAGCGAGTACTTCTCCTCCAACCCCTCCTATCTGACCTCCTCCAGCGTGACGGTGTTCTACCCGTACGACGGGAGGTACTGGTGGAGGGTGAGGGCCTACGACAGGGCCGCCCCCGACCAGCCAGGTGACTGGTCGCAGGTCTACGAGCTGGTGGTGGACAGGGTGAAGCCCCTCACCCCGGCCCTGTACCTGCCGGAGAACGGGAAGGTCACCTCCGACAACACCCCCTCCTTCGGCTGGGAGAACGTGCCCGACAACACCTCCCAGACGGAGGAGGTGAGCGGGGTGGACCACTTCGTCCTGCAGCTGGACAACACCCCGGCCTTCTCCTCCCCCAGGACCTTCGAGAACGTGAGGGAGAACTCCTTCACCCTCCCGGAGGAGAACTCCCTGCCCGTGGGCCTCTGGTACTGGAGGGTGAGGGCGGTGGACAGGGCGGGGAACGCCGGGGACTGGAGCGAGCCTTTCACCCTCAGGGTGGAGGATCTGGTGCTCACCCTCTTCCTCTCGGATAACGCGGTTAACCCGGGGGAGAGCCTGATCGCTTACGGGAGGGCGAGCTGGCAGCCCGGGAACTCCCCGGTGGTGGGGGAGAACGTGGAGGTCAGCCTGGACGGGATCCCGCTGGAGAACCTCCTCACGGACGAGAACGGGGAGTACTCCCTGACCCTCTCCAGCACGGTCCTGGGCCTGCACACCATCAGGGTCTCCCTCACGGACAACCAGGGGACCAGGGAGGAGAACACGATAACCTTCAAGGTGGAAACCCTCACCCTCACGGTCTTCCTGAACGACTACGTGGTCAACCCGGGTCAGTCCCTAACCGTCTCGGGAAGGGTGAGGAGGGTCTGGGAGAACGTGCCCGAGACCTCCGCCACGGTTAGCGTCTACATAGACGACCAGATCGCGGGAGAGGGCGGAACGAACGAGAACGGGGATTACAGCGTGAGGATCTCGGCACCTTCCTCGCTTGGCCCCCACCAGCTCAGGGTGAGGGCGGTGAACTCGGAGGGCATCATAGGGGAGAACCAGACCAGCTTCACCGTCAAGACCCTCACCGTCTCCCTTTTCCTCACGGACACCGCCGGGAACCCGAGGAGCGAGGCCAACCCCGGGGAGGCCCTCAGGATCTCCGGCACGGTCAGGCTCCAGCCCGAAGGCTCCCCGGTGACGCTCAATCCCATCGATCTCTTCCTGGACAACGTCCTCATCAGAACGGACAACACCGACCTCTGGGGCTCCTACCGCTTCGACGTGACGGCCCCGGGGGAGATAGGGACCTACGAGTACAGGGTTAGGCTCACGGGTCCGGAGGGGATCACGGGGGAGAACTTCGCCCTCCTCACCGTCAGGAGGATAGACATCTCCATGACCTACGACGACGGGGTGGTGAACCCGGGTCAGGTGAACAGGGTGAGCGGGAGGGCGGTGCTCCAGCCCGGGAGCGAGCCCATCCAGTTCGGCAAGGTGACCTTCTCCCTGTTTGACGAGCAGGGGAACTGGGCGGGAGGGGCGGAGAACTTCACCGACGCCAACGGCAACTACTCCATCACCTTCACCTGTCCGTCCAGGATAGGGACCTACTACGGGAAGGCCAGCACCACCGTGGGGGTCTTCTGGAGCGAGAACGTGAGGGAGCTGTATGTGAAGACCGTGCGGCTCTCCCTGACCTTCGACGACAACATCGTCACCCTCACCCAGAACTTCACCATGAGCGGTGAGGCCTTCCTCCTCCCCGACAACGTCCCCGTGAGGAACACGGCGGTGGAGATAAGGGTGGACGGCTTCCCGGAGACCACCGTCTACACGGACGAGAACGGACGCTATTCCTACCTCTACACCAAGGATGCCCCCGCCCCCTCCAAGCACACCGTGCAGGTCAGGCTGGTGGATCCGGAGGGGATCGTGGGGGAGAACACCGGCTACTTCGAGCAGAGGGTGGTCACCTTCGAGTGGTTCGGCACCCTGGACTCC
Organism: Hadarchaeota archaeon (SeqCode); assembly: GCA_964509845.1. Taxonomy (GTDB): domain Archaea; phylum Hadarchaeota; class Hadarchaeia; order Hadarchaeales; family WYZ-LMO6; genus WYZ-LMO6. The sequence continues at coordinate 10,884 of CAZDZG010000028.1, read as the reverse complement.
CACGGCCAGTTCGACGGCGTGCTCAACCCGGGGGAGAACTTCTACCTGGCCGTCAGGATCCTGGAGAACAACGGCTCGGAGGTCTTCCCGGTGACCGCGGGGAGCGCCACGGTGAAGGTGGACGGGGAGATTCCCAGCCCGCCCGGTCTGACCCACGTCACCAACGGGTACTGGAGGACCTACGCCTCCTACACCGCCCCCTCCTCCCTGGGAACCTACGTACGCTACCTGGACGTCTCCATCCTCACCGCCAACGGGATAAGCGGGTACGTGTACAACCAGCCCGCCCCCTACCAGGTGAAGGCCCTCCGCCTCCCCGTCCTCCTGAGCGACCGGGTGGTGAACCCAAGGGAGAACGTGACGGTGAGCGGCACCCTCACCCTCCTCCCCGAGGGGACGCCCGTGGAGAACGAGAACGTGATCCTCACCTTCGCGGGGCAGGAGTTCGTCCTCCCCACCTCCCCGACCGGGGCCTACTCCCTCACCCTCACCGCCCCCGACACCATCGGGAGGGAGAACGTGAGGGTGAGGGTCACCGACCGGAGGGGGCTGGAGGCGGAGAACTCCACCGTCCTCACCGTGGGTACCCTCTGGATCTCCCTGATCCCGCAGGGGGAGGTGGCCCCGGAGGGGGTTCCCTTCGGCTTCAGCGGAAGGGCCCTCTCCCTCCCCGACCTCACCCCGGCCTCCCGCATCAACCTGTCGGTCTACGTCTCGGGGCAGTTCGTTAAGAGCGTCCAGACCCTGGACAACGGGGACTACTCCTTCACTTATTCCTTCCCCAAGCGCGGCCTGTACGAGGTGAGGGTGAGCGGGGTGGACGCGGAGGGGCTGAGGGGTGAGAACGTCAGGGAGATCCTGGCGGGAAGGCCCATCAACCTGAGGGGGGAGGTGAGGAGCCTGGAGGGCACCCCCATCCCCACCACCTTCACCTTCTACGAGGTGGGAACGGGGGAGAAGGCCTTCGAGGTGAGCACGGACGAGAACGGGAGGTACAACAGGCAGGTGTTCGCCGGGCGCTTCGACCTGGAGGTCAGGTTCACGGGGGTGAGGGCCACCCTCAGGTACGAGAACCTCAACCTGGACCAGCTCCAGCCCTACGACAACCTGGAGAACCTGGTGAGGGCCGACACCCCGCCCTCCGCCTTCACCAGCGTGGACGGGACCAGGGCCACCCACCGCTCGGTGGTGGTCCTGCTGCACCCGGTCTTCACGGACAACTTCTCCAGGCTCACCGTCACCTTCGACTTCTCCTCCTACCTGAGCCAGGTGGGGGACATCTGGTACCTGAGGGTGTACAGGGCGGAGGGGTGGGATTACTGGACCAGGGTGAGGAGCGGGAGCTGGATCAACCTGGGAGGGACCATAGACATCATCAGGTACACCATCACGGCGGAGGACAACCTGCGCTCCTCCACCGCAGCCTACGTGCTGGCGGAGTACGATCCCTTCGCCACCCAGGTGCTCAGGCTGGAGAACACCATCTCCGAGCTGGAGCAGGCCACCGGCGCCCTCGCCGAGGCCTCTGGAACCATGTCCAGCGCGGCCGAGAACCTGAAGAGCGTGGTGGACAACATGGCGGCCATCGTCTCGGGCCTGGTCACGCAGGAGAACATGAAGACGCTGGAGAACACCCTGCTCGCCCCGCTCCAGGCCATGAGCCAGATCCTGGAGAACCTGATCGCCCTGCAGGGGACCTCGGTGAGTCTGATGGAGAACATGATAAATGCCCTCTGGTCGGGCTTCCAGACGGTCTGGCAGGGAATAGAGAACCTCAGGCAGCAGGAGAGCGAGTCCGCCTCCAGGCTTCAGTCCCTGATGGAGAAAGCCTTCCTCATGATGGAGAACCTGGCCCCGAGGGAGCCCATCACGGTGGATCCCGAGTCCCTCTCCCTGGACCTCTACCAGGAGGGGACGGCCGACGTCTACCTGACCGTGAAGAACAACGCCTTCATCCCCCTAGACCTCAGGCCCTCGGCCCAGGGGGAGGTGGCGGACTTCCTCACCTTCAGCCCCACCCTCCTCTCCCTGGATCCCGGACAGATGGGGAAGATCAAGGTCTCGGTGAAGATACCGAGGAGGACCCCGCCCAAGACCTACACCGGGGAGGTGGTGATCAGGGACACGGCCACGGAGAAGAGCGTCCCCGTGACCATCAGGGTCCTTCCCAGCGCCAGGGGGCTCTTCGACCTCAAGGTGGCCGCCATGGTGAAGACGGTCTCCCCGGGAGGGATGCTTCCGGTGAGGGTCACCCTGGTCAACATGGGGGAGATGGCCTCCGAGACCCAGCTCTTCGTGGAGCTCCTGACCTCCGCCGGCGTGACCCTCCTCCCCGACGCCACGGGACAGTCCAAGCTGGTGGAGGCGGGGGAGACGGTGACGGTGGACACCTCCCTCCAGGTACCCGACACGGCGGAGGAGGGGTACTACCTGGTGAAGGCCAGGGCCGATTACAGGCTCAACGGGGACGTGATCTCGGTGAGCGCCACGGACACGGTGGAGGTGAGGAAGTACCTCAGGGTGGAGCTCAAGATGGTTCCCCCGAGCATCGCCCCCGGGAAGGTGATGAGGGTGGGGGTGAGGGTGAAGAACCTGGGCAACTCCACCATCTCCTCCCTGGTCTCCGTCCAGCTGGTCACCGCCGCCGGTGAGGTGGTGGCGGAGGCGGCGGAGAACCTGACCCTGGAGGCCGGGGAGACCAGGCTCCACACCTTCGAGCTCAGGGTGCCCGAGAACCTCCCGGAGGGGGACTACCTGATCAGGACGGCGGGAACCTACCTCTGGGCCGGGAGGGAGTTCGACCTGACCCCGGACCAGACTTTCGTGCAGGTGAGGAAGCCCCCGAGGGAGCTGAGGGTGCTGGGCCTGCCCCTCTGGATGATGGCCCTCCTCCTGCTGAGCCTGGTGGGGATGGGGGTGGCGGGTAGGTTCTCCTACAGGTATGTGAAGAGGAGGAGGATGGCCAAACGCAGGTTCGAGGCCACCCTCTTCCTCAACGAGCTCCCGCAGCCAGGCCCCGATGCCATCAAGATAGGGACGCTGGCGGAGGCCAAGCGGGACGCCTACCTGAAGCTCAACGACCTCAGGATGCACGTCATCACGGCAGGGGCCACGGGAGGGGGCAAGACCATCTCCTCCATGGTGATAGCGGAGGAGGCGCTGAAGCAGGGGAAGAACGTGATCGTCTTCGACCCCACCGCCCAGTGGACGGGCTTCCTGCGCAAGTGCACGGACGAGAGGATGCTCTCCCACTATCCGAGGTTCGGCCTCACGGAGGCCGACGCCAGGAGCTTCCCAGGGGTGGTGAAGCTGATCACCAACCCCAGGCAGAAGATCGACATGAAGGAGCTTCTGGGCGAGGAGGCCAGGGGCAAGATCACGGTGTTCGTGATAGAGAGGCTGAAGCCGGGGGACATGGACGTCTTCGTCACCAACGTGATCCAGTCCATCTTCGAGTCCCAGCCCAGGGAGCACCCGGAGCTCAAGGTGCTCCTGATCTTCGACGAAGTGCACAGGCTGCTCCCGAAGTACGGGGGAAGCGGGGCGGGAGAGCTCCAGCTGGAGAGGGCGGTGAGGGAGTTCAGGAAGTGGGGCATAGGGGTGATGCTGGTCTCCCAGACCATCGCCGACTTCTCCGAGACCATCAAGACCAACTGCCGCACCCAGATCCAGTTCTGGACCAGGGAGGAGGACGAGCTCCGGCGCATAGCGCTCAAGTACGGGGAGGAGCACGTGCGGTCGGTCTCCAGGGCCCCCATCGGGTTCGGTATGGTGGTGAACCCGGACTACAACCGGGGCAGGCCGTACTACGTCAACTTCAGGCCCATCCTGCACTCTCCCTTCAGGCTTTCGCCCGAGGAGCTGGACAGGTACTACGCCGCCGACGACAGGATAGAGAACATCAAGTTCAAGCTGAAGAAGCTGGAGGAGAAGGGCGTGGACGTCTTCGACCTGCGCATCGAGCTTGGCCTGGCCCAGCGCAAGCTGGAGGAGGCCTCCTTCGACATGGTCAACGCCTACCTGGACTCCCTGGAGCCCAGGGTGGACGAGCTCTGCGCCAAGCACAAGCTGAAGGGGATAAAGAGGGTGATAGAGCTGGTTCCGGAGGAGGAGATAAGGAGGGCGCAGCTGGCGGCCCTGAGGGAGAGGGAGAGGCAGCTGGCCATGATGAAGAGGCCGCCTGAGATCGTGGAGGCCTACAAGGAGCTGCTGGGGACCAAGAAGGAGGTGAAGCACGGGGAGGCGGAGAAGCCCCTGAAGGAGGAAGAGATGGTGCATCCGGAGGCCAGGGGGGAGAAGCTGGAGGAGGGAGGGAAAACTAAAGGGGAGGAAAAGACAAAGAAGAATGGGGGCAAAAACGGTGGCTCCAAGAAGAAGGGGTGAGGGATGAAGCTCAGGAAGAAGGAAGAGAGGAAGGAAGATCCACCGGCATCCGCCCAGGCGGAGAAGGGGGAGAAGGTCCAGCCCCTGGGGATGAGGCTGGACCAGCTGGAGGCCCAGCTCACCGCCCTCACCAGCCTGAGGGAGGTTTACGACGCCAGGTTCACCACCCTGAGCGAGAAGATAGGGGAGATCCGCTCCATGGTCCTCACCCAGGCCAGGGACAACGCCGAGCTGAAGGCCAAGGCGGAGAAGGCACTGATGGCCATAGAGGGAATAAGGCCGGAGGAGTTCAGGGCGGCCATCCTGAGGAGGGACGCGGAGATAGAGGGGATCAAGACCAAGATGTCGGCCCTGGAGGAGATGATCAAGAGCCTGATGAACGAGATGAAGGAGTTTCGCTCCACCGTCGCCCAGTTCAAGGGGATGGAGGCCATCCTGGGGATGACGGATGAGGCCAGGAAGAACATGATGAGGATCCAGCAGGTAAGGGATCAGGTGGAGGTCATGGCGGACAAGGTGATGGCGGCCTTCCTGGAGTTCCAGAGGGGCTTCAAGGACGTTACCAACCTCGCCCTCCGGCTGGGCACGCTGGAGGAGACGGTGAGGCCTTTGGAGAAGACGGTGAGCCAGATGGACGTGGCGGTGAAGCAGGCGGTTACCAAGGCGGAGCTGGCCAAGCTCACGGGGGACCTGGAGACCCTGAAGCGCCTCGCCCAGGAGATCAGGGAGTACCACGAAAAGCTCTCCTCCAGGAAGGAGGCGCTGGAGGACCTGAGGGAGGAACAGAGGAGGGAACTGAAGAGGCTTGACACCAAGTACAGGAAGGAACTGTCCAGGATCAACACCAAGCTGAGGGTGCTGGAGAGGGTATCCTCCAGGGTCCTCAACCTCCTCCTCTCCGTCAAGTAGGGGCATGCTTTAAAGGAGGTTCCACCAACTACCGATGGAAATGGGGGTTAGGCGCACGGGGTGTGGTCACAGGCGGGGCCGGTCCCCGAGGGACCGCACCCATCCGCGGGGGTGAGAGGACGGTCCGGAAGAGGAGGGGCTTCGTGCTCGGGGTCTTCTCGGCCAAGGGAGGGGTGGGAAAGACCACCACGGTCTCCAACCTGGGGGCGGCCATGGCCCAGCGGAAGAAGGGAAAGGTTCTGATCATGGAGACGAACATGACCGCCTCCAACCTGGGGCTCTACCTGGGGGTGGTGGATCCGCCCGTGGTGGTGCAGGATCTGGTATACGGGAGGGTCAAGCCTGAGGAGGCCATCATCAAGACCCCGTACGGCCTCCACCTCCTGCCCGGCTCCGTGGCCTACACCGATGAGGTGACGGCGGTGGACTTCTCCCCCCTGGTGGAAAACCTGAGGAAGAAGTATGAGGTGATCCTCCTGGACACCGCCCCAGGCTTCGCCCCGGAGGTTACGGCCGCCATGAGGGTCTGCGACTCCATCCTGGTCTGCTGCCAGCCCCAGGTTCCGGCCATAGCGGGGACCCTCCAGACCCTCAGGATGGCGGAGCGCCTGAAGGTCCCGGTGATGGGGTGCGTGCTTACCAGGGTGACCGGGAAGAGGTGGGAGATCCCCACCACGGAGATAAGGAGGACCCTGGGCTGGCCCGCCCTGGCGGAGATCCCGGAGGATGAGGCGGTGCCGGAGAGCATCACCAGGGGAACCCCCGTGGTCCTCTGGGCCCCCCGCTCCCCCGCCGCCGTGGGCTACCTGAAGCTGGCGGGGCAGCTCCTCTCCTCCCTGCGGCGGAGGAAGACCAGGCGGAAGGGGGTCAGGCGCCGGAAGGGCTGAGGTCCCTCTTCCTCGCCACCTCCTCCACCGCCCTGACGGGGGCCTCCCCCAGCCTCCGCTCCAGCTCCTCCAGCAGCCTCCCCGCCAGGGAGCCCAGCTGCCAGAGGTCCACGTAGAGCTGGACGGGTGGGACGGCCCCCTCCCTTCCCAGTCTCATCAGGTGCTCGTCGGGGGTGAGGACGAAGAGGTTGGGCTTCTTCCTGCGGGGCCCGTACACCCTCCTCACCTCCTCGGGATAGGCGTAGACGAAGACCGCGGAGTAATCCACCGGGACGGAGCCGAAGAGCCTCCGGTACCCAGCGTGGGCGGTGAGGAGGCCCAGGGAGGAAAGCCTCTCCTCCACCCTGGGGAGGGGATCGGCGGAGAAGGTGGTGTAGACCACGTCTCCGGCGATCTCCCTGGTGGCCGCCCAGTAGAGGAGCATCCTCTTTGGGTCCACCAGCCTGAAGCCCAGCGGTCTTCGCTCCACCATCCCCATGAGCTCGAACTTGCTCACCAGCGGGTTCACCGTTCCCAGGGAAAGGCCGCAGGTCCTGGCCAGCTCCTTCTGGTTGAAGAACCTCCTCCCCCTCTCGTGGTACTGGTGGAGGATCTCCCTCATCGCCCGGTCTATCTTCCTCATCCCTTCCCCTTTCCCTTCCGGGGTTTTTCATGTTTCGATTAAGATCGAAAGGAGATCAGCCCTCCGGGAGGACCTTCACCCCGTGCCTGGCTCCCTCCCTCCGCAGCTCGGCATCGAAGGTGAGCACGGGCACCTTCCTCCTCCTCGCCACCGAGAGGATGAGCTTGTCATTGAACTTCCGGAAGGAGAGCCCCTCCTCCCGCACCATGCCCAGGGAATCCCTGAACTCCTCCCTTTCCAGTGGCACCACCGTCCCCAAGCTCAGGAGTTCCTCCAGCTTCCTCCCGATCAGCTCCCGATCCAGCTTCAGCTGCTCCAGGACGAGGAGAAACTCCTCCAGGACCACGGAGGGAAGGAGGGGCCTCTTAAGACCGTCGAGGAGGGCGGCCGCCTTCTCGTGGAAGACGGAGTCTTCGATCAGGTCGTAAACCAGGACATTGGTGTCCACTACGGCCTCTTCCACCCTATCGCTTCCCTCCAGCCCTTCTCGATGAGCTTCTCTATCTTCTCCGGTTCCAGCTCCCTTCCCAGCCTGACGGTAATCCTCTTCGAGGGCCGCGGCGCCTGCCCTTCCCCCTTGAGCTTCTGGTTGATGAGGAGGGAAAGCTTCTTGGTGCTCCCGTACCTTTCCAGGGCTTCCTGCACGAGCTTCCGGTAAAGCTCCTCTTCCAGCAGCACCGTCGTTCTCCTCATCGTTAGATGTATAGAAGTTCAATGCTTATATGCTTTGCT
>CAZDZG010000028.1:0-3251 GCA_964509845.1 Hadarchaeota archaeon (SeqCode) | reverse complement strand
TTGATTCTAAGCCTTCCCCAAACGCCGCCCAGCGCTGATGAGCACACCGCTTGAGAAAGTACGCGCCCAGCAGATCCCCCCCTGGTGCCAGCTCTCCGGCCTCTCCGGCTTTTCGTACCTTCCCGAGACCCCCGGAGCTTGCAGAACCTCATGCGGGTTTCCCATAGGCCCTCCGGGAGGCCTTTTTTTAATGTTTCGATTTAAATCGGAACAAAACCGCCCTGAGTAACCGGCGAGGGGGAGGGGGGAGAGAGGTTCTATTGGCGGGTGGAGGTGCGCACCGTCCCCTGTGAAGGCCCGAAGGGAAGAGGTTCCTCCCTCAGCCGGGGAAGGGAACCCCTTCTTTCCCTCCTCCTCAGCCTTTTCCTCCTTCTCTCCTCCCTTTCCCCCGCCCTCTCACAGGAATGGTACTCCCTGGAGAGCTGGGAGGTGGGAGGGGAGGGAAGCGCGGGATGGTACTCCCTGGAGAGCTGGGAAGGTGTTGTCAGGACGCTGGGAGCCCCCCGGCTGCTCTATCCTGCTCCATCCTCCTTCATTCGGGACAACACCCCCACCCTGGACTGGTCGGACGTGGAGGGGGCCACCTCCTACCAGCTGCTGGTGGACAACGACTCCAACTTCTCCTCCCCCGAGGTCAACGTCTTCCCCCTCTCCAGCGAGTACACCGTGCCGGAGCCTGGACTGTCCGACGGTACCTGGTACTGGAAGGTCAGGGCCAAGGACGGGGCCCTCACCTCCCCCTGGTCGGAGACCCGCAGCTTCACGGTGGATACGGTTCCTCCCCCCGCCCCCTCCCTCCTCTTTCCCGAGAACGGGGAGAACTTGCGGGTGGACCAGCCCCTCTTCTCCTGGTCAGGCGTCTGGGATTCCAGCGGGGTCAGCTACCGACTGGAGATAGACAACGATCCGGACCTCTCCTCCCCCCTCTACCGGAAGGAGGGAATAGGAGAGAACTCCCACCTTCCCGAAAACAAGCTGGTGGAGAACTTCTCCCCCTACTACTGGAGGGTCACGGCCGTGGACGGGGCGGGGAACGAGAACTCCTCCGAGGTCTTTTACTTCCACCTGAGGGTTCCCCCCTCCTCCAGGATCTCCACCGTGGTCTTCCCCTACTGGCAGACCTCCTCCCCCCTCACCCTCGAGGTGGAGGCCCGGGACAACGACGGGACCGTGGAGAACGTGGAGCTCTGGTACCGGTACTCCCCCGACAACTCCACCTGGGGCCCCTGGGTCCTCTGCGATAATCTCTCCTCCCCTCCCTACACCTTCCTTTTCGCCTTCCCCCAGCAGGGCCACTACCAGTTCTCCTCGGGGGTCTGGGACGATAGGGGGAACTACAAGGCCCCCTCGGAGAAGGAGGCGGAGGCGGGATACGATAACGCTCCACCCGCCACCCCCCTCCCCTCCCTTCCGGAGAACGGGGCCGTCGTCCAGACCCCCACCCCCACCCTGGCCTGGAGCGGGGTGGAGGATGTTTCGGGGGTGACCTACGAGCTCTGGCTGGACAACGATGACTCCGATCCTCCCCTCTACCACCTCCTCACGGAGGAGAACGTGCACACGCTGGAGAACTCCCTGGAGAGCGGTACCTACCTGTGGAGGGTGAGGGCGCTGGACGGGGCGGGATGGGTGGGCGAGTGGTCGGAGAACTTCACCTTCACCGTTCGCCTCTGGAAGGAACTGGAGTCCTGGCAGGTGGAAGGGGTCCCGCCCGCCCGCTGGTCCCTCCTGGAGGGATGGGAGGGAACGGTGGTGGCCCCCCACGTGTGGGTGTGGCTGGACGGCTGGACGGCTTACCTGGGAACCGTCCCCACCGGCTGGGGAGGGCTGGAAGACTGGTTCGTCTCCCTCCCCTCCCTCCCCTCCTTCTGGTTCCCCCTCCAGCAGTACACGGTGGTCCTCCCCTCCCCGGCCTCCTGGCAGCAGGTGGAGACCCTCTCCTCCTTTACCCGGGCTCCTGCCTCCTGGAGGGAGGGTGAGGGCTGGGCGGTGACCCTGGCGGTCTTTCCTTCCCTCTGGAGGGAGGCGGAGGGATGGTGGGCAGGGACTTCCTCCCTCCCTTCGGCTTGGTTCGCGTGCGACTCCTGGAGCTCCGTCCTCCAGGCCCCCGTTCCTTCCCCCCGTCTCCTCTTCCCCCTTCCGGGGGAGAATACCAATAACCCCACCCCTACTCTCGCCTGGGAGAACCTCCAGCCCGCCGACAACTTCGAGCTCCAGGTCGACGAGGATCCCGACTTCGGCTCCCCCGAGATCTCGGTGACGGTCACCTCCACCTCCTACACCCCTGCGACCGCCCTTCCGGACAACCTGTGGTACTGGAGGGTGAGGCAGTTCAGGGGAGGCGAGAACGGCCCCTGGTCGGAGGTCTGGACCTTCAGGGTGGACACCGTCAGGCCGGCGCCCCCGGTCCTCCTCTGGCCGGCCAGCGGGGAGAACATAAACGATAACACCCCGACCCTCCGCTGGTACTCCGTTCCAGAGAACTCCCTTCCCGTGACCTACTGGATCCAGATAGACGATGAGCCCACCCTGAGCGAGCCCTACCTGTTCAGCTTCGGCTGGGTCTCCGAGAATTGCTTCGAGTTACCGGCCGAGAACGCCCTTCCCGATGGGGTCTACTACTGGAGGGTGAAAGCCAGGGACAACGCCGGCAACCTGAGCCCCACCTGGAGCCAGATCTGGAGCTTCAGGGTGGACACCGTTCGTCCGTCCGTTCCCGTCCCGCAGTCTCCCGTCGGCGGCGCCTGGGCCCCCATCACCCCCACCCTCAGCTGGCAGGCCGTGGAGGAGAACTCCCTGCCCGTTCTGTACAAGGTCTGGGTGTGCGAGAGCTCGACCTTCGACCCGGACCTCTACACCGTTTACGAGTCACCCTGGATCCGGGAGAACTCCTGGACGGCCCCGGAGCTTCTGGAGGCGCTGGGGCTGGAGGGGAAGGTCTTTTACTGGAAGGTGTGCGCGAAGGACAACGCGGGGAACCTGGGGGAGAACTGCCAGACCCAGTGGTTCAGGGTGGACAACGTGGCCCCCTCCCGGGTTCAGCTCCTCTACCCGGAGAACGGCTCCTACGTGCAGGAGGACACGGTAACCTTCGGGTGGTACTCGGCCTCGGACGGGGGCTCCGGGGTCTCCCGGTACTGGATCCAGATCTTCTCAAACGGCTCCCTCCTCCACGAGAACTCCCAGGTCACCGAGAACCAGTACACCCTCTCCCTGGGCTCCGGCTCCTACACCTGGAGGGTCTGCGCCCT
>CAZDZG010000027.1:0-14815 GCA_964509845.1 Hadarchaeota archaeon (SeqCode) | reverse complement strand
CTACAAGGATCTCGAGTACATCGACCTTCCGCCGGAGGATGTTTTCGAGGTGGTGAGCGTGGGGCCCGATCTGAGGTCCTCCGTCCACAGGGTAAGCAGGGTCTGGAGGAGGAGGGTGAGGGAGGGGGAGAAGCTGGTGAGGCTGGTGACGAGGGCGGGCCACGAGATCTACCTTACGCATCACCATCCCCTTTTCGTGCTGGATGAGGAGGGGGAGGTCAGGAGGAAGGAGGCCGGTGAGCTGGTCAGGGGGGACAGGGTGGCGTGCATGATGAAACCTCCAGCCGTGAAGGGAAGGAGGGAGCTTCCCAGGGAGGCCCTCAGGGGGCTCAGCGAGTCCCTCCTTATTCCGGATCCCCTCGGGGAGGTGGAGCTTCTGGGCCGGAGGTACAGGAGGGTCCCCAACGACGGGGGGGAGCACCTGCTCCAGGCCGAGTTCCTGGTTTCCCAAAATTCCCATCCCGTCCGCCTCCCCCCCGAGCTTGAACCAAAACTCTCCTATCTGCTCGGGGTCCTGCTGGGAAACGGATGCGTGGAGTCCGAGGGATACCTCTCCGCCACCTTCGACGACCGGGGCTATCTGGACGGCTTCTTGGAGGCCCTGAGGTCCTACCTCCCCACCGCCGAGTTCAGACCCCAGGTCCATGGGGGGTGGTATCTGCTGAGGGTGGGGTCGAAAATCCTCTCGGAGATGCTGGTCGACATGTTCAACCTGCCGAGGGGTGAGAAGTCCGACGGCTGGAGGCTTCCCCCCCTGGTGCTGGGTTCGGATGACGAGAACCTCGCGCACTTCCTGGCGGGGCTTTTCGATGCCGACGCCTCGGTGGACCCGAAGCAACCGGCGGTGATCTTCGTGACCAAGAGCAAGGGGGCTGCCTTCGAGGTGGGTTATGCCCTTCAGAGACTCGGGATGCTACCGGTGGTGAAGACCCATCCCCATCGCGGATCCGGCAGGACAGAACTCTGCAGGGTGATACTCAGGGGGGTGGAGAACCTGAGGAGGTTCGCGGAGGTCATCCCCCTGCGGCACTCCAGGAAGAGGGAGGCCCTGAAGAGAATCCTATCGAGGCAGAAGACTCGCGGAATCCAGCTGGACAAGATACCCGCACCCAAGGTGCTGAAGGACCTGCGGGAGGGACTGGGGCTCTCCATAGCCGAACTCGCCAGACTGGCGAGGGGTAAGGGTGTTCAGGTGAGCGAGAGCCTGCTCAGGCACCTGGAGAAGGGGAGGATCAGGAGAGTGGGTAGGGAGGCGCTGGGCGCCCTGGCGGAGGTGCTCTGGGAGAGGGCCAGGGCCCTGGGAAAGGAGGAGGCCGCCCTCAGGGCGGGGAAGCTCCTCCTCCTCTCGCAGGCGGATGTTTACTGGGACGAGGTGCTGAGGGTGGAGGAGGTGGAGGTGGGGGAGAGGTACGTTTACGATCTGACCGTGGAGGAGGATCACAACTACGAGGCCAACGGGCTGCTGGTCTCCAACTGCATGGGGACCCTGCACGCCAACAGCGCGGCCGAGACCATCACCCGCCTCACCGAACCCCCCATGAGCGTTCCCCCCATCATGATACCCGCCCTCGACGTGGTGGTGATGCTCCAGCGTATCTATCACAGGCAGAAGGGACACATCCGCAGGATCGTGGAGATAGCGGAGGTGACGGGGCTCGAGGGCGGGAGGCCCCAGCTTAGCAGGATCTACCGCTGGAACCCCAGGACGGACAGGGTGGAGCCCACGGGCGTCCCCCTCAAGTTCAAGCAGGTGCTCTCGGAGCTGAGCGGGAGGAGCGGGCAGGAGATAGAGGCCGAGCTCAAGCGGAGGGCGGCGGTGCTGGAGTGGATGAGGGAGAGGGGAATAAGGAACGTCTTCGAGGTGGGGAAGGTCATCCAGCAGTACTACCAGGATCCCGAGGGCCTCCTCAAGCAGGTGAAGGGGGGATGAGGTGAGGAGCAGGATCCTCCGCTTCTTCTCCCGGGTGGGGGAGGGGGTGGCGAGGGCTGGGGGGAGGGTGGGGAGGCTCAGGCCCAGACCCTCCGAGGACGAGATGACGAGGAGGCTCAGGGAGCTCAAGGAGGCCGAGCTGAGGGTGGTGGAGGAGAGGAGGGAGGAAAGGGAGAGGAAGGTGATGGAGATGAGGAGGGAGGAGCTGAGGAAGCCCCTCTCCGAGCGCCTCTCCCAGACCTTCTACCTCCCCCTCAGGCGTCCTGCCGAGAGGCTCATGGGCTTCTTCAGGGGAATAGACCGGGACCTGTACAGGGCCAACCTTGTCCTTTCCCCCGAGCGGTACGTCTCCATGGTCCTCGGGATCGGCCTCCTCGTCCTCCTCCTTTCCCTCCTCCTCTCCCTCCTACTCTTCTCCTCCCCCCTCCTGGCCCTGGTGGCGGCCCCCTCCTCCTTCCTCTTCTCCCTCATGCTGGGGAGGGTCTATCCCAGGAGCAGGGCAAAGGCCAGGGCCATGCAGATCAACAGGGAGCTCCCCTACGCCCTCAGGCACATGGCCACCCATCTCTCCTCCGGGGTGGGGCTGCCCGAGAGCGTGACCTCCATCAGCAGGGCTGGCTACGGGGCCCTCTCGGAGGAGTTCGGGAGGGTGGTGAGGGACATGAGCGGGGGGATGAGCATGGAGGAGGCCCTGACCTCCCTCGCCCAGCGGGTGGAGTCGGAGCCCCTCAGGCGCTTCATCAGGCAGGTCCTGAGGACGCTCAGGGTGGGGGGGGACCTTTCGGACCTCCTCAACTCCTTGGCCGATGAGACCTCCTTCGAGATGCGCATGAAGCTCAGGGACTACACCCAGTCCCTCAACCTGCTCACCCTCATCTACATGTTCGCCTCCTCCGTGGTCCCGGCCCTCCTCCTCATCACCACCACCGTGAGCTCCGGGATGGGGGGGGCGACCCTGAGCACGGCGGATGCGGCCGTCCTCTTCTTCCTCCTCCTCCCCTTCCTGCTGGTGATCTTCCTCTTCCTGGTCAAAAGGTTCGAGCCGAGGTTGTGAGATGGGGCTGGTGGAGAGGGGGGCGGGGTTCGCCAGGCGCCTCTTGCCCGCGAGGATGCTGGAGGGGCTGGACCGGAGGCTGCTGACCACCGGCATCCTCCTCAGCGCGGAGGAGTACGCCGGCCTTTGCTTCCTCCTCTCGCTGGGAGGGGGGGTCCTGGTCTCCCTCCTCTCTCTCTTATTCCTTCCCTCCCTTCTCCCCCTCCTCCTCCCCCTGACGGTGGTGGGGATCTTCCTGGTAGGGATCCTGGCGGTCCCCTCCTACCTCACCCAGCGGAGGGCGGCGAGGCTGGAGAGGGAGCTGCCGGATGCCCTCAGGCAGATGGCCAGCACCCTCAGGGCGGGGCTCAGCCTGGATGCGGCCATGGAGGAGGTGGCCAGATCCGGATACGGGACCCTCTCCGCCGAGTTCGAGAGGGCCCTGGCGGAGGTCAGGAGGGGGAGGCCGATGGTGGAGGCCCTCTGGGCCCTTTCCCTCCGCTCCGGCTCCCCCCTCTGCGAGCGGGCCTTCGGCCTCCTCATCGAGGGGATGGAGAAGGGGGTGGCCCTGGCGGACGTCCTGCAGGCGGTGGCCAGGGACATCTCGGAGGTCCACGCCCTTCAGAGGGAGAGGAAGGCGGCCACCACGCAGCAGGTCCTCTTCCTGGTGGCGGTCTCCCTCTTCGCCTCCCCCTTCATCCTTGGCCTTAGCGTCTCCATCGGGGCCAAGGGGGGAATGGGGATGCCCGAGGGCATGGACCTCATCGCGCTGGGATACACCCTCATCCAGGCCTCCCTCTGCTCGCTGGCGGTGGGAATAGTGAGGTACGGGAAGGTCTCGAAGGGGCTCAGCTTCCTCCTTCCCTTCGCGGTGGCCTCGGCGCTGGTCTTCAGGCTTTCGGGCCTGCTGGTCTAGGGAGAGTAAAATTTTAGAGGGGGAAACTGGGAAGAACCTTAGGATGATTATGGAGGCCTCAAAGGCAGAGGGGAGACTGCCGGTGGCCTGCAGGTACTGCGGGAACTGGGGGAGGGTCAGCTCCCTGGTGGGGGAGCTGGAGGGAAGGGCGGAGGAGCTCCTCTCCAGGCTGAGATGGGCGCAGGCGGAGCTGGAGAACCTGCTGCGGAGGATGGAAAGGGAGAGGGAGGAGGCCTCGGAGGCCGCCTCGGCCAGGCTGGTGCTGAGGCTCCTGGAGGTGCTGGACAACTTCGAGAGGGCCCTGCGGAGCGCGGGGGAGGGGCCCCTGGCGGAGGGAATAGGGATGATCTACAGGCAGCTCCTCAGGACGCTGGAGGAGGAGGGGCTGGAGCCCCTGCAGGCGGTGGGGAAGAGGTTCGATCCCTTCCTGCACGAGGCGGTGGAGAGGGTGGAGAGCCCCGGGGCGGAGGAGGGGACGGTGGTGGAGGAGGTGCAGAAGGGGTACAGGTTCAGGTCCAGGTTGCTAAGGGCCGCCAGGGTCAAGGTGGCGGGACCACCCAGGGGGTGAGGGGATGCCGGAGAAGATCATAGGGATAGACCTGGGAACCTCCAACTCCGCCGCCGCCGTCCTGCAGGGGGGAAGGCCCGTCATGATCCCGAGCGCGGAGGGCCTCACCCCCTACGGCAAGATGTTCCCCTCCTACGTGGCCCTCACCCCCGACGGGCAGCTGCTGGTGGGGGAGCCCGCCAGGAGGCAGGCCGCCCTCAACCCCGAGCGTACGGTGACGGGATTCAAGCGAAAGATGGGAACCGACTACAGGTACAGGCTGGGGGACAGGGAGTTCACCCCCCAGCAGCTCTCCGCCTTCCTCCTGCAGAAGATCAAGAGGGATGCGGAGGCCTTCCTGGGGCAGGAGGTGAAGAAGGCCGTGATCACCGTTCCCGCCTACTTCAACGACAACCAGAGGCAGGCCACCAAGGACGCGGGAACCATAGCCGGGCTGGAGGTGGTAAGGATCATCAACGAGCCCACGGCCGCCGCCCTGGCCTACGGTCTGGACAAGGCGGAGAAGGAACAGAGGATTCTCGTCTTCGACCTGGGAGGGGGGACCCTGGACGTGACCGTCCTGGAGTTCGGGGGAGGGGTCTTCGAGGTGAAAAGCACGAGCGGGGACACGCAGCTGGGGGGGACGGACATGGACGAGGCCCTGGTGAACTACCTCTGCGAGGAGTTCAGGAAGAAGGAAGGGGTGGACCTAAGGGGAGACAGGACGGCCATGATGAGGCTGAGGGAGGCGGCGGAGAAGGCCAAGATAGAGCTCTCCACCACCCCGGTGACGGAGATCAACCTCCCCTTCATCTACTCCGACGTCAAGGGGCCCAGGCACCTGCAGATGCAGCTCACCAGGGCCAAGCTGGAGGAGCTGGTGAGGCCCATCGTGGAGAGGTGCAGGCCGTGCATGGAGCAGGCGCTGAAGGACGCCAAGCTGACCCCCGAGGAGATAGACAGGGTGATCCTGGTGGGGGGCCCCACCCGCATGCCCATCGTCCAGAGGTTCGTGGAGGAGGTCATGGGCAAGCGGGTGGAGAGGGGGGTGGATCCCATGGAGTGCGTGGCCATGGGGGCGGCCATCCAGGCCGGGGTGATAGCGGGGGAGCTGAAGGACATCCTCCTGCTGGACGTCACCCCCCTCACCCTGGGCATCGAGACCCTCGGGGGCATCTTCACCCCCATCATCCCCAGGAACACCACCATCCCCACCAGGAGGAGCCAGATCTTCACCACGGCCTCCGACTTCCAGACGGTGGTGACCATCCACGTGCTGCAGGGGGAGAGGCCCATGGCCTCCGACAACGTCTCCCTCGGGCGCTTCGATCTGGTGGGGATTCCCCCCGCCCCCAGGGGGGTGCCCCAGATAGAGGTGACCTTCGACATAGACGCCAACGGCATCCTGAAGGTGACGGCCAGGGACCTGGCCACGGGAAAGGAGCAGGCCATAAGGATCACCGCCCCCATGAAGCTCTCCAAGGAGGAAATAGAGAGGATGATCAGGGAGGCGGAGCAGTTCGCGGAGCAGGACAGGAGGAGGAGGGAGGAGGCGGAGCTCAGGAACGAGGCGGACTCCCTCGCCTACACCGCCGAGCGCACCCTGAAGGAGCTTGGGGAGAAGTTCTCGGAGGAGGAAAGGAAGAAGGTGGAGAAGGCGG
The DNA here is from genome assembly GCA_964509845.1 of Hadarchaeota archaeon (SeqCode). Lineage (GTDB taxonomy): Archaea > Hadarchaeota > Hadarchaeia > Hadarchaeales > WYZ-LMO6 > WYZ-LMO6. The sequence continues at coordinate 8,728 of CAZDZG010000027.1, read as the reverse complement.
TGGAGGAGCTCAGGGAGGCCCTGGCGGGGAAGGAAGTTGGGAAGATCAAGGAGCGTATGGAGAACCTGAAGCGGGTGCTGGGGGAGGCCACCTCCAGGATCTACCGCTCCTCCGGCCGGGAAGAGAAGTGAAGGGCCAGCATGAAGGACTACTACGAGATCCTGGGAGTGAGCAGGAACGCCACGAAGGAGGAGATCAAGAGAGCTTACAGGGAGCTGGCCATGAAGTACCATCCGGACAGGAACAAGTCCCCGGAGGCGGAGGAGCGGTTCAAGGAGATCTCGGAGGCCTACGCTGTTCTTTCCGATGACCAGAAGAGGGCGGAATACGACAGGTACGGGCACGCGGGCTTCACCCAGCGCTACAGCACGGAGGATCTGCTGAGGGACTTCGACTTCGGCCTCTTCAGGGACTTCGGGTTCTCCGACCTGGACCGCATCTTCGATCTCTTCTTCGGAAAGGAGAGGGGGAGGGATGTGGTGGGGGAGGTGGAGGTGGGGCTGGAGGAGGTGGCCTTCGGGGGGGAGAGGGAGGTGGAGGTGGAGAGGTGGGAGGAGTGCCCCTCCTGCTCCGGATCGGGGGCCGCACCCAAGGGCCTCAGGACCTGCCCGGGGTGCGGGGGCTCGGGGTGGAGGGAGTTCAGCCGCAGCACGGGCACCCTCTTCACCGCCATCAGGACCTCCTGTCCGGAGTGCGGGGGGCTTGGAAGGGTGGTGGTGAAGCCCTGCACGGAGTGCAGGGGCTCAGGCAGGATCAGGAGGAGGAGAAAGGTGAGGGTCAGGATACCGGCGGGCGTGGAGGAGGGATCCGTGCTGAGGGTGAGGGGGGAGGGGGAGAGGGTGGGAAGGGGACCCCCAGGAGACCTCTACCTGAAGGTGAGGATCCGGAAACATCCCCTCTTCGAGAGGGTGGGAAACGACCTCCTGTACGAGCTTCCCCTCACCCTTCCCCAGGCGGCCCTGGGAACGGTGGTGGAGGTCCCCACCCTCCGCGGGAGGGTTTCCCTAACCATTCCCCCAGGCACGCAGGGGGGTGAGGTCTTCAGGCTCAAGGGGAAGGGCCTGCCGGGACCGGGAGGGGAGAGGGGGGACCTGCAGGTAAGGGTGAAGATAAAGGTCCCCACCCCCGTCACGGAGGAGCAGAGGAGGTACCTGAGGGAGTACGAGCGGATCTTCGGCCCCTAGCTTATTAGGGGGGCCCCGGAAGAGAGGTGATGGTCTCCCTCCTCGTCAAACCCTCCAGGCTCAGCGGGCAGGTGAGGGCCCCCCCCTCCAAGAGCTACACGCACCGGGTGGCCTCCCTGGCCCTCCTGGCCTCGGGGACCAGCGAGCTCAGGGACCCGCTGCAGAGCCTCGACACGGAGGCCACGCTCGAGGCCTGCCGTCTGCTGGGGGCGGAGGTCTCGGTGACCGGGGGGAAGTGGAGGGTGGAGGGAACGGAGGGGAGGCTCCGTCCGCGCTCCCGCCTCCTGGACGCCAGGAACTCGGGCACCACCCTCAGGCTCATGACGGCCATCTCCTCCCTCTCCCCCGTCCTCCTCAGGCTGACGGGGGACGAGTCCCTGAGGAGGAGGCCCATGGGACCGCTGGTGGAGGCCCTCAGGGAGCTGGGGGCGGAGGCCAGGTGCGAGGGAAAGGGGGGAAGGCCCCCCGTGGTGGTGGGGGGAGGACTCGAGGGGGGGGAGGCGGAGATCACGGGGGAGGTCAGCTCCCAGTTCATCTCCGCCCTCCTCATCGCCTGCCCGTACGCCAGGGAGGAGGTGAGGCTGACCGTCTCGGGGAGGCTGCGCTCCCGCCCCTACGTGGAGATCACCCTTTCCCTGCTGGAGCGGGCGGGGGCCAGGATAAGGAGGGGGGCAGGGCTCACCGAGTTCAGGATTCCGGGGGAGCAGCTCTTCCGCCCCCTCTCCCTCTCCATCCCCGGTGATTACTCCTCCGCCTCCTTCATCCTCGGGGCCGGGGTCCTGACGGGCTCGGAGGTGAGCGTGAGCAACCTGGACCCCTCCGACCCCCAGGGGGACAGGGCCATCGTGAGGTTCCTGGAGGAGTTCGGGGCGGAGGTGGAGTTCAGGAACCACACCCTCACCGTGAGCAGAACGGGGGGGCTGGAGGGAATAGAGGCGGACTGCGGTGACTGCCCCGACCTCGTTCCCGTGCTGGCCGTGCTGGGGGCGGTGGCGGAGGGGAGGACGATCCTGACCAACATCCCCCACCTCCGCCTGAAGGAAACGGACAGGCTGCACGCCCTCTCCTCGGAGCTGAGGAAGATGGGGGCGGAGATCAGGGAGCTCCCGGACGAGCTCAGGATAAGGGGGGTCAGGAGGCTAAGGGGGGCGAGGGTGAACTCCTTCGGGGACCACCGGATGGCCATGGCCCTGGCGGTGGCGGGGCTGGCGGCGGAGGGAATGACCGTGGTGGAGGGGGCGGAGGTCATCCCCGTTTCCTACCCCCAGTTCGTCAGGGACCTGCGGAGGCTGGGGGCCAGGGTGGAGTACCTCTAGGTTTTAGAGGTGGCCCTACCTTGGGTTGATGTGGGAAGCCTCTTCGGAAGGAAGTTCAGGGTGATGACGTTCGGGGAGTCCCACGGACCGGCCGTGGGGGTGGTGGTGGAGGGGGTGCCGGCCGGCCTTCCCCTCACGGAGGAGGAAATACAGAGGGAGCTGGACAGGAGGAGGCCGGGACAGGGGCCCGTGACCTCCCCCAGGCAGGAGAGGGACAGGGTGGAGATCCTCTCCGGTCTCTTCGAGGGGAAGACCACGGGCGCCCCCCTCTGCATGCTGGTGAGGAACGAGGGGGCCGATCCCTCCGCCTACCTGGAGATCAGGACCAAGCCCAGGCCTGGGCACGCCGACCTTCCCTACCTGCTGAAGTACGGGCACGTGGACTGGAGGGGGGGAGGGAGGTCCTCGGGGAGGGAAACGGTGGGGAGGGTGGCGGCGGGGGCGGTGGCCAAGAAGCTCCTCTCCCTCCGGGGGGTGGAGATCCTGGGGCACACGATCGAGGCCGCCGGGGTGAGGGTGGAGAGGGAGGTGGAGGACTGGGAGATAAGGGAGTACGCGGAGCGCAATCCCATGAGGTGCGCGGATCCCGAGGTGGCCAGGAGGATGGAGGAGGAGGTGCTCTCGGTGGCCAGCAGGGGGGACAGCACGGGAGGGGTGGTGGAGGTGAGGGCCCTGGGAGTTCCCCCAGGCCTAGGGGACCCCGTCTTCGACAAGCTGGATGCTGCCATAGCCCATGCCATGATGTCCATTGGGGGGGTGAAGGCGGTGGAGATAGGGGAGGGCACGCGCTTCGCCAGGCTCAGGGGATCGGAGGCCAACGACGCCATCGTCCTCAGGGAGGGGAGGATCACCCTGCTGACCAACCGGTGCGGGGGGATCCTGGGAGGGATAAGCGTTGGGACGCCCATCGTGGTCCGCCTCACGGTGAAGCCCACCCCTTCCATCTCCCTGCCCCAGCGAACGGTGGACTGGGAGAAGGGAGAGGAGACGGTGCTGGAGCTGAAGGGGAGGTTCGATCCCAACCTCTGCCCCAGGATCGTCCCGGTGGCGGAGGCCATGATGGCGCTGGTGCTGGCGGACCACCTGCTCCTGGCGGGAGGGCTCCCTCCCGACCGGTGGGAGGGATGAGGGGAAGGGCCTCGGCCTGCGGTTCCGCCACCGTGATCAACGCCCTCTCCTGCGGGAAAGGGGGGGCCTTCGCGGTGGAGCTACGGGTGGAGGCCGAGGTGGAGCTGGTGGAGGGGGGGAAGGGGGTGAAGGGGGAGGTGAGGGGGGTGAGGGAGAGCCCCTCCCTGGTGGAGAGGTGCGTGAGGAAGGTTCTGGAGAAGAAGGGACTGGAGGGGGAGTACGGGGGGAGGGTGAGGACCACCTCCGAGCTTCCCGTGGCGGTGGGGCTCTCCAGCAGCAGCGCGGCCAGCAACGCGGCCGTGCTGGCCACCTTCGCCGCCCTGGGGGAGAGGCCCAGGCCGGGGGAGGTGCTGGAGCTGGCCGTGCAGGCCTCCCTGGAGGAGGGGGTGACCCTGACCGGCGCCCTGGACGATGCGGCCGCCTCCCTCCTCGGGGGAGGGGTGCTGACGGACAACCTGAGGAGGAGGATCCTGAAGAGGTTTGAGGTGGACCCCGGGCTGGAGGTGGTCATCCACCTCCCTCCCGGGAAGCTGTACACCTCGCAGGTGAGGAGGGAGGAGCTGCTGCCCCTCAGGGGGATGGTGGAGGAGCTGCACCGGCAGGCCCTTAGGGGGAACCTCTGGGGGGCCATGACGGTGAACGGTCTTCTCCACGCCTGCGTGCTGGGGCACGACCCCTCCGTGGCCCTGGAGGCCCTGTCCCTGGGGGCACTGGCGGCGGGGTTGACGGGGAAGGGACCGGCCACGGTGGCGGTCTGCGAGCCCTCCCGCACCCGCTGGATCAGGAAAGCCTGGGAGAAAAGGGGGGGAAGGGTGCTGGTCACCCGACCTTCCCCGGTGGGGGCCAGGATGGAATGTCTAGGGGACTGGAGGAGCTGAGGGAGGAAATTGATGAGATAGATCGCCAGCTGATCTCCCTGCTGGCCAGGAGGATGGGACTGGCCAGGGAGATAGCCAGGCTGAAGGAGGAGAGGGGGATGCCCCTGAGGGACGAGAGGAGGGAGGAGGAGGTGGTGGGGAGGGCCAGGGAGATGGCCAGGAGGCTGGGGCTGGAGCCGGAGGTGGCGGAGACCGTCATGAGGGTGATCGTCTCCAGGATGGCCCGGAAGCAGGCGGAGAGGCTGGAAAGGCCGGAGTGGTGGGAGCACCTGAACAGGGTCTTCGGGGATTATCCGGGCCAGCTCAAGGTGGTCAGGGTCCTCTTCTCCAGGGGGCTTAGGGTGGGGGAGGACGGGAAAATCCTGTGCGGGGACATGAGGATCCCCTCCACCCAGGTGGCCAAGGAGGCTGGGGTGGATAGGCGGACGGTGGAGATGACGGCCAGGACCCTCCTGCGGGACGAGAAGCTGCGTCCCCTCTTCTCCCATCTGGAGCCCATGCCCTACCTGCGCGGGGTGGCCCACCACCTGGGGCTGGGGGTGGTGGAGATAACGGCGGAGGATGCCACCAAGCCAGGCATCCTGCACGAGGTGGCGGAGGTGCTGGCCAGGTTCAGGGTGAGCGTGAGGCAGATGGTGGCGGACGACCCCCATCTCATTCCCCTTCCCAGGCTCACCGTGGTGACGGATCGCCCCCTGCCAGGGGAGGTGATAGAGGAGCTGAGGGCCCTGCCCAGCGTCAGGAGCGTGATCGTTTACTGAGCAGGCTTATAACGGGAGGAAAGGAGGAAGGAATAGTAGATGGCGCTCACCCTCTCCGTCAGGCCCATCCAGATGGAGTCGGGGTACAACCTGGTCCTCCTGCACGAGGAGGATGCGGAGGAGCTGGGGATCTACGTGGGGGACAGGGTCAGGCTCTCCCTCCCCTCCTCCTCCGTGGTGGCGGTGGCCAACCTCACCAGGGAGATGGTGAGGAGGGGGGAGGTGGGAACCCTGCTGGAGGTATCCAGGAGGATGGGGGTGAAGGAGGGGGAGAGGGTGACGGTCTCCCCCCTTCCCCCTCCCCCCTCGGTGGAGGCCATCAGGAAGAAGATGGAGGGGAAGAGGCTGAGCCCGGAGGAGATAGGGGAGATCGTGAGGGACATCGTCCAGAACAACCTCACCCCGACCGAGCTCTCGGCCTTCGTGGTGGCGGAGTACACCAGGGGCATGTCCATGGAGGAGATCGTCTCCCTCACCCTGCACATGCTGGAGACGGGGGAGAGACTGAGGCTGGAGAGGGGACCGGTGGTGGACGTTCACAGCATAGGGGGGGTGCCGGGGAACAAGTACGCCCTGGTCACGGTTCCCATAGCCGTGGCGGGGGGCCTGACGGTTCCCAAGACCAGCAGCAGGGCCATCACCAGCGCGGCGGGGACGGCGGACGTGATGGAGGTGCTGGCCCACGTGAGCTTCGGCCTGGAGGAGATCAAGGAGATCGTGGAGAGGGTGGGGGGGATCATCGCCTGGGGGGGATCGGTGGGCCTGGCGCCGGCCGATGACCTCCTCATAAGGACGGAACGCGTGCTGCGCCTGGATCCGCCCTGCCAGATGCTGGCCAGCGTGATGGCCAAGAAGCTGGCGGAGGGGGCCGAGCACGTCCTCATAGACCTCCCCACGGGTCCTGGCACCAAGCTGGTGGGGGAGGGGGAGGCCCGCTCCCTGGCCCACGACTTCCTGGAGCTGGGGAGGAGGCTGGGGGTGAGGGTGGAGGTGGCCCTAACTTACGGCGGACAGCCCCTGGGTAGGGCGGTGGGACCGGCCCTGGAGGCCAGGGAGGCCCTGGAGGCGCTGGCGGGGGGAGGACCCAACAGCCTGAGGGAGAAGGCGGTGGGGCTGGCGGGGATGATGCTGGAAATGGGGGGAAAGGTCCCGCTGGGAAGGGGGAGGGAGGTGGCCTGGGAGCTGCTGAGGTCGGGGAAGGCTCAAGCGAAGATGAGGGAGATGATCGAGGCCCAGGGGGGTGACCCGAGGGTGAAGCCCGAGGAGGTGCCGGTGGGGGACAAGCGGGTGGAGGTGGAGGCCCCCTCCGACGGATACGTGACCCACATCTACAACGAGCGGATCACCGCCATAGCCTGCGCGGCCGGGGCCCCCCGGGACAAGGGGGCCGGCGTGAGGCTCTTCGTGAAGCGGGGGCATAAAGTTAATAGGGGAGAAAAATTGTTTGAAATCTATGCGGAACATGAGAGCAAACTGGAGGAGGCCCTTAAGGTGGTCTCCAGGAGCTTCCCCATGAAGATAGAGGGGATGCTGCTGGAAAGGCTGTCCGGAGCTCCCAGGGAGTGGTAGGATGTGGACCACCCCGAAAAGGTTCGCGCTGGTTTCGGCGGCGGCCGAAGGGCCCTTCGAGCTGGTGGCGCTTGACAACGCGCTGAGGAAGGCGGGGGTGGGTGAGCTTAACCTCATTCCCGTCTCCAGTATCCTCCCCCAGGGCTGCGTCCTGTCCGAACTCCCCTCCCTCCCCCCCGGAACCCTCACCCCGGTGGTGATCTCGAAGATCTGCAGCTCCACCCCCGGTCAGAAGATAGCGGCCGCCCTGGGGGTGGCCATGAGCGAGAACTCTCACGGCATGATCTCCGAGTACCACGACATCGGGGTTTCGGAGCGAACGGCGGGGAAAACGGCGGAGGCCATGGTGAAGTACATGATGGAGGCCAGGGGGCTGGAGCCCACCAAGGTTACCTCCGTCTCGGCCGGTCACGTGGTGAAGCGTCACGGGGCGGCCGTGGCCATAGCCGTCTTCCTTCCCTGAGGGAAGGCTACTCGCTCTCCGAGCTGGTTTCTTCCTTCTCCTCTCCGCCGGTCTTCTCCCCCTTCGGGGAGGGGAAGGACTTCTTGGCCGCGGCGATGACGTCGTCTATCCTGAGGATCATGATGGCGGCCTCGGCCGCGGACTTGATGGCCTGGACCTTCACCCTTAGGGGCTCGCACACGCCCAGCTTCCTCATGTCCTCGATCTTCCCGCTGTACACGTCCACCCCGTAGTACTTCCCCTCGGGCTTCCCGTGCCTGGCCCTGAGCTCCACCAGGATGTCCACGCTGTCCAGCCCGGCGTTCTCGGCCAGGGTCTTCGGGATGACCTCCAGGGCATCGGCGAAGGCCTTGATGGCCAGGGCCTCCCTTCCTCCCACCGTGTCGGCGTAGTCCCTGAGCCTGACGGCCAGCGCCATCTCGGGAGCCCCCCCTCCGTAAACGTACCTGCTGTCCTCCACCGCCGCCGCCACCACTCCCAGGGCATCCGTCAGGCCCCTCTCTATCTCATCCGTGACGTGCTCGGAACCTCCCCTGACCAGGATGCCCACCGCCCTGGGGTTCTCGCACTCCCTGACGAAGATGAACTTCTTGTCCCCGATCTTCCTCTCCTCCACCACCCCCGCCTTGCCCAGCTCGGCCGGGGTGAGGTCGTCCAGGCTGGTGACGATCTTCCCTCCGGTGGCCCTGGCTAGCTTCTCCATGTCGGACTTCTTCACCCTCCTGGCGGCCAGGATCCCGGCCTTGGCCAGGTAGTGCTGGGCCAGGTCGTCTATGCCCTTCTGGCAAAAGACCACGTTGGCCCCCACCGAGGCTATCTTGTCCACCATCTCCTTCAGCATCTTCTCCTCCTGGTCCAGGAAGGCGCGCAGCTGCTCGGGCCTGGTGACCCTTATCTCGGCATCCGTCTCGGTCTTCTTTATCTCCAGGGGGAGATCGAGGAGGGCGATCCTGGCGTTCCTCACCACCTCGGGCATGCCGGGGTGTACCCTCTCCTTGTCCAGGATGAGGCCGCTCACGATCTGGGAGTCCTCCGTGCTTCCCCCGGCCTTCTTCTCTATCCCCACGTAATCCAGGTCCACCCTGTACTTTCCATCCACCTTGTCCGCTATCTTGCGCACGGCCTCGACGGCCAGCTCGGCCAGCTTCTCCCTGGCCCCCTCCGCCTTCTTCCCCGTCATGGAGGTCATGGCTATCCGCTTGAGGGTCTGGTCGTCCTCGATGGAGGTCCGCTCGGCCAGCTCCTCCAGGATCTCCCTGGCCTTGTCGGCGGCCATCCTGTAGCCGGTGACGATCACCATGGGATGGATGCCCTGATCCAGGAGCTTCTCGGCCTGGTGGAGGAGGGCCCCCGCCACCACCACCGCGGTGGTGGTCCCGTCCTTCACCTCCTCGTCCATGGTCTTCGCCACCTCCACCATCATCTTGGC
>CAZDZG010000026.1:0-14843 GCA_964509845.1 Hadarchaeota archaeon (SeqCode) | reverse complement strand
GAGGAGCTCCCCCTTTCCAGGCTCTCTCCCGAACTGGAAAGGGCCATCCTTCAGGCGGGGACGATCGACGAGGCCACGTTCAGGAAGGCCAAGGAGAAGGATAGGGTGGAGCTGCTCCTGGAATGGAGGGAGGGGAGGCTGGTGGACTTCAGGCCGGCCAGAGAGGGGGAGGATTACACGGCAAGGATGAGGGGAAAGTACTCCGTTTTCGAGAGGATAAAAACGGAGGAGGACCTGGTCTGGGCCACCATGGATCGGGAGATAGAATTCAGGGGGAGGCTCTTCGAGTTCAGCAGGAGGCTGGACGGTTACACCAGGTTCACACTCCTCCTGGTTTCTAAGACGGAGCTCGTGTGAGGTGAGGGGAATGGAGACGATGGAGGAGAGGAGCGCCAGGGAAAGGGCGGCCTGGGAGGAGTGGATCCGTCAGATGGGGATGGACAAGATCTGGGAGAGACTCACCGCCATCAATCCCTTCCCCGGAAAGATCCCGCTGAGCGTGGAGATCTTCACCTCCATGCCCGTTTGGAGGCACATCTTCAGGCACCTGGGAATGAACCCGGAGAGATGGCAGAGGCTCAAGTACGAGAACTTCGTGGAGTGGGCCTACCGGATAGAGCAGGCGGTGGAGACCTGCTCCCGCCTCCTCAAGCACCCCCCTCCCCCGCACGAGCTTTATCATATGGACAACCTCTGCTACCTGAGCCATCCCCCCGCCTACCTGTGCAAGGCGGATGTGGGGAAGACCACCTGTCAGATGCTGTACGGGAAGTATGCCACCGTGGAGTACGTGCACGTGGACGACTTCACCAGAGAGGTTTACTGGATCTTGGGCTACCACAACGAGGACGGCATACCCGTTCACAACTGGCTGCTGGGGGCCTCGGAGGAGATCTCCCAGTACTTCGATGAGGAAGACGAGAAGCGCTTCTTCGGCAGGATGGAGATCTGGACGGGGGCCCCCAACAGGCAGGAGCTGGACGACAGGCTCAACAGGAGGCACCTCAGGACGGGGGTGAAGGTGAGGGATGTTCCCAAGTACTACTGGGATCCCTACGACTGGGGGGCGGGGGTCAGGGACGTGATCCTGGACCTGCGCACCGAGCTCTTCTCCAAGTGGCTCCACGCCACCCTCTACATCGCCGGGGTCTCGGCCTACATCAGCACCATAGCCCAGAACGCCTTGATGAGCAGCGAGTTTTTCCTCTACGTTTACTACGGTCTGAACACCTCGGCGCTGGGCCTCAGATACAACCTCTTCTCATACGTTCCCCTTCCCCCCATCCTCCGCACCCTCCTGTCCCTTCCCCAGGAGACCTTCGTGAAGCGCATGAGCGAGCTCTTCCTGGGGGGCTACAACACCATCCACAAGTACGCCTGTCCGGAGAAGAAGATCCCCAACCTTTTCAAGATCAGGAAGTTCCAGTGGGAGCACGGTCAGTTCTACCCCCACGTCAAGGGGATCCTTCCCCCCTTCGTCCTGGCTAGGGCCATTCCCCCCTCCCTCGAGCCCATCAACCTGAGGCATTACCTGGAGACCCCGCCCAGCAAGGAGTTCCTGGAGGTGCTGGAGAGCGAGGGAGACCTGAACAAGGAAACGGGCATGCTTCCCTCCATCCAGGAGACGGGAAGGTTCCACTTCCTCTTCGATCCCTCCGTCGAACCCCTCCGCCCCAGCGACTTCCCCCCCCTGGATCCCAACAAGGGCCAGATCTGGCCCTTCGACCTCACCAGGGAGAAGCTGGAGCTCATGGTGGAGGAGGGTTACGACGGTTCGGGGAGAAACGTGGAGTACTACAGCAAGCTGGCGGACAAGCGGATGGGGAAGAAGGTGGATTGAGCTAGGGCCTGAGGAGCTGGGAGATCTCCATCATGGCCGAGGAAACCCTCATGGCCAGGGGGATGCTGCCGTCCGGCCTCAGGAGCTGCTTGAAGTAGGCCTCGGTGGGATCGAGGTCCCCCAGGAGCACCTCGATCATGGCCTGGGTGTAGCCCCTCACGGTCAGGTCGGCCTTCTCCAACAGCCCGGAGCCGCCGGAGATCCTTCCACCGCTTATCCTGAGGTGCCCTCTCATGGGGCTGTCTAGCGCCTCGAGGTTGACCGAAAGGTCCCCCAGCCTCTCCAGGGCCTCCCTCACGTCGGGGTTCTTCTCCACCATCACGCTTATCCCCTCCCACAGGAGGTCCATGAAGCTGGCCGAGAGCTCGGGGTTCTCCTTGACGAACCTGGTGGCGTCCACCTCCCTGAGCCTCTGGGCCAGCTTGGGCACCAGATCGGGAACCAGCTCCATGAGCTTGGAGACCCCAAACTCCTTTATCCCTTTCAGCAGGGAGGGGAGGTTATCCTTCAGCTGGTCTAGCGGAAGCCGGAGGGCTTCGTCCACGGCCCTCCTGAGTTCCTCTTCCACCTTTTTCCCTGGAAGGAATCTTATATAACCTTTTGGGGGCTGGATAGAAGGTTGAGGTACTTCGGTTATGCGGGTTCGATCCTTAGGGTGGATCTGAGTCGGGGGGAAATCGAGAGGGAGCCCCTCCCTCCCGAGCTCGTGGATAAGTTCCTGGGGGGACTGGGCATCAACCTGAAGCTGTACAGGAGGGAGGCCACACCCCTTTCCGATCCCCTCTCCCCCGCGAACCCGCTGGTGCTGGGGGCGGGACCGCTGGTGGGGACGGAGGTGCCCGGAGCCACCAAGCTGGTGGCCACCACCAAGTCCCCCCTCTTCTCCAGGGGGGGAGGGCACTTCGTGGATGGGGCCGTCTGCGGGGGAAGGCTGGGGGTGCAGCTGAAGAGGGCTGGGTACGACCACGTGGTGCTGGTGGGAAGGGCGGACCACCCCGTTTACCTGAGCGTGGAGGATGGGAGGGCCGAGCTCCTGGACGCCTCCCACCTCTGGGGAAGGGACACGTACGAGAGCACGGATCTCCTCCTCAGGGAGCACCCGGGGGCCGGGGTGGCGGTGATAGGGAGAGCGGGGGAAAGGATGGTGAGATTTGCCATGGCCATCGTGGACAGGGTGGCCACGCTGGGGAGGTTCGGGGTGGGGGCGGTGATGGGTTCCAAGAACCTGAAGGCCGTGGTGGTGAAGGGGGAGGGGAGGGTGGAGGTGGCCAGGGAGGGGGAGCTCTCGGAGGTGGTGAGGGAGTGGAGGAGGGACATAGAGAGGAATCCCCTCCTGCCGCAGTGGAGGGTGCTGGGCATCATGGCCGGCTGGGTCGCCCACTCCCCGCTGGTGAGGGAGGGGGTGTGGGAGTACGGGAAGTGGGAGAGGCTCTACGGCCCGGAGAGATGGCTGGAGTTCAAGGGAGGGGCGAACTCCTCCTGCTGGGGATGCCCCATGGCCTGCAGGGTGGATTTTCAAATCAGGGAGGGCAGGCACGCGGGCCTTTCCACCTATACCGGATCCTACATGCTTCCCGCCAGGGTGGGGCAGAGGCTGGAGCTGGAGGACCCCAGGGATGCCGTGGCCCTGCTGGACCTCTGCAATCGAGAGGGGATGTGCTACTTCACCACCAGCCAGCTGGTGAACTGGGTCACCAGGGCCTCCGGGAGGGGAAGGCTGGGGGAAAGACTGGAGAGGAACTTCGAGACCTACCTCCTCCTCTTCAGGCAGATCGCGGGGAGGGAGGGTTTCGGAGGCTTTCTGTCGGATGGCTGGTATCCGGCTGCCGAGAAGCTTGGGCTGGATCCGGAGGACTTCGAGGAGGGGACGGGCCTTTTCAGGGGGGCGGACGCCATCCAGGACGCCAGGTTCACCAGGCTTCACCCCCAGGCCTTCTCCCACCTCACCTCGCCCAGGCCCCACCACGGGGGCACCCAGTCCCTCTACACCGTGCCCATGATGGACCTTCGGGTGCTGAGGGAAGTGGATGCCGGGGACATGGGTCTGTCCCAGGCGGAGCTGGACAGGATCTTCAGCGGCCCCACGGGCTTCAATCCCGGCAGGTATGCCAGGTACGCGGAGGACAGGATGGCGGTATACAACAGCCTCGGCACCTGCATCGTGCACGCCCTTTGGGGCTTCCTGGGCCTGAGGTACCTCAACCTAAGGCAGGCGGCGGAACTCTATTCCCTGGTGACCGGGAGGGAGGTGGGGGCGGTGGAGCTCAGGAAGGCGGGGGAGAGGATCTTCACCTACTGGAAGATGCTGGGTGCGGAGGAGGGTCTGACCAAAGAGGACTACCGCTGCTCCAGGATCTGGCTCCTTCCCAGGCGAACGCCGGAGGGGGAAGTGGTCCTGAGGGATTATTACGGGGAGGTGGCCCTTTCGGAGGAGGACCTGAACCGGTTTCTGTCCGATTATTACCGGGAAAGGGGCTGGGACGAGAGCACGGGCCTCCCCACCCCGGAAAAGCTTCGGGAGCTGGGGCTGGAGGGAGAGGGCTTCAGACTTCCAGGCTCGTAGCTCAGGCGGGCTCTATTAGCTTGAAGACGTCGAGGGGAACGGTGGAACGCGTGAGGGCGTTGGCGACCAGCGAGATGAGGTCGAAGTCCATCTTCTCGGCACCCCGGGTGACCTGCAGCCTTCCCTCCACCACCGCGTTCGAAAGCTCCTCCTGGCCGGAGATCACCCTCTTCCAGGTATCCCAGTCCCCCTCCAGGACCACGTCGGCCTGCGGGGGGGAGGTGGTCACCTCCGCCTCCACCTTTCCCTCGGAGAGGCGAAGACGAAGGTAGGCGTCCTCGATGCCCTTTTCCCTGAAGGAGGGGGGAACCCTTATCACGTTGCAGAGGGAGAAGTCCTTTCCCTTGGTCTTTTCGTGGAACTGGGGATCAGCTTCCACGTTGCTCAGGAGGACGTTCAGGAAGCTGCGTATGCCGGCCAAAAAGAGTTCGGATTCTACCCCTGACATCGATATGTGAGGAAGAGACCGTATTTAATCCTACCGTTGGCCTAAGCCCACCCCTTCTGTCACAAACCTTCCTCCGCAATTTTCTTGGCGGCGTTTTTGGCGGCTTCCAGCAGGGGCTGGTTGCAGAGAGAGACGGGGCAGGAGGAGATGGGCACCTTGACGATCTTCTCGAGGATGGTGGCCACCACGGGCCCGCAGACGATGGCCTTAGCCCCCTCCTGCTCGGCGTTCAGGGCGGCCACGATGGCGTCCTCGATGCTGGCGGCCCCATATCCCTTTATCCGTATCTTGAGCCTCCCCACCGTCACGTGGGAGGTGCTGAGGGAGTCCAGAGAGGGGCGTGAGGCGATCACCGCGATGAAGGGCTCCCCCTCCTTCGGGCCCTCCAGGTTTCGAAGGGCTCGCAGGATGTCCCTGAGGGTGGAGAGCCTGGGGTTGGCCCTGTGTCCCGAGAGGATCTTGTAGAGGGAACTCTCCGAGACTCCCGAGAGCTTGCTGAACTCCTTTATGTCTAGGTGGTGCTCCCTCAGCACCCTTTTCAGGGTTTCCCTGAACTTCTCGTCCGAGTCCAGGGCGGAGTTGAGCACCTCCTCCCACTTCTGCAGCGGCATTCAAAGTTTTTTCCTCTTTGTCCATAAAAAACATTACTAAAGGGCATTACCATCTTAAAGAAGGAATCTCAGGGGTGGGAGCTTGGAGATGGGCTGGTCCTTGGTCTCCGACTTCGTCCTTCTAAGCCTGCTCTTGCTGGTCGCCACCTTCCTTCGGGTAAAGGTGCGGATCCTCCAGAGGCTCCTCCTGCCCAACGCCCTGGTGGCCGGGTTTCTGGGATTCTTCCTGGCCCAGGTCCTGGGCGTAATCCCCTTTCACCATCTGGAGGGCCTGATCTACCATCTCCTCAATCTCACCTTCGCCGCCCTGGCCCTGGGGATGGTGACGAGGGGAAGGAGCTACGGGCAGGCGGCCAGCACGGGCATCCTGATGTCCTTCGTGTTCGCCCTGCAGCTCCTGGTGGGCTTCGCCCTGACCTTCCTCCTCATGGGAACCCTCTTCCCCGATCTTTTCCCCAACTTCGGTTCCCTGATGGCGATCGGATATGCCTCGGGGCCGGGGCAGGCTTTCTCCTTCGGGTCCTCCTGGGAAGGGAGGGGGTTCGCGCACGGGGGGGAGGTGGGCCTGATCTTCGGGGCGGTGGGCTTCCTCTGGGCCTATGGGGTGGGAGTGGTTTGGCTCAACGTGGGGGTGAGGAGGGGCAGGGCGGCCCTCCTCGGGGACCTTCGCAGGGTTCCGAGGGAGGTTTGGACGGGAATCCTACCCAGGGAAAGGAGGAGGCCCCTTGGAGAGGAGGTCTCCTCCTCCGAGGCGGTGGACACCCTGAGCCTGCAGGCGGCCCTCTGCGGCCTGGTCTACGCCCTGGCCTACCTGGTGACCAGGCTCCTCTCCCTGGGCTCGGACACGGCCTGGGGGGCCATGTTCGTGATAACGGTGGTGGTGGGGATGGTGGTGAGGAGGATCATGGAGAGGACGGGGACGGATTTCCTGATCTCCCCGGGAGTCCAGAAGCACCTGGCCGGGATCTGCGTGGACTACGCCGTGGCCGCCTCCGTGGCCGCCATCTCCCTCCCCGCCCTCAGAGCCTATGCCCTCCCCCTCTTCCTCCTCTCCCTGGCGGGCGGGGTGGTCACGGTCCTGGCTTTCCTCTGGCTCCCCAGCAGGGTCTGGAGGAACTACCGGTTCGAGAGGACGCTGGTGACCTACGGCACCCTCACCGGGACAATGGACTCGGGCATAGCCCTCTGCAGGGTGGTGGATCCGGAACTCCGGACCCCTGCGGTGGAGGATTACGTGAGGGGGATGCCCCTGATGTTCCTCCTCATCCTCCCCCTCTACGGCCTCCTCTTCCTTCCCCTCAGGGGCTACGGCTCGGAGCGGGCCCCGCTTCTCTACTCCCTCACCCTCGCCTGCCTCTTCCTTTTCCTCCTCCTCTTCTTCCTGTTGTGGAAGAGGATGGGCCTCTGGCGCTCTCAGAGGTAGGGTATCTCCTCCCTGAGCAGCTCCACCACCCTCCTCCTGAGCCTGACCAGCCTCATGCTCAGCTTGTCCCTGGGTCTGGGGAGCCCCACCCTTAGCACCTTTTTCACCCTGGCGGGCCTGACGGTGAGCACCAGGACCCTGTCGGAAAGGTAGACGGCCTCCTCCACGTTATGGGTGACGAAGAGGATGGTTTTCCTGACCTCCTCCCAGATCCTGGTCAGATCCTGGTGGAGGATCCACCTGGTCTGGGCGTCCAGGTTGGCGAAGGGCTCGTCCATGAGGAGGAGGTCCGGGTCCACGGCCAGGGCCCTGGCTATGGCCACCCTCTGCTTCATTCCCCCCGAGAGCTGGTGGGGATAGCAGTGCTCGAAGCCCCTCAGGCCCATCCTCTCCAGCAGCTCCCTCACCAC
Source organism: Hadarchaeota archaeon (SeqCode) (assembly GCA_964509845.1). Lineage (GTDB taxonomy): Archaea > Hadarchaeota > Hadarchaeia > Hadarchaeales > WYZ-LMO6 > WYZ-LMO6. Next base: position 7,548 of record CAZDZG010000026.1, on the reverse strand, counting down.
CTCCTCCCCCTCCATCCCCCTCACCTCCCTCCCGAACCTCACGTTCTCCCAAACGGTCCTCCAGGGGAAGAGGGAGTCCTCCTGGAAAACGAAGCCCAGGCGGTGAAGGGAGGGATCGGGGCTTTTCCCGTCTATGGTGACCCTGCCCGAGCTGGGGCTCTCCAGTCCTCCCACCACCCTTAGGAGGGTGGTTTTCCCGCACCCGGAGGGCCCTACCACCGAGACGAATTCCCCCGTCTTCACCTCAAAGGAGATCCCCTTCAGGACCTCCAACCTTCCCTCTCGGGTGAGGAAGTGCTTGTGCAGGTTCTCCACTTTCACCTTGATGCTGGCGGGCAAGGGCTCACCTCAGAGGGAGACCTCCTTCCTCCATACGAACAGACGCTTCTCCATCCTCAGCAGCACCTCGTTCATCAGCAGCCCCACCACCCCTATGGCCACCATCCCCGCCACCACCATGTCCACCCTCAGGAGTTCCGAGTACTTCAGGATGAGCCTGCCCAGACCCACCCTTTCCCCTCCTATCATCTCCGCCGCCACGATGCACATCCATCCCACCCCCAGCCCCACCCTCATTCCGGCGGTGATCTCGGGGAGGGCGCTGGGTATCACCACCTTCTTCACCGTGGTCCCCTTACTGGCCCCGAAGCTCCTGGAAACCTCCACCAGCGTGGGACTGGTCCTCTTGACTCCGTTTATGGTGTTGAGTAGGATGGGAAAGAAGGCCCCCAGCCAGATCACGAAGAGGTAGCGCCAGTAGCCGGACAGGAGGAGGATCACCAGAGGAATCCAGGCCAGGGGAGGGATGAAGCGCACGGGCTCCAGGACGGGCTTGGAGAGGCGGTAGGCTCCCTCCCTCAGCCCCATCAGGATCCCCAGGGGTATGGCGGTGAGGCAGGCCAGGGAGAAGCCCCCCAGCACCCTCAGGAGGCTGTGCAGGGCGTGCTCGTGCAGCCTTATCCCCTCCACGTCCCCCTTGATCAGCAGGGTCCAGAGGGAGCCGAGCACCTCCCCCACCCCGGGGAAGAAGGCGGAGTGCAACGCCCTGGAGAGGGCCTCCCACAGGAGCAGCACCCCCAGCAGGAGGAGGGAAGCATGAAAAGGTTCCCGGGAAAAGCTTACCATCTAGACCTTATGCCGTGCTTCCTCTAAAAGGGTGAGGTCGAGGGCTTTCCTCACGAAGGCTTCCACGTTCTCCACGCCCGTGATCTTGCCCGCCTGAATCAGGAGCCTAGCGAAGGTCAGGATGCTCTCCTCGTTGGGTGTGGGGTCCCAGACCATCCTCTTCCAGGACTCTTGGATGACACCCATGGACTTCCCGGTTCGGGAGAAGAAGATCTGCATGGCCAGGTTCTCGTTCTCCTCCACCACCCGCATGGCCCTCAGATGGGCCCTAACCAGCGAGAGGGCCAGCCTCCTGTCCTTCCTGAGGAGCCTGCCCGAGACGTAAAAGACACAGCACTGGTGATTGGGCAGGATGTCGTGGGAGGTGTAAACCACCTGTCCGGTCCCCTTCACCACGGCCTCCGCGCAGAAGGGCTCCCAGGCTATGTAGCCGTCAATCTCCCCCTTCTCCAGCGCCAGGGGAAGGGTGGAGGGTCCGGCGTAGTGTACATGTTCGACGGTGATACCCGTTTGGTTCTCTATCATGGAGAGCAGGGCATCCTGGATGGTGCCCAGGCCGGGGGTTCCCACCCTCTTCCCGTTGAGGCCCCACACGTTCTCTATTCCCTTCCTGGCCACCAGGGCAGAGCCCTCCAGGTTGGCGGAGGCCACGATCTTCAAATCGGCTCCCTGGGAGAGGGCTATGAGGGCCGGGACCACTCCCACGTACCCGGCGTCCAGCCCGCCGGCCATGAACTCGTTCATCTGCGCCGGTCCGTTGACGTACTCCAGGTACCTGAAGCGGTACCCGCTTCCCGCCTCCTCCTCGAAGAGCTCCAGCTCCCTCCCCACAAAGCAGCTTATTTGGTGGATGTCCCCCACCAGGTACCCCATCCTCACCGTGGTCACGCTCCCCCTTCCGGCCTCGTATCCCAGCCGGTAACCGGCGTAGGAGGAGAGCGAAAGGGCGAGGAGGACCAGAACCAGCGTGGCGAGCGTTTTCTCCTTCATCCCTTGCCTTTTGGTTTGGCTTTTATTTAAGGGTAATTTTTTTGGACAAAAAGGAAAAAAGGAAGGTTAGGACGAGAGGGGAAGGAGGGTAAAGAATGCGGCTGGCCCTCATCTTTCACCTGCCGGGCATCTTCGACACGGGGGGAGCGGAGCGCCTTCTCCGGTTCCTGAGGAGGGAGCACCGGGTGAGGGCCTTCGTCTGTGGCACCATGGGAAGGACGGCCCTGTGGGACAGCGGTCTGGAGGGGGTGGAGGTGAGGGGGGAGAGGCCGAGCCAGCTGCTCAGGGAGGTGGAGGGGGAGGTGGAGGCGGCGGTCCTGGCCCTCCACGCCTTCTCCCCGGGCAAGGCCCACGCCCTCTGCTGGCACCTCCTCAGGCTCTCCGGATTCTCCAAACCCCTGGTGGAGGTGGACACGGGAGGGGGACAGGTGGTTCCCTGGTCGGAGGGGGGAAGGGAGCTGGCCCTCTCCCTGGCCCGAGGACTGGGGCTCTCCCTCTCCGATCCGCCCCGCTTCGGAGAGGTGCTTTGGAGGGAGGGTGAGAGGAAATGCCGAAGGGTTCTGGGGGTGGATCCGGGGGACTACGTGCTGGTGGAGGGAAGGGTGGTGGGAAGGGCGAAGGGGAGGGAGGTGGTGCTGGTGGAGGAGGGGGGAAGGCTGGTGGAGATGAGGGGAGTGGAGCTGAAGCCGGGGGTGCTGGAGGGGCTGGGGAGGGTGGAGCTGGAGGGACTGAAGGTGGACACCACCCCCTCCTTGAGGTTCACCCCCTGGGTCCCCAGGAGGAGGACCCAGCCCGGGAGAGGGGTGGTCTTCGTGGACCACGCGGGTTATCAGGTTTACGAACTGGCGGAGGGGGCGGAGGGGGCGGTGACGGTGGGGGACGACACCTCCGCGGTGGTGGGGGATCTGCTGAGCAGGACCGGCAAGCCCGTGATAGCCCTCACGGACGGGGACGCGGACGGCCTTTTGAGGGGAGGGGGCTGGGCGGAGGGATCCCTGGTACTGAGGGTCAGGAACGATGACGAGGCGGGAAGGAGGGTGTTCCTTGAGGTCTTCGGGGGAAGGAGGAGGGTGGAGAGGGGTCTGGAGGAGGTCAGGGGGAAAATCCTGTCCCTGCTGGAGGGGGAGATCCTGGAGAAGAGGGAAGTTGGGTTCTCGAAATACTTAAATATCGAAAAGTAATACAAATCGGATGCACCTTCCCGACGGGTTCCTCACCCCTGAGGTCTGGGTTCCCCTCTGGGCTCTGGCGGCGGCGGTGCTGGCCTTCTCCGTCTGGCGCGTGAACCGGAGGCTGGAGGACAGGCACGTGCCCCTGCTTGGGGTGCTGGCGGCCTTCGTCTTCGCCGCCCAGATGCTCAACGTGCCCGTGGCGGGGGGAACCAGCGGGCACGTGGTGGGAGGGGTCCTGATAGCGGTCTTCGTGGGACCCCTGGCGGGATCTCTGGTGATGGCCTCCATCCTGGCGGTCCAGGCCCTCTTCTTCCAGGACGGGGGGATAACGACGCTGGGGGCCAACATCCTCAACATGGGGCTGATAGGGACCATCCTGGGATACTGGCTCTACCTCCTGATTTCCAGGGGGGTGGGAGGAGAGAGGGGGAGAATGGTGGGGGCGGGGGTGGCGGCCTGGGTGGCGATCGTGCTGGGCTCCGTGGCCTGCTCCCTCGAGCTCGCCGCCTCGGGTACCTCCCCCCTTGGCGTAGCCCTCCCGGCCATGGTGGGATATCACGTGGTGATAGGGGTGGTGGAGGCCCTGGCGACGGTGGCCGTGGTGGGGCTGGTCTCTAGGGTTAGGCCGGATCTGCTGGGGCTTCCCAAGCTGTAGGTGAGGAGATGAAGCTCAGGTGGTGGATGGTGGGTCTGGTGGTCTGCCTCCTCATGGCGGGTCTCCTTTCCCTTTTCGCCTCTCCCCTGCCCGACGGTCTGGAGAGGGTGGCGGAGGATCACGGCTTCGCCGAGAAGGCGGAGGAGCTCTTCTCCTCTCCCTTCCCCGATTACTCCCTTCCGGGGCTGGGCGGTGCCCTTTCCACCTCCCTGGCGGGCGTGCTGGGCGTGTTTCTCATTCTCCTCCTAACCCTCCTCTGGGCCAGGGTGTTGAGGAAAAGATGAAGCACCACTTCCTGGATCGGTACAGCGACCGAAGGAGCCCCCTCCACTCCCTCGATCCCAGGACGAAGATCCTGTCCCTCCTCTCCTTCGTGGTGGCGGTGGTCCTCACCCCCCTCCTCCCCCCCTCCCGCCTTTTCTTCTATACCCTCCTTCTCCTTTCCCTGATGCTCCTCTCCAGGGTTCCCCCCCTCTTCCTCCTGAGGAGGTCCGCGGTGGTCCTTCCCTTCGTGGGCCTGGTGGCGGTGGGCCTGCCCTTCCTGGGGGGAAGCGGGGGCTCCTACAACCTGGGGCCCTTCCACGTCACGCCTTCCGCCCTTCTCATCTTCCTGAACGTCCTCTGGAAGTCCTGGCTCTCCGTTCTGGCCATGGGCCTGCTCGTCTCCACCACCCCCTTCACCCGCCTCCTGCGCGGTTTCCAGTCCCTCGGTCTCCCTTATCTCTTCACCACCCTCCTCTCCTTCATGTACCGATACCTTTACCTGATGGTGGATGAGTTTGAGAGGATGGGCAGGGCCAGGGAGGCCAGGGCCTGGAGGATGGGGAGGCTGGAGAGGATGAGGGTGCTGGGCAACATGCTGGGTTCCGTTTTCCTCAGGAGCTACGAGAGGGGGGAGAGGGTCTACCAGGCCATGCGCGCCAGGGGCTTTGAGGGGAGGATCAGGGTGATGCGCGAGCTCAGGATGGGAGGGGCGGACTTCCTCTTCCTCTCCCTCTTCTTCCCCCTCCTCCTCCTTCCGGCGGTGATGGTGTGAGGGCGGTGGAGATAAGGGGCCTCCGTTACACCTACCCGGACGGGACGGTGGCCCTTAGGGGGGTGAACCTGGAGGTGGAGGAGGGGGAGAGCGTCTACCTGATGGGCCCCAACGGCTCGGGCAAGTCCACCCTCCTCCTTCACCTGAACGGGCTGCTCCTCCCCCAGAAGGGGAGGGTGAGGGTGTTCGGGATGGACACCAGGAACGGGACGGAGGAGATCCGGAGGAGGGTGGGGCTGGTGTTTCAGGATCCCGACGATCAGCTCTTCATGCCCACCGTCTTCGAGGACGTGGCCTTCGGACCCCTTCATCTGGGGCTGGGGGAGAGGGAGGTGAGGAGGAGGGTGAAGAAAGCCCTGCGGGCGGTGGGGGCGGAGGGTCTGGAGAGGAGGAGCCCCCACCACCTGAGCTACGGGGAGAAGAAGAGGGTGGCCATAGCCACCATCCTCTCCATGGAACCCCAGCTCCTGGTGCTGGACGAGCCCACGCTGGGTCTGGATCCCTGGGCCAGGAGGGAGTTCCTCTCCCTCCTGAGGAGGCTCAGGAGGGGGCGCACCCTGGTGATGGCGGGCCACGACCTGGGGCTGATGGAGCTGTGTGACCGGGCCTTCCTGCTTAGGAGGGGTAGGGTGGAGAAGGAGGTGGATCCGGGGTCGTGGGGGGAGGTAATAGAGAAATAATCGGCGGAGAAAGAATCATCGGTAGCCCCGTGGTGTAGATCCGGAAGGAGCACAATGGTCAAGCATGGCGGCCTTTGGAGCCGCCGACCCCGGTTCGAATCCGGGCGGGGCTACCTTTCCTCCCGCTGGTAGATAAGCTTTTTGAGAGGGAGGGAGGAAAAGGAGTGGTAGCCCCGTGGGGTAGACCCTGGAGCGGGGCCCAACGGTCAATCCTGCGAGGCTCTGGACCTCGCGACCCCGGTTCGAATCCGGGCGGGGCTACCATCCAGAGGAGGGAAGAATGGAGCTGGAGGAGGTAAGGTCCCTGGGCAGGGAGCTGGAGGAGAGACTCAGGCCGGCCACCTATCCGCTGGCCGTGGCCTTTCTGGGAAAGGGGGAGGTCCCCGAGGGGGTTAGGAGGCCGGAGGAGAGGCTCTCCCTCTGCCAGCTCTTTGCTCTCTCCCGCACCTACGGTTGGACCGTGGGGCTGGGACCGGAGGAGAACGGGTGCCCGGCGGCCAGCCTGCTGCTGGGATGGCCGGGGGAGAGGGAGCTGGTGCTGGAGTTCTTTCTGGCCGCCGGATATGTCAGGGACCGGAGGGCGGCGGAGGGATTGCTTGGGGAGCTACAGGAGCTCCGTCCCGAGGGCGTGGAAAGGGTGGTGGTATCACCCCTCACCCGCACGAAGGTGCTTCCCGATGTGGTGATGGTGTACGGTAACTCCGCGCAGATGATGAGGCTGATCCAGGGGGCGGTGTGCGAGCAGGGGAGGAGGATGGAGGTGAGGCTGGCGGGTGTGATGGCCTCCTGCAGTAGCGTCCTCAGGTCCTACCGGCAGGGAAAGTACGACCTGGCCATCCCTGGGGGCGGGGACAGGGTCTTCGCCGCCACCCAGGAGACGGAGATCATCTTCACCCTGCCGGCCTCCAAGCTTCGCCCCCTGCTCGAGGGGATGAGGGAGCAGAGGCTGATGAAATATCCCATCCCTCTCAGGCTCCCTCCCCCCTTCTTCCCGGGTGGTTGAGGTGGAGCACTTCTTCGTGGAGACCAACGGGGTGAGGCTCCACTGCGTGGGATGCGGGGAGGGGAAGCTGGTGCTCCTCCTACACGGTTTCCCGGAGTTCTGGTACTCCTGGAGGCACCAGCTTCCCGTGCTGGGCAGGCACTTCAGGGCCGTGGCCCCCGATCTGAGGGGATACAACGAGAGCGACAAGCCGGAGGGGGAGGAGAACTACAGGCTGGAGGTGCTGGTGGAGGATGTGGCCGGGCTGGTCAGGGAGCTGGGGGGAGGGAGGGGGATGGTGGTGGGGCACGACTGGGGAGGGGTGATCGCCTGGGCCTTCGCCTCCCTCCATCCGGAGCTGACGGAGAAGCTGGTGATCCTCAACGCACCCCACCCCTCCCTGATGGCGGGAAGGCTCTCCCCGGAGCAGTCCAGGAGGAGCTGGTACATTTCCTTCTTCAGGAAGGAAAAGGCTCCGGAGGAGTTCCTCATGGCGGACAACTGCGCGGTGCTGAAGGAGGTGCTCAGGGGCACGGCGGTGAAGCCCGCCTTCACCGAGGAGGATCTGGAGAGGTTCGTGGAGGCCTGGTCCAAGCCCGGGGCCTTGAGGGCGGGCATCAACTACTACCGGGCCAACGGCCCGGACAGCCCCCTCAGACAGCTTCCCAAGGTGAAGGCCCCTACCCTGGTGATATGGGGAAAGGAGGATGCCTTCCTGACCGTGGAGGTGAGCAGGGCGGAGGGTTTCGTGGAGGGGCCCTACAGGGCGGTCTACCTGAATTGCGGGCACTGGGTTCAGAACGAGGAGCCGGAGCTGGTTAACCGGCTAATGCTGGAATTTTTGCTTCAGGGAGGCTAGAGCTCCACCACGATGGCCGTGTTGGTGTCCACCACTCCCTTCAGTCTGT
>CAZDZG010000025.1:12096-16371 GCA_964509845.1 Hadarchaeota archaeon (SeqCode) | reverse complement strand
GTGGACCATCCCTTCTTCTTTTACTCCGGTCTGGATCGACCGCTGGGGGTCCAGGCCCACAGCCTCTTGGAGTTCCTCGAGGCCGTGAGGAAGGTGGAGGTGGGCTCCCTGGAGTTCCACCTGCAGAGAGGGGACTTCGAGCGCTGGATCAGGGAGGTGCTGGGTCTGGCCTTCCTCTCCTCCAGGATCTCTTCCCTCAGGAAGGAGGGGGTGAAGGGGGAGGAACTGAGGAAGAGGCTGGTGGGGGTCCTGGAGGAGTGGCTTAGGATCCACACCTACAAGAGGGTCTGAGGGTTCGGGGCGGATTCGCGGCGGTTTTTCCTGTTTCGGCTATCTTTATATATTGGATATTATATCCAGCTAAGATGGAGGAAATCTCCCGGAGGCTGAGGAGGAGGCTCTGGATCTTCGCCGGTATATGTCTCCTGCTGGCGGCCAGCAGCAAGCTCCTCTACCTCAGGGGGTTCACCCTTCCCAACCTGGAGCTCATCATCCCCGTGCTGGTGGTCACCGGTTCCACCTATCTGTGGAGGGTGGACGGAAGGGCCGAGCGGGTGGGGAGGGCCTTCGGTCTCCTGGTGCTGGGAGGGGTGCTGGCGGTGGACCTCCTCTGCTGGGGCTGGCACCCCATCTATCTCTTCACCTGGTCGGGCTTCCTGCTGGTCTGGCTCCTGGCCACCGGGAACAGGGTCTCCCCCTTCTCCGGTTTCTGGCCTTTGCTGGGACGCACCGCCCTCACGGGGGCGGCGGCCATCCTCCTCTTCGACCTCTGGACGGGGGTGGTGGGGAGCCCCCTCACCTGTCCCAGCTTCTACGGCCCCCTCACCTCCCCCCACACCTGGTTCACCGCCCTGGCCCTCCAGTTCCCCTTCACCCTCTATCACCTCTCCTCCCTCCTCTTCTTCCCCCCTCTGGTGGGCCTGCTGAGGCTGAGCACCAGGATCAGGGTCGAGGCCCCCCTCGCCATCAGGGTGGGGGCTTCCCTTTCCACAACCCAAAGGGGGTGAGAGCATGGAGGAAGCGACCAAGGCCCTATCGGTGGTGCTGGTGGTGCTGGTGATGGGGATGGCCTACCTGGCCTACGACGTCTCCACGCTGCACGAGCGGGTGAGGGAGCTGGACCGCACGCTGATACACGCGGGCGTGGTCATAGACAACGGTGAGGCGGAGGTTTCCTACGAGGTGTACCTCACCAGGGGAGCCACGGCCCTGGAGGCCCTCAGGAGGGTGGCCGTGGTGGAGACCCAGTACTACGCGGGGCTGGGGGAGTTCATCGTCTCCATCAACGGGCTCAGGAACGATCCCTCGGAAGGCAGGTACTGGATGTGGTATCTCTGGAAGGAGAACGGCTGGGAGTACGCTCCGGTGGGGGCGGGATCCTACGAGCTGAGGGACGGGGACAACGTGAAGTTCAGGTACGAGAGGCCGAGCTGGTGAGCTTTTTCTCCAGCCTCAGGGCGGCGGCCCTGGCGCCCAGCTCCGCCTCCACCTCATTTTCTCCCGTTCCCAGGATCACCACATCCCCCTCCGAGGGCTTCAGGCTCTCCACCAGCCTTTTCGCCGTCTTCCCCCTCACCTTCCTCCCGCTGTCCGGGAACCTCAGCGCCCCATCCCTGAAGACCAGGACGGTGGCCCCCTTCGCCCCCACCTTGATGGCCTCATCCCTTTCCTCCACCCCTCCCCTCACCCTTCCCGCCGCCCCCTTCACCAGCACGGCCACGTCCACCTTCCCCACCGTCAGCTCCCCGCAGTCCAGCCTCACCAGCCGCAGGGGCTCCCCCACCATCCTTCTCCCCTTCTCCGTGAGGACGTGTCCTCCCCTGGAGGGCCTCACCAGTCCCCTCCTCCTGAGCAGCTTCAGGAGGCTCCTGGCGCTCCCCTCCCCCAGCCCCAGCCTCCTCCCCAGCTCCGGTCTCCCCACCCTTCCCCTCCGATGGATGAGTTCCAGCGCCGCCCTCACGTGAACCTCGGTGAACCTGGGGAGGGGTCCCCTGCCCATCACCTATATCTCCCCCTCTATAATATTGGTCGATGCTCTTCAGGCGAGAGGTCAGGGAGGCCAGGTTCCTGAGTCCCCTGCAGGGATTCTCCCTCGCGGTCCAGAAGGTGGAGTTCAGAAGGGACCCCCTTACGGGCAGGTGGAGCAGGATCAACCTGGAGAGGGCCAAGAGGGTGAGGCAGGCGGTGGGGGGATACCCCTCCGAGCTCCTGAGGGAGTCGGAGAGGGGGTGCTTCTTCTGCCCGGAGAACCTGGAGCGCTCCACCCCCAAGCTCCCGCCCGAGTTCGGGGAGGAGAGGATGAGGAGGGGGGAGGCGGTGCTCTTCCCCAACCTCTTCCCCTTCGCGGAGTTCCACGCCGTGGTGGTCCTGAGCAGGGAGCACCTCCTCCCCCTGCGGGAGTTCCATGCGGGGAGGCTGAGGGATGCGGTGGGCCTGTCCCTGGAGTACTTCAGGAGGGTGAGGGAACTGGAGCCCTCCGCGGGGTACGCAATGCTCAACTGGAATCACCTTCCCCCCGCGGCCGCCAGCATCGTCCATCCCCACTTCCAGCTCCTGGTGGATCGCACCCCCACCTTCTGGCTGGAGGAGACCCTGCGGGCGGGGAGGAACTACCGGAGGAGGAAGGGGAGGAGTTTTTGGCTTGACCTGCTGGAGGAGGAAAGGGGAGGGGAGAGGTGGGTGGGGGAGGGGGAGGAGGTGTGCTGGCTCACCCCCTTCGCCCCCTCCGGGCAGAACGAGGTCTGGGCCGTCTTCAAGGAGGCCTCCTGTTTTGGGGAGGTGGGAGAGAGGGGGTTGAGGGAGTTCAGCGAGGGGCTCTCCAGGGTGCTGAGGGGGTACGAGGAGCTGGGGGTGGAGACCTTCAACCTCACCTCCTTCTCCGGCCCGGAGGACGGGAGCAGCGGGGAGTACCACAGGCTAAGCCTCAGGCTCATCTCCCGCCCCCCCCTGCGCCCCCTCTACACCAGCGACAGCGGGTTCATGGAGAGGTTCCAGTACGAGCCCGTGGTGGAAACCGTGCCCGAGGAGGTGGCGGCGAGGCTCAGGAGGTTCTTCGGGGGCTGAGGGGATGAAGGTGGGAATCGTCTCGGACGGGAAGTACGGGGAGCGGGCCAGGGAGAGGTTGGGGGAGAGGTTTGAGGTGGAGTGGATCCTGGTGGACTTCCCCTCCTCCCAGATCCTGGACGAGGTCCGGCTGGAGCTTCCCCCCTGCGACCTCTACCTCTCCTACGTCAGGCATCCCGACGTGGCCCTGGAGGTGGCCTCCAGGGGCATCCCCACCCTGCTTGGAATCAGCTTCGGGGAGGGTTTTCTGCGCCAGGCCAGGGAGAGGAACCCGCACGTGCTTGCCCCTCCCACCCTTTGCTCCCTGGAGGGGAACACCGGGGTGGAGGCCTTCGATGAGTTCGCCCGTTTCTTCGGCAGGCCCAGGTTCGAGCTGGAGCTCAGGGGAGGAAGGATCGTGAGGCTCAGGCTCCTCAGGGAGTCCCCCTGCGGCTCCACCCGGGAGGCCTCCAGCACCCTGGAGGGGAGGCCGGCCTCCCCCGAAACCGTCAGGTACTTCGGGCTCAGGGTGGGGGAGAACTGCAGGGCCCCCACCTTCGGGAGGACGTGCAACAGGGAGCTGGCCGAGGTGGTCCAGGCGAGGGAGCTGGCCAGGGCGCTGGTAGAGGCTGGCGCGACCCCCGCGGAGGAGTTCGAGGGCCTGATGAGGGAGATGGAGGAGAGGTACGCCCAGAGGGAGAAACTTCTGCTGGAGGGGATCGGATGCGGAGGAGGGTGAGGGGCCTCCTTCTCCCGCTGCTGGCCTTCTTCGTCCTCACGCTGGTGCTCGACATCCTCCCCAGGGCCTTTCCCGTTCCCTCTTCCCCCCACTCCTTCGGGGGAGAGGAGGTGCTCTTCCTCCAGGCTCACCTCTCCGGCTGGCTTCAGGACAGGTTCTGGGTGGCCGTTTATTCCTTCGGTTATCTCTTCCTCATCTACGGGACGGCCTTCCTCCTCCTCTTCCTGGAGGACGTCGGCTCCTTCAGGGAGTACTTCTGGGTCTTCCTGATCTGCCAGCTGCTGGGCTTCACCGTCTGGCTCTTCTTCCCGGTTTCTCCCCCCAGGCTGGCCCTGGAGGGGGTCAGGAACATCAGGGAGGAGGTGTTCGGCCTGACGGAAAGGATCAACGCCTTCCGCTGGGGGGCCTTCCCCAGCCTGCACGCGGCCAACGGTTTGTTGGCCTTCTTCTTCGCCCGCAGGCATGGCAGAAAGATCTCTCTCGTCTGGGGGGTG
>CAZDZG010000025.1:2484-11996 GCA_964509845.1 Hadarchaeota archaeon (SeqCode) | reverse complement strand
GGCCTTCTTCTTCGCCCGCAGGCATGGCAGAAAGATCTCTCTCGTCTGGGGGGTGGGCTGGGCCCTCCTCCTCTTCTCCACCCTCTACCTGGGGGAGCACCGCTGGCAGGACCTGGTCGCGGGTTGCCTCTTCGCCCTCCTTTCCCTTTCCCTCTTCGGGATCCTGCGCCGGAGGATCTCCTTCCTGAACAGGTTGCCCCCCGTTTGCTACGGGCGGGAGAGACCATCCCTAACTTACCTTTTAGCGAGGGTTTTCTCGTGCAGCCCTGTCGCTGAAGGCCGCGAAGGCCGAGAAATCCGATGCCAAGCCCTCGCTGAGCCCTGACTGGGGATCCACCGCTCCTCCTGGTCCAGGATATAAGTTTCGGAGAGAAAAGAGAAAGAATGGAAGGGCTCAGGTCCCTGGAGCTTTCCCTCCTCTCCCTGGGGGCCAGGAGCAAGGGGATCTACCGGGGAAGGAAGGGAGGGGCGGGGCCCTCGGGGGGGAGGTGCATGGAGTTCCCCGATGGGGTGGTCCTCAACGTCCCGCTGAGGGGACGCTTCGTCTCACGTTCCCCCTTCGAGCTCAGGGGGGGATGGATCTGGAGGGGAGGGGAGCGCCTTATCAGGGTCTCCCTCATCCCCCTCCCCCGCTTCTACCGCAGGAGGACCTCGGATGGGATACCCATGCACAGGGTGGCCAAGCTCCACGGGAGGGACTGCCTCGCCACCACCCTCCTCTCCGCCTGCTGGAGGTGGGCGCAGGGGAAGGCGTGCAAGTTCTGCGCCATCCAGGTCTACGGGGAAAGGGATCCGCTGGTGAGGAAGAGCGCGGAGCAGCTGGTGGAGGTGGCCAGGGCGGCGGTGGAGGAGGGTGTGGCCAAGCACCTGCTCATCACCACGGGAACGCTGGCCTCCCCGGACAGGGGAGCGGGGATGCTGGCGGAGACCGTGAGGAGGATCAGGGAGAAGGTGGATCTGCCCACGGAGGTGCACCTGGAGCCCCCGGAGGACCCTGAGAGCCTGGAGAGGCTGAGGGAGGCCGGGGTGGACACGGTGGGGATACACCTGGAGTTCTACGATGAGGCCAGGAGGAGGGAGATCTGCCCGGGAAAGGCTGAGGTGAGCCGGGAGAAGTACTTCGAGAGCTGGAGGGAGGCGGTGGAGATCTTTGGGAGGTGGCAGGTCCATTCCTTCCTGCTGGTGGGGCTGGGGGAGTCCGACGAAAGCCTGGTGGAGGGAACCAGGGCCCTCCTCCGGATGGGGGTCTTCCCCAGGCTCGTTCCCTTCCGTCCCACCCCGGGCACCCCGCTGGCCGAAGCCTCCCCTCCCGATCCCTCCCGCCTGGAGAGGCTCTTCTTGAGGATGGAGGAGGAGTTCAGGAGGGCGGGGGCCCTCTCCGCCCGGGTAAAGAGTGGCTGCGCCAGGTGTAGGGCCTGCGGGCTTGACGCCCTCCTCCGTTCCCCGGCCTGAGCATAGGTGAAGTCATCCGCGTTCTCATCCCATCGCACCGGACTGGAGCCACCGCCTCTTTTTTCGAACCGGGCTGGGAAGTCCGCCTAAAATCCATCTTTAAGTATTTCCGCGTTAAGTCTGGAGATGGTCTGAATGAAGTCGGTGGAGGAGATAAACGAGAAGATCCGTCGCGGCGAGGCCGTGGTGGTGACCGCTGAGGAGATGGTGGAGATCGTGAGGGAAAAGGGGGCCTCGGCGGCGGCGGAGGAGGTGGACGTGGTGACCACGGGGACCTTCGGGGCCATGTGCAGCTCCGGGGTCTTCCTCAACTTCGGCCACTCCGATCCCCCCATCAAGCTGGGAGGGGGGGAGGTTTACCTCAACGACGTTCCCGCCTACGCCGGACTGGCGGCCGTGGACGTTTACCTGGGGGCCACCGCCCTCTCCAGGAGCAGGGGGATGGAGTATGGGGGTGGGCACGTCATCGAGGACCTGGTTAGGGGGAAGGAAATAGAGGTGGAGGGGAGGGGGTACGGCACGGACTGCTATCCCAGGAGGGAGATAGAGACGGTGGTGACCATTCACGATCTGAACCAGGCGATCCTTTACTGCCCCCGCACCGCCTACCAGCGCTACCGCGCCGCCACCAACTCCAGGCCGGAGGTGCTCTACACCTACATGGGAACGCTCCTCCCCGAGTACGGCAACGTGACCTTCTCGGGGGCGGGAGTGCTTAGCCCGCTTGGCAGGGATCCGGAGTACCGGACGCTCGGGGTGGGCACCAGGATCTTCCTGGGAGGGGCGCAGGGCTACGTGGTCTGGGAGGGCACGCAGCACGATCCCTCGGCGGGCATGGGGACCATAGCGGTGGTGGGGGACCTCAAGCGCATGAGCCCCCGCTACCTCAGGGGGTGCACCATCCACCGCTACGGGACCTCCCTTTACGTCGGGCTGGGGATACCCATCCCCATCCTGGATGAGCGGATGGCGGCCGCCGCGGGCAGGGACGAGACCCAGCTGGAGACGGAAATCGTGGATTACGGGGTGCCCAGGAGGGAGAGGCCGGTGGTGAGGAGGGTCACCTACGCCGAGCTGAGGTCCGGAAGGGTTGAGGTGAAGGGGAAGGAGGTGCCCGTCAGCCCCCTGAGCAGCTTCAGGATGGCCAGGGAGATAGCCGAGGTGCTGAAGCGATGGATAGAGAGGGGGGAGTTCCTGCTGACCTCCCCCGTGCAGGGGCTTCCCAGGGAGGGAACCTTTAGGCCCATGAGGCAGCTGGGCCCCGTCCCGCTGGCGGGCGAGGTGATGACCAGAAGGGTGGTCACGGTGGGTCCCGACTGCCCCATCGTGGAGGCCGCCAGGATCCTGGCGGAGGGGGGCTTCGACCACCTGCCGGTGGTGGACGAGAACCAGAGGCTGGTGGGCATCGTCACCTCCTGGGACATCGCCACCTCCGTGGGGACGGGAAAGAGGAGGGTGGAGGAGATCATGACGCGCAGGGTGATCACGGCCAGGGAGAACGAGCCCGTGGATTCGGTGGTGAGGTCCCTGGAGACGCACGGGATCTCGGGGGTCCCTGTGGTGGACGAGAGGGGGAAGGTCATAGGGATGCTGACGAGCGACGACCTCTCCAGGCTCGTGAAGAGAATGGGAAGACCGGTGAGGGAGGAAGGGTGAGGGTCCCTAGCCCGAGGGGGTTGATCCCAGTTCAGAAGCGGGATGGTGGGGTCGCCGGGATTTGAACCCAGGTCACCGGCTTTTCCGCCGGGTCCCGAAGCCGGTAGGTTGTCCGAGGCTTACCGCCTCTATAGACCAGGCTACCCCACGACCCCGTAATCAATACTCCTGGCGGTTTTAATCTTGACCCCGGAAGGGTTTAAGGGGGTGGGGGGAGTAAAAAGGATGATGTCCGGACTCCCGGAGGCCGAAGTGGTGGAGACGAAAAAGTGGGAGCCGAACCGTCCCCTGCTGGTGCTGGGTTTCATAGGTCCCGGGCTGGTGGGCCCCATCGCCGTTTCCCACCTGGTGAAGGAGCTGGGGATGGAGGAGGTGGCCTACCTCCGCTCCCGCCATCTTCCTCCCGTGGCCGTCTTCCTGGAGGGAAGGTTGTACCACCCGTTCAGGATTTACTCCACCGGGGACGGCAGGCTTCTGGCCTCCTTCAGCGAGGTCCCCATTCCCTTGGAAGGCCTCTATCCCATCACCTCCTGCCTGCTGGAGTGGGCCGAGGGCAAGGGGGTCAGGGAGGTGGTGGTCCTCGAGGGCCTTCCCGTGGAGGGGCTCCCCGCCGAGAGGCCCAGGTACTGCGTGGCGGAAGAGGAGAGGTGCAGGTCCCTGGAGGAGAAGGGAGTGAAGGTGGCCTCCCAGGGCATCATCACCGGGATGGCGGGTGCCATCCTCAACGAGTGCCTCACCAGGAAGCTCGTGGGGACGGCCCTCCTCACTCCCGCCGCCGTCTTCCTTCCGGATGCGGAGGGGGCGGCCGTCCTGCTGGAGGCCCTCAGGGATGCCTTCGGGGTGGAGGTGGACGTTTCCCCCCTCAGGGAGCAGGGGAAAGAAATGGCGAGGAGGGTGGAGGAGATGATCAGCGCCTACCGCAACCTGAGGGCCAGGGAGAGGACGGGCCTGGAGAGCATCTACGGGTGAGCCGGTTTCCGGCAAGGAATAAAAGGGAGGGGTGGGAGAAGGTAAAGGTCCATGGAGATAAGGATCCTGGAGAGGAGGGAAAACCCGCTGGTGGGCAGGGAGGAGATAAGGTTTCAGATCCTGCACCCGGGGGAGGCCACCCCCTCCAGGCAGGCGGTGAAGGACCAGCTGGCCTCCCTGCTGGGGGGAGGGGGGGATCTGCTGGTGATCCTGAGGCTCAGGACCCACCAGGGTTCCTGCAACACGCTGGGCCTGGCCCACCTTTACCGCTCCCCCGACAGGCTGAAGAAGTTCGCCCCCAAGCACCTGCTTCAGAGAGGGGTGAAGGAGGAAAAGGCGGAGGGTGAGAAGGGTGGCGAAGGGTGAGGAGGTCAAGACCAAGTTCTACGCGCTGGAGGGAGGGAAGCTCAAGGCCCTGAGGAGATCCTGCCCCAGGTGCGGTCCGGGAGTCTTCATGGCGGACCACGAAGACAGGTACGCCTGCGGCAGGTGCGGATACACCGAGTTCAAGAAGGGGAAGGCCAGGGCCTAGGGCTTGGCCACCATCACGTCCGTGGCCTTCACCACCGCCTCCACCCTGTCACCCTCCTTCAGCCCCAGGGCCTCGGCGGCCTCCCTGGTGATGAGGGCGGTTAGGGTGGAGGGACCCACCTCGATCTTCACCTTGGCCGCCACCCTCCCCAGCTCCACGCTCCTTATCACCCCCCTCAGCCTGTTTCTGGCGGAGAGCCTGGTGGAGAGGGCCTCCCAGAAGGTCCCGTCCCTCACCTCCTCCCTTAAGGCCCTCTCCAGGAGCCCGTAGGCCCTGACCAGCGCCCTTCCCCTTTCCGTGAGGGAGCTTCCCCCTCCCCTCCTTCCCCCCCTCTCGGTGCGCAGGAGTCGGAAGCCAAGCTCCCTCTCCACCTCCCTCACCACCCCCCAGGCGTGCCTGTAGGACATCCCCAGCCTCCTGGCCGCCGCGCTGAGGGATCCCTCCCGCTCGATGGCGAGCAGCAGCTCCATCCTCCCCCTCCCCCCTATGCTCTTCTTTCCCTTCCTCAGCCAGACCTTCACCTCCGGGGTCAGCTCCCTCACCATCCCCTCCCCCCAAGGAGCCTCCTGAGCCCGGACCCTCCCAGCAGCCGGGTGCTCCCCTGCGCCACCACCCTCCCCCCGAGGAGGCAGACCACCCTCCTGCTGAGCCTGCGGGCCTGGGAGGGCAGGTTGGTGGAGAGCACCACGGTGCACCCCTCCTCCGCTTCTCTGATGATCTCCTCCACCAGCTCGGTGTTGGGCGGGTCAAGGCTTGAGGTGGGCTCGTCCAGGAGTAAGAGCTCTGGCTCCAGGACCAGGGCCCTGGCCAGGGCCACCCTCTGCTTCTCCCCCTCCGAGAGCTCCCTCACCCTCCTTTCCCCCGCCCCCTCCATCCCCACCAGGCGAAGGGCCTCCCTCACCCTCCTCCTTATCTCCGTCGCCGGGCGCCCCCTTATCCTTAGGCCGTAGGCCACGTTCTTGAAGACGGTGGTGTCGAAGAAGACGGGACGCTGGAAGACCATGGTCACGGCCCCGGGCTTCCCCTCGTAGAGGACCTCCCCCTCGTCCGGGGGGTCCAGCAGGGCGGCCACCCTGAGCAGGGTGGTCTTTCCCGAGCCGTTGGGGCCCAGGACGGAGAGGCTCTCCCCCCTCCTCACCCTGAGGCTCACCCCCCTCAGGGCCACCCTTTCCCCGTACCTCCTCACCACCCCCCTAAGCTCCAGCACCCCCTCACCTCCTGAGCAGGTCCATCACCAGGTTGAGGGTGAAGACCAGGGCCAGGAGGATCGCCGCCAGCTGGAGGGAGAGCACCACCTCCCCCCTGGCCGTTTCCAGGGCTATGGCGGTGGTCATCACCCTGGTGTAGCCGTGCAGGTTTCCCCCCACCATCATGGCCACCCCCAGCTCCGAGACCGCCCGGTTAAAGGAGGCGAGCACCGCCAGCACCGCCCCCCGCCTGGCCTCCCCCAGCACGGCCAGCGAGGCCTGCCTCTCCGAGGCCCCAAGCGTCCTGGCCAGATCCCTCACGGCCGGATCCACCCTTTCCAGGGCCTCGCAGAGGAGGGTTACCGTGATGGGGGTGACGAGGAGGGCCTGACCCAGGATGATGGCCCAGGGGGTGTAGAGGAGGTGGAGGGGGCCCAGGGGGCCGCGGCTGGAGAGGAGGAGGAAGAGGAGGAGGCCCAGGGTGACGGTGGGGAGGCCCATCAGGGTGTGGAAGAAACTGAGCAGCACCCTCCTTCCCCTGAACCTGCCCAGGCCCAGCAGGAGGGCGAGGGGAAGGCCCCAGGAGAGGGCCAGGAGGGTGGCCGTTCCCGAGATCCAGAGGGAGCGGAGGGCGATGTCCAGCATCCTACCCCTCCAGCAGGGCCACCTCCCTTATCCAGGAGGCCAGCGGATCGGAGTTCTCCCTCAGGATGCCGGCCGCGGGGAGGAAGAGGGGCTCCCCGTACCTCTCCACCCCGAACTCCCCTAGGAGCCTCTGTCCCTCCTCGGAGAGCAGGAACCGCAGGAACTTCTCCGCCCCCTCCTCGTCCGCCCCCCGCACCCTCTCCCGGCTCACCGGGATGGCGGAGTAAACGTTCAGGAGCTCCCTTTCCCCCCTCACCAGCATTCTCAGGTTCACCAGCCCCCTCCTCAGGTAGGCCAGGAAGGTCCCCAGATCCGAGAGGGTGTAGGCCCCCCTTTCGCTGGCCACGAAAAGGGTCTGTCCCATGCCCGCCCCCGTCTCGAGATACCATCCCTCCCCCCTCAGGCCCTCGGGCTCGTATCCCGCCTCCCTCCACAGCTCCCTCTCCCTGAGGTGGGTGCCCGAGAGGTCCCCCCTCGACACCCACCTGGCCTTTCCCTTCCTGCCCGCCTCCGCTATCCTTTCCAGGGCCTCCAGCGGGGGGAGGTTCTCCACCCCGGCGGGATCGGCCGGCGGACCCACCAGCACGAAGAAGTTGCAGGCCACCACGCTTCTGCCCTTCCCCCATCCCTCCCTCACGAACTCCACCTCCTGAGCGGGGGCGTGGACCAGGAGGAGGTCCGCCTCCCCCCTCTTGGCCTGGAGGAAGGCCTGGCTCGTTCCCGTGGGAAGGAAGACCACCCTTCCCCCTCCCTCCCTCCGGTAGGCCTCGGCCAGCTCCTCCAGCAGGCCGGTGTCGTAGAGGCTGGTGGTGGTGGCCACCCTCAGGCCCGGACCCCCGGAGAGGAACAGGGGGAGCAGGAGCAGGAGGGGGAGGAACAGGAGGAGCAGGAGGGCCCTTTCCATCCTTTCGTCTCATCGTTATGCTTCTTTAAGCATATCGATTTGGTTTTATCCCACGGGGGAGAAGTAGGGGAGGTGTTCGGGGAGATCTTCGACAGGGAGCTGGGGAGGGAAAGCGTTTTTCTGGACGTGAGCAGGCTCTCCCCCGACTATCTCCCCGACAGGCTTCCGGGGAGGGAGGAGGAGTTCCGCAGGCTGGTCTTCCTCTTCCGCCCCATGCTGGAGGAGGGAATGCCCTGCAGGGTGCTGGTCACGGGGAGCCTGGGGGTGGGGAAGACCGCCCTCTCCCGCAGGTTCGGGCTGGAGGCGGAGGGGAGGGGGAGGGGGAGGCTCTTCCACCTTTACCTGAACTGCAGGGGAAAGACCCCCTACTCCCTCCTGCTGGAGGCGGTGAGGAGGTTCCTGCCCAGCTGGCCGGAGAGGGGGGTGGGGAGGGGGGAGCTCCTCTCCCTGCTGGTGAGCCACCTCAGGCACCGGGACCTCCACCTCCTCCTCATCCTGGACGAGGTGGATTACTTGGTGCTGAGGCACGGCCCCGACCTCCTCTACTCCCTGAGCAGGACGGGGGAGACCGCCTCCAGGATAAGCCTCCTCTCCATCTCCAGGGGCCAGGGCTTCCTGGCGGAGCTGGACGAGCCCACCAGGGCCACCTTCCTGGGCCATCACCTGGAGCTCCCTCCCTACACCAGGGAGCAGCTGGAGGAGATCCTGAGGGCAAGGAGGGAGGAGGCCTTCCGCAGGGGAGCCCTGCCCGATGAGAGCCTGAGGCTGGCGGCGGAGATGGCCTCAAAGAGGGGGGATGCCAGGATGGGGATAGAGCTCCTGCTCAGGGCGGGAATGCTGGCGGACGCCAGGGGGAGCAGGGTGGTCCTCCCCGAGCACGTCCGGGAGGCCAGGGCCTCCCTCTACCCGGAGCTCAGGAAGGAGGTCCTCTCGGGGCTCTCCCTTCACGAGCTCCTTCTCCTGCTGGCGGCGGCCAGGGGGCTCAGGAGGGCGGAGGCCCTTACCACCGGCCAGCTGAGGAGGGCCTACGAGGTGGTGTGCGAGGAGTACGGGGAGAGGCCCAGGCACCACTCCGTCATGCTCGAGCACCTCCGCAAGCTGGAGGCCCTGGGGATCCTGGACCTCGAGCCCCTCTCCCTCCGGCCCAGGGGGCAGACCCAGCGCATAAGCCTGGAGGTGGCCCCGGCCGGGGAGCTGGAGAGGGAGGTGGAGAGGCTCCTCTCGGAGAGGAGGGAATGAGGGTAAGGGGCTGGCTGGCGGGCTTCGGGGGGGTGGGGAGGGCCTTTCTGGTGATCCTGTCGCTCAGCCTCTTTTCCTTCCTCTGGACCTCCCTCTTTCCCCCCCTCCTCCCCCTCTTCTCCCTCTCCCGCTCCCATCCCTGGGGAGTCCTCACCGCCCTCTTCACCCACGCCGATCTGGGCCACCTCCTCACCAACCTCTTCTCCCTGGCGGCCTTCTCCCTCCTCTTCCTCCTCCTCCACTTCCCCCGCAGGGTGGAGGTGAGGGAGGGCCTGAGCCTGGCTTTCTCCTTCACCCTCTTCCTGGCCGGGGTGGGCGTGAACCTGGTGGACTTCCTGGCCAGGTGGCTCTCCGGCTCCCCCTCCACCTCCTGCGGCTCCTCCGGGATGGTTTACGCCGCCATGGGGATGGTCATGGTCTCCTCCCTCTACAACCTCCTCCTCTTCTCCCGCCTCTCCCTCCGCCATCCCACCTTCCGCCTCCCCCTCCTCCTGGCCGCCGCACCCTCCGCCGCCGTCCTCCTGGCCTTCTCCACCGAGCTCCTCCTTCGCCCCTCCTCCTTCTTCAGCGTCTCCCCCTCCACCAACGTCCAGGCCCACGTGCTGGGCTTCCTCTACGGGGCCGTGATCTTCACCCTTATGCTGATGGAAAGGCCCGGGAAGGGGTAGGGTTGTCCACTTTTCCCAATAAGATCGTCTTCCTGGAGAAGGCCTTCCTCCCGGGGCTCCTGCGAACTACCGCGGGAGCGACCTGGCCGTGGCCAGGCCACTCGCCTCCTCCCCTTCTTGGATTCGGGGAACTTTGCATCAGAGAATGAGCTCGAGAGGGAAGAAACTGGAGGTATGGCCGGTGCCCTCGGCTTTGAACCGCCCTGCGGGCTTACCTCCTCCCGCGTTTTTTCCTCCCCATCCACTTCCTGGAGGAGTGG
>CAZDZG010000025.1:1157-2384 GCA_964509845.1 Hadarchaeota archaeon (SeqCode) | reverse complement strand
GCGGGCTTACCTCCTCCCGCGTTTTTTCCTCCCCATCCACTTCCTGGAGGAGTGGAGGGAGAGGAGCCCGGCCGCCAGCAGCACCCACACCTGCCAGGCGAAGACCCCCCTGGAGAAGGAGCGGAGGGCCCCCACCACGAAGAGGAGGCCGAAGAGGAAGGAAACGGGGAGGGGAGGAAGGAGCCTGGAGGGGAGGTCGCCGGAGGTGAGGCCCAGGGAGACCGCCAGGCTGAGCCACATGAGGAGGGACATCACGATCAGGGCGGGATCCAGCAGGTAGCCCCCGAGCAGGAGGATCAGGCAGGAGGAGAGGAGGAGGGAGGTCTCCGGTTTTTCCACCCACCTCCTGAGCATCTTCCGGAGCTCCACCTCTGCCATCTCCTCCCCTGGTCTTTGCAGGAAAAAAGGGTGAAGCTCATCCTCACCGGGAGTAGATCACCCCTATCACGAGCCCCTCGAAGTTCTCCACCAGGTAGTTGTCGGGGGAGGGGAGGGCGTCCCCCTTGGTCCTGAAGAGGTTGTCCACCACCTCCACCACCCGGTGGGCCAGGAGCCTCCCCGAGCCCGGCTCCCGGTAGAGGAGGAGGTCCCCCACCCCGATGAGGGAGCGATCCACCCTCACCCATATCACCACATCGTTCTCCTTCACCGTCCTGCCCATCCCCCAGTCCCCCGCCCGGGTGAGGTGGAGCCCCCTGTCCAGGAAGGCGGTGTATCCCCCGAACCACTGGGTGCGTTCCTCCAGGCCGGACTGGCGGCGGGAGAGGTGGAGGGTGAGGAGGAGGGTGGAGAGCCCCAGCAGGAAAAGAAGGAGGAGGTTGAGCAGGGTTTCCCTTCTCATTTCCTCACCCCCACAGCTCCAGCATGACGTTCTCCAGCAGGAGCTCCTGCCCGGGGAGGAGGACGTAGCCCTCCCCCTCGTTGTCCCAGACCACGTTCATCCTGAGGTAGCCGTCGGGGCTTCCGTAACCCTCCGAGTAGAAGACGTACTCCCTCTCGTCCGGGGCGTAGTCGAAGGGGATGGTGAAGGCCCCCCTGGCCGCCAGCCATACCCTCACGTATTCCTTCCGGGCGTAGGCCAGGTTCTCCCGGTCGGCCTTGGCCCTCACCGCCACCACGATGTCGAAGACCTCCCCCGCCCTCACCGTTACCACCTGCCCGCTGAAGGAGATCACGTTCTCCCAGCGCAGGGAGTTGTCGGCCAGGTTCTCGCGGGGGTCGTACTGC
>CAZDZG010000025.1:0-1057 GCA_964509845.1 Hadarchaeota archaeon (SeqCode) | reverse complement strand
GGTAGTTATCGGAGGGCGGGGGTGGGGAGGAACCGGGCAGGAGAAGGACTAGGAGGAGAAGGAGGATAACGGCTGCGGTGAGGGGGAGGAAAAGCCTAAGCTTCCTCTTCAGGCGCCAGTACCGGTCTATCCCCCACTTCAGCTTTCCGGAGGGGACCTCCATCCTCATCCTCCGGGTGGGGCCCGCCTGAAGAGGACCCCCATCACCCTGTACAGGACGTTCTCCCTGCTCACCCTGTGCCTCTGCCAGGCCTGGGGGGAGTCCCCCTGGGTGATCACCACCCCCTCCTCCGGAATCTCCACGATGCGGTGGGCCACCGTGGTCCCCTCATAGAGGTACACCACGATGTCTCCCACCCTTAGATCGGAGGGGGGAGCGCAGAGAAGGAGGTCGTTCTCCTGGAGGGAGGGGGTCATGCTGCTCCCCACCAGGAGGAGGGAGGAGAGACGGCGGTCGAGGAAGGCCCTGTATCCGAAGCGGTCCGTCCAGTCCTCGGTGCCGGGAGGGTGGGAGGGGGGCAGGGAGAGAAGGAGGAAAGCACAAAGGAAGAGGAGCGCCACCACCGCAGCATGTTGGGGGTGCATCTTTCACCTTAGGAATCGTGACTCATTAAGGTTGGGGAAAAAAGAAAAAAGGGAAAAAGGCCGCGGGGATCCAGTCCTACTTCCAGGTATAGATGGTCAGCGGGTTTATGTTGATGGAGCCGCCGGCGGGAAGCTTGAAGCCGTTTCCGTTGTTGTCGATGTAGTTATAGAGCCTCAGGTAGGCCGAAGGATAGTCCTTACCCACGGCTCCGTAGGCAGCTCCGTAGTTCTCGTACCAGAGGACGCTGGTTGCCCAGTCCGTGCCAGCTACGAGCCTGTTTTCAGTTAGCGAGAAGGTTCCCGTGATACTGATGTATTCATAGGTGTTTTCAAAGCGCAGGTAGGCCACGTTGTCTCCCCTGACTTTGTATACCACCAGGATGTCGAAGAGGCGCTCGTAGGGGATGTTAACGGTGGCACCGTTGTAGCTGATGTTCTCGTAGTAGTTTTCGCCCTTGACCCAGGTGGAGGG
>CAZDZG010000024.1:0-16505 GCA_964509845.1 Hadarchaeota archaeon (SeqCode) | reverse complement strand
AGCCTCCAGCTCCAGTCCCCCACGTGATGCAGGTTCCTCACCACCCTTCCCCTCCTCCCCACCATCTCCGCCCCTGGCACCAGAGCCTCTCCCACCGCCAGAACCCTTCCGTGCCTCTCGTCCACCACCGCCACCAGCTCCCCGGGCCTCACCTCACCCTCCACCCTCACCACCCCGGGAGCCATCACGTCCGCTCCCCTGGCTATGGGGGGCACCGCCCCCATGTCCACCACCACCCTTTTGAGTCCCCATTCCCCTGCCCTCCCCACGAAGGGCAGGAGCCTCCCCCCCTCCTCCGTGAGGACGGCCCTGCCATCCACCGAGATGAGCTTCCTCTCCCCCTCCTCCAGCACCTCGAAGGCCTCCCCCTCCAGTTCTTTCCCCAGCTCCCTGAGCACCCTTTCCCTGAGCTCCTTCACCTGTGACTTCCTCAGGTGGTATCTCTTCACCAATCCCAATATGGGCTCCGGCCTTATTTCTTCGCCCCTCAGAAAGGGATTAATAACGCGGAAATCAAACCTAGTGAACCCGATGGCGACCCAAAGACCGATGGACCTGCTGAACCGTGCCTTGGGATCATCCGTACTGGTGAGCCTGAAAGGCGGAAAGGAATTCAGGGGAAAGCTGGTGGGTTTCGACGTGCACGTGAACCTGGTGCTGGAGGAGGCCGAGGAGATTCAGAACGGCGAACCGGCGAGAAGGCTGGGACTGATGATGATAAGGGGGGATAACGTGGTTTACATCTCCCCCGCGGAGGGCGGGGAATGAGCAAGGGTACCCCCTCGATGGGAAAAAGGCACAAGCCGGTGCACGGAAGGTGCCGCAGGTGCGGGAGGAGGGCCTATCACCTCCAGAAAAAGAAGTGTGCGGCCTGCGGCTACGGCAGGACCCGAAGGATATACCGGTACAGCTGGAGGAACAAAAAGGTTCAGGGGATCAGGCTCAGGTAAGGGTGTCGGTAAAGGATATAATGGAGAACAGGAAAAAAGGGATGGGCCGGTAGATCAGCCTGGTATGATCGCCCGCTTGGCATGCGGGAGGTCGCGGGTTCAAATCCCGCCCGGTCCACTTTCCACCGCGTGATACCGCTGGCCCCTGGGGAAACCAAATCTTAGAGGCTCATTTACCAACCTGCCCGAACCGGACGGTGCGCTCCGTTGCCACCCGCAGGGCGCTGGAAGCGAGTTCTTGGTGGACTCTTCTTAGCTCCGACGTTACGCTGAGTTCTAGGGGATGACCGGACCTGGACCCTTAAACCGATTCGAAGGCCGCTGTAAATAAATAGCCGAAGGAGGAGAAAGGTTGGGGCCCGTGGTCTAGCGGCCATGACGTCGCCTTGACGAGGCGAAGATCCTGGGTTCGAATCCCAGCGGGCCCACCTTTTAACCCGAGGAGAAGGTGGGTGAATGAAGACGGTGGTGCTCAAGGTGGATCCGGAACATCCGGATCCGGAGAAGGTGGAACTGGCGGCTAGGAAACTGAGGGAGGGAGGACTCGTGGCCTTCCCCACCGAGACCGTCTACGGTCTGGGAGCCGACGCCCTCAACCCCCGGGCCGTCCTCTCCCTCTTCGAGGCCAAGAAGAGGCCTCTCGACAATCCTCCCATCGTTCACGTGGGGGACAGGGAGGAGATGTACGTCTTGGCAAGGGAGGTACCCCCCGAGGCCGAGGAGCTGGCGAGGAAATTCTGGCCAGGTCCCCTCACCCTGGTTCTCAAGAAGTCTCCCTCCGTACCCTCCGTCACCACCTGTGGCCTGGAGACCATAGCCCTCCGGATGCCCAGGCACGAGGTGGCCCTGGCCCTCATAAGGAGAAGCCGCACTGCCGTGGCGGCCCCCAGCGCCAACCTGGCGGGGAGGCCCAGCCCCACCAAGGCGGAGCACGTGCTACAGGATCTGGACGGAAGGATAGACCTGATCCTGGACGGGGGACCCACCGCGGTGGGGGTGGAGTCCACGGTGCTGGACCTCACGGTGAATCCACCCCAAATCCTGCGCCCGGGAGGAACGCCCCCCGAGGCTCTGGAGGAGGTGCTGGGGAGGGTCACCTTTCATCCCTCCGCAGTGGCCGAGAAGGAGATGGAGGTGGAAAGGGCCAGATCCCCCGGCATGAAACACAGACATTACGCTCCCAACGCTGAGTTGCTGGTGGTGGAGGGGGAGCCCTCCGCGGTGGCTGGGAAGATAGCGGAGCTGGCTGAGGAACTTAAGAAGCAGGGGAAGAGGGTGGGAATCCTTGCCACCCAGGAGACCCTCCTGCGATGCCGGGCGGAAGTGGCGAGTTCGTTGGGAAGCCGGGAGAACCTGGAAGAGGTGGCCAGGAGGCTCTTCGGGGCCCTCAGGGAACTGGAGAGCCAGGGAGTGGAGGTGATACTGGCGGAGGGGGTGCCCCTGCGCGGGCTGGGGGTGGCCGTGATGAACAGGCTCAGGAAGGCCTCGGGATACAGGATCGTTAAAGCCTCCACCACCTGAACCCACCTCATCTTTTTAAGCAGGTGAAGAAAAGGGGGAAGGATGCCCCTGACTCTACCTGCACCGCTCCAGCAGATGATGGAGCTGGGGAGGAAGAACCCTGAAAAGCTCTGGGATGGGGTAGCCAGGGAACTGCACTGGTTCCAGCCCTACCGGAAGGTCTTCGAGAGGGAAAAGTACCCCTTCTTCAAATGGTTCGTGGGGGGAACCACCAATCTCTCCTACAACTGCCTAGACCGGCAGGTGGAGAGGGGCAGGGGCGACAAGCCCGCGCTGATCTGGGAATCTGCTGAAACCGGTGAGAGCCGCGTTTTCACCTACCGGCAGCTGCTGGAGGAGGTGAAGGGGTTCGCCTCCGCCCTGCGGGCGATGGGGGTGAGGAAGGGGGACAGGGTGACCCTCTACATGCCCATGGTCCCGGAGGCCGCCATAGGGATCCTTGCCTGCCTTAGGATAGGGGCCATCTACTCCCCCGTCTTCGCCGGCTTCGGTTACCACGCTCTGGCCGAAAGGATATCGGACGCCGATCCCAAGGTGGTGCTCACCGCGGACCTGGCTTACCGGAGGGGCTCCCCCATCCACCTGAAGGAGATCGTGGACAAGGCCCTAGAGTTGCCCAACCGGGTGGAGAAGGTGGTGGTCCTCAGGAGAGGGAAAGAGGGGGTGCCCCTGAAGAAGGGAAGGGATCTCTACTGGGAGGAGGCCCTTAAGATGGGCAGGAAGGAGAACGCCGAGGTGGTGCCCATGGAGGCCAACGACCCAGCCTTCATCCTATACACCTCGGGAACCACCGCCAAGCCCAAGGGAACCGTGCACACCCACGGTGGCTACCAGGTCTACGTCTACGCCATGGGGAAGTGGGTCTACGGCCTGGAGGAGAGGGATGTCTGGTTCTGCCTTTCGGATATAGGGTGGATCGTGGGATCGAGCTACGTGCTCTTCGGCCCCCTGCTCGTGGGAGCCACCACCCTGATGTACGAGGGCACCCCGGACTATCCCTCCCCCGAGATCCTCTGGAAGCTGGTGGAGAAACACCGGGTGACCAAGATGTGGGTTTCCCCCACCCTCATCCGCACCCTGATGAAGTACGGGGAGGAGCCGCCCTCCAAGTACGACCTGAGTAGCATCAAGTTCGTGGCCTCGGCCGGAGAGCCCCTGAACCCACCTGCCTGGGACTGGCTACAGAACAAGGTCCTGAAGGGGAGGGCCCCCGTGGTGGACCACATGTGGCAGACCGAAACTGGGGGACCCATCGTGGGGAATCCCTACGGCATCTCCCTCCTACCCATCAAACCAGGGTCGGCCACCATACCCCTTCCCGGGGTGGAAGGGGAGGTGGTGGACGAGAAGGGGAACCCCCTACCACCGGGCGTGGAGGGGATCTTCGTGATAAAAAAACCCTTCCCTGGGCTGATCCAGACCCTCTGGAGGGCGGAGGGGAGGTACGTGGAGGAATACTGGAACAGGATCCCCCCCTACTACTACACCGGGGACGTGGCAAGGAAGGACGAGGACGGGTACCTCTGGTTCGTAGCCCGGACGGATGATGTGATAAAGATCTCAGGGCACCGGATAGGGGCCATAGAGGTGGAGAGCGCCCTGCTCTCCCATCCAGCCGTGGCAGAGGCTGCGGTGGTGGGAATGCCGGATCCCGTGAGAAAGGAGGTAGCGTGCGCTTTCGTGGTGCTGAAGGGGGGTTTCTCGCCCTCCGAGGAGCTGAAGGAAAAGATAAAGGAGAAGGTGAGGAGCCTGCTGGGGCCGGTGGTGGTCTTCGGGGGCTTTTTCTTCGTAAACAGGCTGCCCAAGACCCGCAGCGGCAAGATCATGAGGAGGCTCCTGAGGGCCCTACTCTCGGATCAGCCCTTGGGGGATTACTCCACCATAGAGGATCCTGCGGTGGTGGAGGAGATCAAGGAGCTTCTGAGACGTGGCTAATCCATGAACTCCGAGCCGGCAGAGGGAGAAGGGGCGGGAGAAAGCCTGTCCAAGCTGCTTCTGGCCCACAGAAAGGATCCGGCCGCCCGCAACATCTGCCACCAACTCCTCAAGCTCTATCCCTTCCGTCCCTGGGGACGGGCCTACCGGCTGGAAGAATTCGTGCTCCTGCCGGTGGAGGAGGATCCGCTGAACCTCACCTCCCTCCCCCTTCCTGCCAGCGAGGTCCTGATCCTCTCCAGGCACGTCAGCCGGTCGGGCCTTCCCACCCTCTCCGTTCACGTCCCAGGGAAGCCGGAGGAGGGGAGGCTCGCCATAGCCAAGCCGGAAACCGTGGCGGGCATCCTTAGACATCTGGTGCTGGCCAAGGAGGAGGAGGACCTCCCCCACAGGGTGTGCCTGGAGGCCACCCACCACGGGCCGGTGGACCTGGAGGTTCCCGTCACCTTCGTGGAGATAGGAAGCGGGAAGGAAGAGTGGAGCAGGGAAGAGGCCGGAAGGGCTGTGGCGAAGGCCCTCCTCCATCCCCTCCCTAAGGGGAAGAGGGCCGTGGGGGTGGGAGGAACCCACTATTCTCCCGCCCACACGGAAGCCGTGCTTAAGACCCCCTATCTGGTGGGACACCTCTTCCCCAAATACTCCCCCATAACGGGTGAACTGCTGGAGGAGGCCGTGAAGAAAACCGAGGGAGGGGCCGAGCTGATCCTGATGGACGGGGAGGGGATGATCTCTCAGCAAAGGAAGGTGGTGGAAGAAACCTCCGCCCGGCTGGGAATACCCAAACTCACCGTAAGGCAGGCCCTTTCTCAAAAGCTTTAAAACCAACAAGGTCCTCCTCCACAAGGTGAAATGATGGCTTCGCCTTTGAGTGCCAAACCGGGTATCCGGGAGTTGGGAAAGGTGGAAAAGCCCGGAATCAAGGGATACACCGATCAGGAGCTGAAGGAGATCCAGGAAAAGGCCTCTGTGAAGATCCTGGTGGTGGGGTGCGGGGGAAGCGGAGGGAACACGCTCTCCAGGATGATGGAGGTGGGAATATACGGGGCGGAGACCATAGCCATCAATACGGATGCCCAAGACCTCCTCTACACGCTGGCCGACAGGAAGCTTCTGATAGGGAAGCAAACCACGGGTGGGCTGGGGGCGGGGGCGGATCCCACCAAAGGGGAGCAGGCCGCCAGGGAGGACGAGGAGCTCATAAAGGATCATCTGTATGGTGCCGACATGATCTTCATCACCTGCGGCCTCGGAGGAGGAACCGGAACGGGTGCCTCCCCGGTGGTGGCCGAGATAGCCAAGAAGCTGGGTGCCCTCACGGTGGCCGTGGTCACCCTTCCCTTCAAGGTGGAGGGAAACAGGAGGATGGTTAATGCCAGGCAGGGGCTGGAGAGGCTGAAGGAAAACGTGGATGCGGTGATAGTGATTCCCAACGACAAGCTTCTGGAAATGGCTCCCGACCTACCGTTGGGGGCGGCCTTCAAGGTGGCGGATCAGATCATCATGAACGCCGTGAAAGGAATAACGGAGACCATAACCAAGCCCGGCCTCATCAACCTGGACTTCGCGGACCTGGAGACCGTGCTGAGGAACAGCGGAACAGCCCTGATAGGGATAGGGGAGTCCGATAGCGAAAACAGGGCGGAGGAAGCTGTGGAGGAGGCCATCCACAGCCCCCTGCTGGAGGCTGACATCACGGGGGCTAAAAGGGCCCTCATCAACGTGGTGGGCGGACCTAGCCTCACGCTCAGCGAGGCCGGAAAGGTTTTTGGTAAGGTGTCGGAAGTGCTCGATCCTGACGCCCACGTGATCTGTGGGGCCCAGATCTCGGAGGAGCTGAAGAACAAGCTCAGGGTGCTGCTGGTGGTGACCGGGGTTTACTCGCCCCATTCCGCCACCAGGCCTCCCCTGCCTAAGCTTAAGCCCCAAGAGATAGACCTGGGATTGAGGAGCCTATGAACCTCAACGAGATAAAGCGGGTCCTGCTGGTGGCCAGGAAGCCCAGTCAGGAGGAGTTCATGCAGACCTCCAAGATAACGGGACTGGGAATCCTGCTTGTGGGGCTGCTGGGCTTTCTCCTGATGACACTGGGATACCTGCTGGTGGGAGGTGGTTGAGCCTGGAGGAAAAGGAAGAGGTGCAGCGCTCCTCCATCTATGCCATCAGGGTGACGGTGGGACAGGAAAAGAACACGGCGGACGTCCTCATGGCCCACGCCAGAAAGCACAACCTCCCCATCCTAGCCGTGATGGCCCCCGCCAACCTCTCCGGGTACATCTTCGTGGAGGCCTACGGAAGGAGCTCGGTGGAGAGGGCCAGGATGGGGGTGAAGCACGCCAGGGGGATGGTTTCCGGCGAGCTCTCCATCCAGGATTTGGAGCAGTACCTGGCCCCCAAACCCTCCGTGGTGAGGATGGAGGTGGGGGACCTGGTGGAGATCACCGCCGGGCCCTTTAAGGGGGAGAGGGCCCGCATCGTACAGGTGGACAAGGAGAAGGAGGAGGTGACCGTGGAGCTCTTCGAGGCCACCGTTCCCATACCCGTCACGGTCAAATCGGAAGCCGTGAAGGTGATACAGAGGAAGGGTACGGAGGAGAAGTGAGCCTGGAAAAGCCTTTTTAGCCGGTGAAAGGGGTGGTTTTCGATGAAAACCAGGATAAAGCTGCTGGTGGAGGGCGGCAAGGCCACCCCCGGTCCCCCGCTGGGTCCTGCCCTGGGCCCCCTCGGGGTGAACGTGGGGCTGGTGGTCCAGCGGATAAACCAGGAAACCGCGAAGTTCAGCGGGATGAAGGTTCCCGTGATCCTTACGGTTGACAGGAAGACCAAGGAGTTCCAGATAGAGGTGGGCTCACCCCCCGTTTCCGTGCTGGTGAAGAGGGAGCTGGGGCTGGAGAAGGGTGCCAAAACGCCAGGCAAGGAGACGGTGGGCAATCTCTCCCTTTCCCAGGTCATCAAGATCGCCAAGGAGAAAGGGGGGGGAGGAAGCCTGAAGAACAGGGTGAAGGAGGTGCTGGGCACCTGTAAGAGCATGGGGGTGACGGTGGAAGGGAAGGATCCGCGGGAGGTTCAGAGGGAAATCGACGAAGGCAAGTACGAGGAGGAACTCACATGATCTCCAGGGAGGCCCTCATCGAGGCCGTGCAAAAGGCGGTGGAGGCGGGAAGGGGGAGGAGGTTCAAGCAGGCGGTGGAGCTTCAGATCACGCTGGACAACCTGGACCTGAAAAAGGCCGAGGAGAGGATCTCCCTTGAGGCCTTCCTTCCCCACGGGACCGGAAAGAGGAGGAAGGTGGTCTTCTTCGCGGAGGGGGAGATGGCCCTCAGGGCCAAGGAGGCCGGGGCCGACCTGGTGATCTCCAGGGAGGAGCTGGAGGCCCTGGCGAAGGATCCCAAGAGGGTCAAGAAGCTGGCAAAGGAGTACGATGTCTTCCTCTCCCAGCCCGAGCTCATGCCCCTCATCGGCAAACTGCTCGGTCGCATCCTGGGCCCCAGGGACAAGATACCCAAGCCCGTCCCCTCCTCCTCCAACCTCCAGCAGGTGGTGGAGAGGGCGCGCAAGCTCCTCTTCATGAGAACCAGAGACCAACCTGCCCTGAGGGCCAGGATAGGGAGCGAAGAGATGCCGGCGGAGAAGATCGCCGAGAACGCGATGAGCGTGCTCGAGGCGCTGGAGCAAGTCCTGCAGAAGGGTAAGGGCCGCCTCAAGCATCTTTACGTGAAAACCACCATGGGCAAGCCGATCAAGGTGGAGGTGAGGAAGTGAAGAGAGCCACCTATCCCGCCTGGAAGGTTAAAACGCTGGAGAAGCTGAAAAACAAGCTCCTTTCCTCCAGGGTGGTGGGTATCCTGGACTTCGAGGGCTTTCCCGCCCACCTGTTTCAGGCCGTCAGGGAGAAGCTGAGGGGAAAGGCGGAAATCGTGGTGGCCAAGAATACCCTCATCAGGCTCGCCCTCTCGCAAGTTTCCCAGCACAGGAGGGGGCTGGAGAACCTCCTACAGCACGTGAAGGGTCAGAGTGCCCTCATCTTCACCGACCTTCCCCCCGTCAAGCTCAACCGTCTCCTCAAGCAGGAGGGTAGGAAGGCCCCGCCCAAGCCGGGGAGGATCTCCTCGACCGACGTGATTCTGAAGGCGGGGGAAACGGATTTCCCCCCCGGTCCCATCGTGAGCGAGATGCAGAGGATGGGCATCAAGGCCAAGGTGCAGGCGGGAAAGGTGGTGATCTCCGAGGACTTCACCGTGGTGAGGAAGGGAGAGGTGATAACCAAGGAAGCGGCGGACCTCCTTACCAAGCTAGGGGTGGAACCGGTGGACCTGATGCTCAGGCTCAGGGGGGCCTATGAGGAGGGTCTGGTGTTCTCGGGTGAGCTGCTGGAGTTGGACGAGGAAAGGCTCTGTGAAGACCTGAGGAGGGCCCAGCAGGCTGCCCTGTCCCTGGCCCTGGCCCTGGGCTACCCCGTCCCTCCCGTCCTTTCCCACCTCCTCCTGAGGGCCAGACTGGAGGCCCTCTCGCTAGCCAGGGCCCTGGCCGCCGATTTCCCCACCAGGGAGACCCTGCCCGAGCTCCTGGCCTTGGCCCATCTCCGCGCCCTTCACCTCTCCTCCAGGCTGGAGGGGAAAGCTTCATAAAGGGGTAGGAGTAAAGGGATGAACCCAAGCGGAGGCGAAAGAGATGGAATACGTGCACGCCGTCATGCTGTTGCACGCCGCTGGGAAGAAGCCGGATGAGGAGAGCCTGACCAACGTGCTCAAGGCAGCTGGGGTAGAGGTGGACGCGGCCAGGGTGAAGACCCTCCTCTCCGCCCTGGAAGGGGTGAACATCGAGGAAGTGCTGAAAGCCGCCCCCTCCATGGCCCTCCCCTCCGCTCCTCCCTCCGCTCCTCCCACCGCTCCTCCGAAGGCTGAGGAGAAGAAGGAAGAGGAGGAGAAGAAGGAAGAGGAGGCCATGGCCGGGCTGGCGGCTCTCTTCGGCTAGCCGCCTTTCGCACAAAGCGGGATCCATGAAGGGGGAGCCGGTAAGGGACCTGAGAATTCCCCCGGGAATGAGGATAAGGGAGCTGATGGAGCAGTGGAGGTTCTCGGGGGGATTCAACGCCCGGCTCCTCGCCAGGGGATGGGAAATCCTGAGGGAGATGCTGGAGGACGGGGAATGCCTGAAGATGCTGTCCTTTCCCGCCTGCCTCATGGCCACCGGCACCAGGGGCGTGATAAGGGAGTTCGTGAAGGAGGGCTTCTTCGATCTGGTCCTCACCACCTGCGGAACCCTGGACCACGACTTGGCCAGGAGCTTCGGGAAGTACTATCACGGCAGCTTCGAGGCGGACGACGAGGAACTCAGGGAGAAGGGAATAAACAGGGTGGGAAACGTCTTCGTCCCCCACTCCTCCTACGGCCTCCTCATCGAGAGGAAGATGCAGAGGTTCCTGAGGGAGCTCTACCGCTCGGGGAAGAAGGAGCTCTCCACTCACGAGCTGTGCTGGGAGCTGGGCAGGTGGATAGGGAAGGAGGACTCCTTTCTCTACTGGTGCTACAGGAGGAAGGTACCCGTCATCGTGCCAGGCATAACGGACGGGGCGGTGGGCTACCAGCTTTGGTCCTTCTGCCAGGAGCACGACCTGAGGGTCGACACCATGAAGGACGAAAATCTCCTCTGCGAGAAAATCTGGTCCTCCCGCCGGACGGGTGCGCTGGTGGTGGGAGGGGGGATAAGCAAGCACCATCTCCTCTGGTGGGCCCAGTTCGCCGGGGGACTCAGGTACGCCGTCTACCTTACCACCGCCCATGAGTACGACGGGAGCCTCTCCGGAGCCAGGACCAGGGAGGCCATCTCCTGGGGGAAGATCGGGAAGGGGGCCAAACACATCACGGTGGAGGGGGACGCCACCCTCTGCCTCCCCCTCCTGCTGGCCGCCCTCAAGGAAAGGTAGTTTTAACCCCGGGAGGAGGGAGGAATCTGGATGAAAGGCGGGGGAAAAGCGGGGACCCTCTACCGGGTCAGGCTCTTCCGGGAAAGGGGCTTTGAAAGGAAGAAATGTGAGAGGTGCGGAAGGTGGTTCTGGACCCTGAACCGGGAGAGGACCACCTGCGGAGATACGCCCTGTGACGAGTACTCCTTCATCGGCAAACCCCTGACGCGCCGGAAGCTAAAGCTGGAGGAGGTGGAGAGGACCTTCCTCGGATTCTTCGAGAGAAGGGGGCACCGGGTGATCCGGAGGTACCCGGTGGTGGCAAGGTGGAGGGATGACATCTTCCTCACCATAGCCTCCATAGCCAACTTCCAGCCTTGGGTCACCAGTGGGCTGGTTCCCCCTCCCGCCAACCCCCTGGTGGTGAGCCAGCCCAGCATACGCCTCAACGACATCGACAACGTGGGAAAGTCGGGGAGGCATCTCACCCTCTTTCACATGGGGGGTCACCACGCCTTCAACTCCAGAAGGGAAAGGATATACTGGAACCACGAAACGGTGGAGTTCTGTCACGACTTCTTCACGGAGGAGCTGGGAGTGAGGGAGGAGGAGCTGAACTACGTGGAGGATTTCTGGGAGGGAGGGGGAAACGCGGGGGAGGACTTCGAGGTAAATGCTGGGGGCCTGGAACTGGCCACCTTGGTCTTCATGCGCTACGAGGTAAAGGGGGGCGGGTACAGGAGGCTTCCCCTCAGGATAGTGGACACCGGATACGGGCTGGAGAGGATCTGCTGGGTTTCTCAGGGCAGCACCTCCGTGTACGAGGCCGTTTTCGGCCCCTTCCTGAGGGAGCTGGAGAAGAGGGCAGGGATAGAGAGGCCTCCCGCCGAGGTGTTGGAGCTCCATTCCAGGGTGGCCGGGTTGATCCAGGTGGAGAAAGGCAGGGACCTGGCGCTGCTCCGGGAGAAGGTGGCCGAGAGGAGCGGGAGGAACAAAGAAGAGCTGGATCGCTGGCTGGGTCCGCTGGAGGCCCTCTACGCCATAGCCGATCACCTGCGCTGCCTGGCCTTCATGCTGGGGGACGGGATCACCCCGAGCAACGTCAGGGAGGGATACCTGGCCAGGCTGGTGATAAGGAGGACCCTCAGGCTCAGGGAGGAGGCCGGGTTGGAGCTTTCCCTCCCCGAGCTCATGGACCGGGCGCTGGACTTCCTCTCCCGTCCCGAACTCGAAGAAAGAAGGGAGTACATCCTCAGGGTGGTGGAGCTGGAGGAGAGGAGGTACCGGGAGACCCTGGAGAGGGGGAGGAGGCTGCTGGAAAGGACCCTCTCCTCCCTTCCCGCCGGTTCCCCCCTGCCGGAGGAGAAGCTGTTCGAGTTCTACGACAGCCACGGTCTCCCGCCGGAGATCGTCAGGGAGGTGGGGAGGGAAAAGGGGGTGGAGGTGAAGATCCCGGAGGATTTCTACATAAGGCTGGCCAGAAAGCAGGAGGTGGGGAGGAAAAGGGAGGAGGAGGGGGAAAAGCTTCCGCGCACCAAACTCCTCTTCTACGAGGATCCTTACCTGAGGGAGATGGAGGCCAAGGTGCTGTTCAGCAGGGGGAACGAGGTGGTGCTGGACAGGACCGTCTTTTACCCCGAGGGAGGGGGACAGGAGGGGGACTGCGGCTTCCTGGAGGGAGAAGGGAAAAGGGCGGAGGTGGTGAGGGTGGAAAAGAGGGGGGAGGCCGTGGTGCATCACCTCAGCTCCAATCCCTTCAGGGTGGGGGAAAGGGTAAAGGGGAGGATAGACTGGGAGAGGAGGAGCTCCCTCATGCGCCACCACTCGGCCACCCACATCCTGCTGGAGGCGGCCAGAAGGACCCTGGGACCCCATGTCTGGCAGCACGGGGCCCAGAAGCGGCCCGAGGGCTCCAGGCTGGACATCACCCACTTCAAGAGGCTTGAGCCGGAGGAGGTGGCGGAGATAGAGAGGAGGGCCAACGAGGTGATCCTGAGCAATCTCCCCATACGCACCTCCTTCATGGACAGAAACGAAGCGGAGGAGAGGTACGGCTTCGTGCTCTACCAGGGCGGAGTGGTGCCGGGAAGGAAGCTGAGGGTGGTGGAGGTAGAGGGATGGAACGTCCAGGCCTGTGCCGGCACCCACTGCAGGAGCACGGGGGAAATCGGGATCCTGAAGATCCTGAGGACGGAGCGCCTTCAGGACGGGGTGGAGAGGCTGGAGTTCGTGGCTGGGAAGGCGGCGGTGGAGGAAATGAGGAGGAGGGAGGAGGAAAGGGAAAGGATGGCCAGGCTCCTGGGTGTTCCCAAGGAGGAGGTGGAAAGGGCCGTGGAGAGGGTGGTGGAGGAGAGGAAGCTCCTGCAGAAGGAGGTGGAGGCCCTCAGGAAGAGACTGGTCAGCCTAGCCTCTCCGGCCCTCAGACAGAGGGGGGAGAGAATAGGGGAGTTCGTGGTGGTGAAGGAGGAAATGGGGGAGGTCAGAACGGAGGAGATGATAAAGCTGGCCGAGGAGATGAGCAAGGATCCCTACACGGTGGTCATCCTGGGGAGCTCGGGGAGGGTGGCCAGCCTGGTGCTGGCCGCGGGGGAAAAGGCGGTGGAGAGGGGGGTGGACTGCGGTGCCCTGGCCTCCCTGGCGGCCAGGGAGCTGGGGGGAGGCGGGGGAGGGAGGAAGAACTTCGGACAGGGGGGAGGGCCCAGGGTGGAGGGTCTGGCGATGGCCGTAAGAAAGGCGGTGGAGGAAGTGAGGAAGGTGCTGGGGGGATGAGGTGAACTTCAGGGAGATGGAGAGGAAGTGGCAGGAGGAGTGGGAAAGGGCCGGGATCTTTCAGGCCGAACCCGACACCAGGCCCAAGTTCTACCTGACCGTGGCCTATCCCTATGTCTCGGGTCCCATGCACATAGGCCACGCCAGGACCTACACCATACCGGACGTGGTGGCCAGGTACAAGCGCATGAGGGGATACAATGTCCTCTTCCCCATGGCCTTCCACTTCACGGGGACTCCCATCGTGGGGGCCTCGAGGCGGGTGGCCAGGAGGGAGCCCCAGTA
Organism: Hadarchaeota archaeon (SeqCode); assembly: GCA_964509845.1. Lineage (GTDB taxonomy): Archaea > Hadarchaeota > Hadarchaeia > Hadarchaeales > WYZ-LMO6 > WYZ-LMO6. The sequence goes on along the minus strand of CAZDZG010000024.1, from coordinate 3,143 downwards.
CGTGGAGCTGCTGACCAAGCGGTACGGGGTGCCCCAGGAGCTGCTGACCAAGCTGGAGGACCCCAAGTTCTTCGGAACCTACTTCGCCGAGATCAGCGACCTCAGCTACAAGAAGGGAATGAAGTGGCTGGGCCTGTCCATAGACTGGAGGAGGGACTTCACCACCGTGGATCCCCCTTACAGCAAATTCATCACCTGGCAGTACCACAAGCTCATGGAAGCGGGGCTGGTGGTGAGGGGGAAGCATCCGGTGAGGTGGTGTCCCAGAGACGGCAATCCGGTCACGGATCACGACCTGCTGGAGGGAGAGGAGGCGGAGGTCCTGGAGTTCACCCTCCTGAAGTACAGGCAGGGGGAGAGGATCTTCCCCGCCGCCACCCTTAGACCCGAGACCCTCTTCGGGGTCACCAACCTTTGGCTCAACCCCGAGGTGAACTACGTGGAGGTGGAAGTGGAGGGGGAGAGGTGGGTGGTGAGCGAGCAGGCCGTCTCCAAGCTGGCGGAGCAGGGGTACCGGGTGGGGGAGCCCAGGCCTTTCGAGGTGAGGTTCGGCTCCGAGGTGGAGGTCCCCCTCACCCGCAAGAGGGTTCCCATCCTTCCTGCCCGCTTCGTGGATCCCGACAACGCCACGGGGGTGGTGGGATCGGTTCCCGCCCACGCCCCCTATGACCACGTGGCCCTGGAGGAACTCAAAAAGCAACCCGAGAGGCTCAGGGAGCTGGGGGTGGACCCGGAGGCCCTTCGCCCCCTCTCCCTGATCGAGGTGGAGGGGTACGGGGAGTTCCCTGCGGCGGAGGAGGTGAAGAGGATGGGAATAGGGGGGCAGCTGGATCCCAGGCTCGAGGAGGCCACCTCCAGGGTTTACAGGGCGGAGTTCGCGAAGGGAAGGATGAGGGACTGGATACCCCAGTACGGGGGGAAGGCCGTCTCGGAGGCCAAGAACCTGGTCAAGCAGGAGCTGCTCCTGAGGGGGGAGGCCTCCCTCATGTACGAGTTCTCCCACAAGCCCGTGAGGTGCAGGTGCGGCTCCCCCGTGCTGATAAAGGTGGTGGAGGACCAGTGGTTCCTCAACTACGCCGATCCAGGGTGGAAGGAAAAGGCCAGGGAGGCCCTGGCCAAAATGGAGCTCGTTCCCCCCGAAAGCAGGGCACAGTACGAGCACACCATAGAGTGGCTGAGGGAGTGGCCCTGCACCAGGAAGGTGGGGATGGGGACCAGAGCCCCCTGGGACCCCAACTGGATCATAGAGTCCCTAAGCGACTCCACCGTTTACATGGCCTACTACACCATCTCCCATCTCCTCAAGCAGCTGGATCCCGAGAGGCTGGGGGATGAGGTCTTCGACTTCATCTTCTACGGAAGGGGGGACCCGGAGGCCCTTTCCCGTTCCTCCGGGATTCCCGTCCAGACGCTGAAGCGCATGAGGGAGGAGTTCGAGTACTGGTATCCCCTGGACTACCGGATGTCGGCCAGCGAGCTCATCCCCAACCACCTCACCTTCTTCATCTTCCACCATGCCCTCCTCTTCCCCCACCGCCTTCCAAAGGGCATCGTGTGCTTCGGGATGGCGGTGCTGGAGGGACAGAAGATGTCCTCCTCCAAGGGGAACCTGGTGGAGGTCAACAGGGCCGTGCAGGAGTACGGGGCCGATGCGGTGAGGCTCTACCTCCTGTCCTCCTCCGAGCCCTGGCAGGACTTCAACTGGAGAAAAAACGAGGCCGAGAGCATGGTGAGGGCCCTGGACAGGTTCTTCTCCCTCTGCCGGGAGCTCCTATCCCTCCCCCCCTCCTCCCTCCCCCACGGCCTGCCCGAGAGGTGGCTGCTGAGCAGGCTGCAGAGGAGGGTGGAGGAGACGACCCAGGCCCTGGAGAGGTTTGAGATAAGGAGGGCCCTGCAGTCCTCCTTCTTCCTCCTCCAGCAGGACGTGAGGAGGTACCTTTCCTGGAGGGGGAAAGAGGCTAGAGGGGAGGTGCTCAGGAAGGTACTGCACGTCTGGGTTCGCCTCCTCTCCCCCTTCATCCCCCACCTCTGCGAGGAACTCTGGAGGATGATGGGGGAGGAGGGATTCGTCTCCCTGGCTCCCTGGCCCCAGGTGGAGGAGGAGCTGAAGGATCCGGAGGCTGAACTCGCCGAGGAGTTTCTGTCCTCCGTGGTGGAGGATGTGGGCAGGATTCTGAAGGTGATCAAGACCAGGCCTAGGACCGTCTATCTCTATACCTCCTCCAGCTGGAAGAGGGTGGCCTACCGGGAGCTCCTGAGGAGGCTCTCCCAGGGTGAGGTGGACAGGGGGGAGCTCCTGAGGCTGCTGGAGGAAAGGGTGGGGGAGCCCAGGGCAAAGCTGGCACCCTTCCTGGAGAGGTGCCTGAAGGAGATCAGGAACCTCTCGGAGGAGAGAAGGGCCCTGTTGTCGGAAAGGGAGGTGAACGAGGAGGAGATCCTAGCCTCCGCCCGGCTGGACAGGTTGCTGGGGCTGGAGGTGAGGATCCTGAGGGAGGATACACCCGACCTGTACGACCCGAAGGGGAGGAGCGCTCTGGCCCTCCCCCTCAAGCCAGCCATCTACGTGGAGTAGCGCTAGGCCGACCTCAGGGCGTTCCTTATTCCCCCCATCACCAGATCCACCGCTATGGTCACCAGCAGAAGCCCCATCACCCTGGAGAGAATCTCTATTCCTTCCTTCCCCAGCACCCGGTGGAAGAAGGAGGAGAGCCTGAGCACGACCCAGCTGGAGATCAGCAGGGGAAAGGAGGCCAGGAGGGTGGGCAGGTGGCCGTAGGTCTTCACGAAGATCATGGTGGAGACGATAACCCCCGGACCGGTGAGCATGGGAGTGCCTATGAGGGCCAAGGCGGAGGAACCCCTGCTCGTACTCCCCAGCATGCTCTTTCCCAGCACCAACTCCATTCCCAACAGCCCCAGCACCGCCCCTCCCCCTATTTGGAGGGAGGTGAACTCTATTCTGAGGAGGCGAAAGAGAGAGTCTCCCAAGAAGAGGAAAAAGAAGAGAACCAGGGCCGCCACCCCTACGGCATAGGTCGCCGCCTCGGTCGTTTCCCTTTTCCCCTTGCCGCTCGTGGCCAGCAGGAAGATGGGAATGCTACCGAAGGGATCCATGATCACGAAAAGGGCGATGAAGATCTTGC
>CAZDZG010000023.1:0-16745 GCA_964509845.1 Hadarchaeota archaeon (SeqCode) | reverse complement strand
CTCCTCTACGCGGGCAACTTCCTGAGCGACAACGGACGGTCCAAGGTGGTGAGCGTCAGGTTCAGGAGGGCCGCGGCGGCGGGGGAGAACGTTTACGTGGAGATCTACGATCCTTTGGGTTTCGCCTTCCGGGGAAGGGGGACCGACAACTCCATGCCCCTCATCCGCTCGGGAATCAGGTACTCCTATTCCTACCTGGACCGTACGGGGAAGAACGTGAGGTACTACGACAGGACCTGCGGTCTTCAGGTGCTGGAGGTCTACACCTAGAGGGCCAGGGCCGGGATTTGAACCCGGGTCACGGGATCCACAGTCCCGGATGCTGCCGCTACACCACCCTGGCCATCCCCTCTCTGAGGCGAAGCTAAAAAAGCTCAGCCCTGGGTCTTCCTCGAAGCAAGAACCTGCTTGAGGGTCTCCACGGCCTCAGGGTTCAGGAGGGTGGTGGTGTCACCCACGGGAGCGTTGATGAGCAGGGCCTTCAGGATCCTCCTCATGATCTTCCCGCTCCTGGTCTTAGGGAGGTCGGGAACGAACAGGATCTCCTCGGGGACGGCTATGGGCCCTATCCTCTCCCTCACCAGCGCCTTCAGCTCCGCCTCCAGCTCCCTGGAGGGGATCCTCCCCTCCTTCAGGACCACGTAGGCCACGGGAACCTCCCCCTTCAGGTCATGGGGCTTCGGCACCACGGCGCTCTCCGTCACGAAGGGGTGGGTGTTGAGGACGTCCTCCATCTCGGCCGTCGAGAGGCGGTGCCCCGCCACCTTCATCACGTCATCCACCCTTCCCGTCACCCTTATGCAGCCGTAGAGGGTCCGGACGGCCCCGTCGGAGGGGAAGTAATAGCGGTAGTTATACCTGAGCCAGTAAGTCTCCCTGTACTTATCGTCCGCCTTGTAGAGCCCCCTCAGCATCCCAGGGGCAAGGGGCGGGACCTGGACCAGATAACCGGAGTCCGCGGGGTTCCCCTCCTCATCCACGATCTCCAGCTGGACCCCAGGGAAGGGCCTGCCCGCCACCGTGGGGATGAAGGGCCCTATTCCGGGCAAGGACGTGAGGAGGGCCCCGCCGGTCTCCGTCTGCCACCACGTGTCCACGATGGGACACCTGCCTCCCCCCACGTGGTGGAAGTACCAGAGCCAGGTCTCCCGGTCTATGGGCTCCCCCACCGTTCCCAGCAGCCTCAGGGAGCTGAGGTCGTGCTTCTTCACCCATTCCTCCCCCCACCTCACGAACATCCTGATGGCGGTGGGGGCGGTGTAGAAGATGGTCACCTTGAACCTCTCTATGATCTCCCAGTAGCGATCGGGTGCCGGGTAATCGGGGGCCCCCTCGTAGACCAGGAGGGTGGCTCCGTTCAGGAGGGGACCGTAGCAGGCGTAGGTGTGGCCCGTCACCCATCCTATGTCGGAGGTGCACCAGAGGAGGTCGTCATCGTGCAGGTCGAAGACCCACCTGGCCGTCCAGTAGGCCTGGGTGAGGTAGCCTCCGGTGGTGTGGATCACCCCCTTGGGCCTTCCCGTGGTCCCGCTGGTGTAGAGCAGGAAGAGCATGTCCTCGCTGTCCATGTGTTCGGGGGGGCACCAGGGATCGGCCTCCTCCATGAGCTCGTGCCACCAGAAGTCCCTGCCCCTCTCCATCCTTACCTCGTTCCCCGCCCTCCTCACCACCACCATCTTCTCCACCTTCGTGCCCTTGATGGCCTCGTCGGCATTGGCCTTCAGGTCCACCATCTTTCCCCTCCGGTAATACCCATCGCAGGTGATGAGCACCCTGGCCTCCGAATCCTCCAGCCTCACCCTGAGGGCATCGGGGGCGAAGGCCGAGAAGACCACGGTGTGGGGGGCCCCTATCCGGGAGCAGGCCAGGATGGCGGGGTAGAGCTCTGGGATCATGGGGAGGTAGATCCCCACCCTGTCCCCCCTCCTCACCCCCAGGCTCTTCAGGACGTTGGCGAACTTGTTGACCTGGAGGAAGAGCTCGTTGTAGGTGAGGATCCTGGGCTCCTCCTGGGGAGGCTCGGGGACCCAGATCACCGCCCTCTTGTTCCCCTTCCCTGCCTTCACATGCCTGTCCACCGCGTTGTAGCTGGCGTTGAGCCTTCCTCCTATGAACCACTTCACGTAGGGGGGGTTCCACTCGTAGACCTTCTCCCAGCGCTTGAACCACTCCAGTCCCTCCCCGGCCAGCCTCTCCCAGAAGGCCACCCTATCCTTCGCCGCCTCCTCGTAGATCCCGGGATCGCTCACCCAGGCCCTCCGCCTCATCTCCTCCGAGGGCCACCACACGTTCTTCTCCTTGGGATCCTCCACCACCCACCGGACTGGCATCTTCCCTTTTGCCGGGAACTCCTTTAAAAGGGTTGCGGCCGGACCCCCCCAGGGGGAGGGATATTTACTTAAAAAAGCAGTTAATTTTGGGGTGCCGGCGAGCTGGTGGGCAGCCGTCGGGCGGTAACGCCTGAGGAAATTCCACCCATCAAGCGGGTACCGCGAGTCCGTGAGGACTGGGCCGAGAGGCCCGACCCTGGCACAGAAACGACACCCGCCGGTCTCCCGAGGAGGATGGGGCGGGAACGCCGAGAGGGAACCGGGGGATGAAACGGCCAATCCGCGGGATGCAAGGGCAAGCCTCCGTCGAGGAGCACCCGCTCGAGACGGGTGGTGGCCCGCTAAGCCAGATGCTGCCTAGAACAGAAGGTGGATTACGGCCAGGACGCCGGCACCCCTTTCCCTTTTATGCCGGACGCGGCAAAGGAGATAGGTATGGGGAAGAAATGGGGGCACTACGCGGTAGGGGGGCGGAGCCAGCCCGTGCCCTGCGTTTACTGCGGACGCCTGACCCCCAGGGTGAAGGCCGTACCCGTCAAGAGGGGCTCCTGGCTGGACGCCAAGGCGATCCCCGGGCTGGACAAAAGGAGGGTCTTCATCCCTCCCAGGAAGGCTTATGCCTGCATCTCCTGCGCCAAGCACCGCGGGATCCTGTGATCAGGCCCTCCTCTCCCTGGCCTTGGGCCTGAGCTTGGTGTAGCCGCACTTGCGGCACTTGGTGGCCCTCCAGGCGTTGTGGGCGTTGCACCTCATGCATATCTTCACGTTGAAGAGCCTTCGTTCCGCCACCTCGAACCTGGCCACTTCACTCCCCCCTCAGGCTCTTGAAAACATAGGGGAGCTTGGCTATTAAATCCGAGGCGGTGAAACCGTATCCCTTCTCCCTCAGGCACAGGTCCCCCGCCATCCCGTTCACGTAGGCCCCCGCCCAGGAGGCCTCGAAGGTGTCCAGCCCCTGGGCCAGGAGGGCCCCCACCACCCCCGCCAGCACATCCCCCGTTCCCCCCACCGTCATGCCAGGGTTGCCGGTGCGGTTGAGCACGACCTCCCCCCTCGGGGAGGAGATCACGTCCACCCTTCCCTTGAGCAGGATCACGCACCCCAGCCTCCTGGCCTCCTCCGAGACCACCCTCACCCTCTCCTCCAGCCTCCCGGGAACCTCCCTCCCCGTGATCATCCTGAACTCCCCCGCGTGGGGGGTGAGCACCACCCTTCTCCCCCTCCATTCCCTCCCCCTCACCGCCCTGAGGGCGTCCGCGTCCAGGAGCACGGGAAGGGAGGGAAACTTCCTTCCCGTTTCCTCCATCAGGGCCACCACCGCCTCCTCCGTTCCCTCCCCCAGCCCCGGCCCCACCACCAGCGAATCGCACCTTTCCAGCTCGGGCAGGAGGTGGGGGAGGACCTCCGGCCCCAGCTCCCTGCACGGGAGCTTCAGGGTGATCAGGTCGGGGGAGAAGGTGTTGATGAGCTTGGCCGTCTCCTCGGGGGAGGCCACCGTTACCAGGTCCACCCCCGACCTGAGGGCGGAGAGGGCGGTCAGGGCAGGGGCCCCCACGTACCTGAGGCTCCCCCCCACCACCAGCACCCTCCCGTTCTCCCCTTTGTGGGAGTCCGGCCTCCTCCTAGGGAGCACCCTCCTCACCTGGGGCCTCTCCACGTACCTCAGGCCCATCCCTGCCCCTCCTCCAGCAAAGGATAAATAGCAGAGGGAAAAAAGGAGGGGGTAAAAAAGGAGGGATGGGAGATGGATTTCGAGTTTACCGAGGACCAGCGGATGTTCAGGGATACCCTTAGGGAGTTCCTGCAGAAAGAGTTTCCGGAGTCCTACGTGAACAAGAGGGACAGCCAGGGACCGCTCACCAGGGAAGAGGCCATTCAGATCATGAAGAAGTTCAAGAGCATAGGGATAGGTCTGGATCCGGAGAACATAAGGTCCATGATGGACCCGATGATCTTCTGCATCTTCGCCGAGGAGGTGGGGAGGGTCTGGCCCAGCCTTCTCCCGCTCTTCGGGATGGGGGCCATTCCTGCCCTCTTCGCCCCCTTCGCCGATGACGACGTCAAGGACAGGATCCTGCGAAGGCTGGAGAGGGCGGAGTTCATAGGATGCTTCGCGGAGACAGAGCCCGAGGCCGGCTGCGACACCTCCAACATCAAGACCACCGCCAAGCTGGACGGGGACCACTACGTCATCAACGGCAGGAAGACCTGGATAAGCAATGCGCCCATAGCCGACACCGCCTGGGTGGGGGCCAGGAACCTGGAGGCCGGAGGAGTGGAGACCTTCTTCCTGGTGGAGAAGGAGGTCTCGGGCTGGGAGACCAACGAGCTCCACAAGATAGGGTGGAAGGCCTCCCCCACCGGGGAGATGTTCTTCGACAACTGCAGGGTTCCCAAGAACAACGAGATGACCGTCCTGGTGCAGAGGGCCTTCGAGCAGGGGGGGCTCCCGGTCTCCGAGGGCTTCATGAAGCTCCTGACCTCGGTCTCCCCCGTGACGGCCATGCTCACCATGCCCAGGGCGGGAATGTGCCTGATGTCCGTGGGGATAGCGGAGGCGGCCTTCGAGAAGGCGGTGGAGTACGCCAAGCAGCGGGTGCAGTTCGGCAAGCCCATAGGGAAGTTCCAGCTGATCCAGGAGATGCTGTACAAGATGAGCGTGTACATCGAGACCGCCAGGCTCCTGGGCTACAAGGCCGTGCACGCCATCTCCAAGGGCGACCCCGACGCCAGGAGGCTCTCGGCCATGGCCAAGGCCTACGGAGGGGAGGTGGCGGTGAAGGTGACCTACATGGCCATGCAGATCTTCGGTGGCCTGGGCCTTTCCGAGGAGATGCCCCTGGAGAGGTACTTCCGCGACGCCAGGATGCAGACCATTCCGGACGGCACCACCGAAATCATGAAGCTGATCACCGGCTACTCCATCCTCGGCAAGGGCTTCTCGGCCTACGCCTGAACACCATTTTTTTTCTTTCTGGCTAAAGGTTAAATACGGGCAGGCATTATAGTGTGAAATTTTCGGGGAAAAACGTGATCGAGGTGAGGTTCCACGGAAGGGGGGGACAAGGGGCGGTAACGGCAGCCCGCATGCTCGCGGAGGCGGCTTTCCTGGAGGGAAAGTATGCACAGGCCTTTCCCTTCTTCGGGGCGGAGAGGAGGGGGGCGCCCGTGGTGGCCTTCGCCAGACTGGACAGCAAACCCATCAGGATCAGGAGCCAGATCTACCATCCGGACCACGTGGTGGTGCTGGATCCCACCCTGCTCAGGACGGTGAACGTGACGGAGGGGCTGAAGCCGGAAGGGGTGCTGATCCTGAACTCCAAAGGTCCCCCCCAGGGCCTCAGGGCGGGGAAGGTGGTCTGGGTGGACGCCACCTCCATAGCGATGGAGGAGATGGGGGCCCCCATCACCAACATGGCCATGCTGGGGGCCTACGTGAGGGCCACGGAACAGGTTAGCCTGGACTCCGTCCTGCGGGCGGTAGGGGAATACTTCAAGGGGGGGGCGGGGGAGAGGAATCAGAGGGCCATCACCAGGGCCTACGAGGAGGCCAGGGAATGAAGCTACTTCCTGGAGCGGTAATAGACCGGCCGGGGAGCAGCGTGGAATACCTCACCTCTGGGTGGAGGATCCGGCGCCCGGTGAGGGAGAGGAGGATGGCCCCCTGCTCCTTTTCCTGTCCCGTGGGGAACGATCTTCCGGAGATTCTCTACCTGGTGGAGAAGGACAGGATGAGGGAAGCCTGGGGGGTCCTTAAGAGCACCAACCCCTTCCCCTCCGTTTGCGGGAGGGTGTGCTACCGCTTCTGCGAGCCCGCCTGCAACAGGGGAAGGCTGGACGAGCCCCTGGCCATAAGGGCGGTGGAGCGCTTCCTTGGGGATCTGGGGAGGGAAAAGGGGTGGGAGGTGAAGGCCGGAAGGTCCACGGGCAAAGAGGTGGCGGTGGTGGGGGGAGGTCCCGCCGGCCTCTCCTGCGCCTACCACCTCAGGCTGCTGGGCCACGAGGTGAGGGTCTTCGAGGCCAGGGAAAAGGAGGGGGGGCTGATGGCCTGGGGAATGCCCGAGGAGCACCTTCCACGTGCGGTTCTGGAGGAAGAACTCGCCTCCCTGAGGGGGATGGGGGTGGAGGTGGAGAGGGGCCACAGGGTGGAGGGAAGGAGGGAGCTGGAGGGGTACGAGGCCGTGGTGCTGGCCACCGGGAGGAATCCCCTCCCGGAGGGGCTGGAGGTGAAAGGAGTGGATGGGTGGGGGAGGACGGGGATGGAGGGGGTCTTCGCGGCGGGGGAGCTGGCGGGAGCGGGGAGGGGGGTGGCCAGGGCCATAGGCTCGGGAAGGAGGGCGGCCCTTGGGGTGGACGCCTTCCTGAGGGGGAGGGAGCCCGAGCCCCCACCCGCGCCCAGCGTGGTGGCCCCCGAGGAGATAAAGCTGGATTATTTCACCTTTTCCCCCAGGGTGGGGGGGCCCCTGGGGCCGGGCTCCGAGGAGGAGGTGAGGGCGGAAGCGGAAAGGTGCTTCAGCTGCGGGAGCTGCAACGGATGCGACAACTGCTGGATCCTCTGTCCCGAGGCGTGCATCGTGAAGGAAGGGGAGAGGGAGTACCGGACGGACGAAGACTACTGCAAGGGGTGCGGGGTGTGCGCCGCGGAGTGCCCCAGGGCGGTCATAAGGATGGTGGAGGAGGGAACTTGAAGCAGCTGCTCAACGGGAACGAGGCGGCGGCCCTGGCGGCCAAGCTCGCCAGGGTCCAGGTCATCTCTGCCTACCCCATCACCCCCCAGACGGTGGTGGTGGAGACCCTGGCCAAGTACGTGGCCGACGGGGAGCTGGAGGCGGAGTTCGTGAAGGTGGAGTCCGAGCACAGCGCCCTGAGCGTCTGCCTGGGGGCCTCCGCCACCGGTGCCAGGGCCTTCACCGCCACCTCCTCCCAGGGGCTCATGCTGATGAGCGAGATCCTCTACGTGGTCTCGGGAATGAGGCTGCCCGTGGTGATGGCCAACGCCAACCGCTCCCTCTCCGCCCCCCTGAGCATCTGGAACGACCAGCAGGACTCTCTCTCCGTGAGGGACTGCGGCTGGATCCAGCTCTACTGCGAGAACAACCAGGAGATCCTGGACCTCCTGCTCCTGGCCTTCCGCCTGGCCGAGTCCCTCTCCCTCCCGGCCATGGTCTGCTACGACGGGTACATCCTATCCCACACTTCGGAGCCCGTCGAGGTCCCCTCCCAGGAGGAGGTGGACGCCTTCCTACCCCCCTATTCCCCCTCCTTCAAGCTGGACCCCGACCGTCCCCTCACCATGGGGCCCGTGGGGGTTCCGGAGATATACCTGGAGGCCAGGTACCAGCAGCACAGGGCCCTCAGGGGGGCGAAGGAGGGCTTCGTGAAGGTGGCGGAGGAGTTCGAGCGAAGGTTCGGGAGGAGATACGGAATCCTGGAGGAGTACAGGACGGAGGGGGCGGAGGTCCTCCTGCTGACCATGGGTTCCCTCGCCGGAACGGCCAAGGAGGCGGTGGACAGGTGCAGGGAAAGGGGGGAAAGGGTGGGTCTGGTGAGGCTCCTCCTCTACCGTCCCTTCCCGGGGGAGGAACTGGTGAGGGCCCTCTCGGGGGCCAAGGCGGTGGCGGTGCTGGAGAAGGACCTCTCCGCGGGATGGATGGGGGCCCTCTACACGGACACGGTGGCCGCCTTCGCCAACGAGACCAGGAGGCCCCTCTTCCTGAACTTCATCCTGGGGCTGGGAAGCAGGGACGTCAGGGTGGAGGACCTGGAGGAGGTGATAGGGGAGACCAGGAGGGCGGGGGAGGAGGGAAGGGTGGGGGAGAACCCGCGCTGGGTGGGAGTCAGGAGGGAGGTGGTGGAATGAGGCCTCCCGAGGAGGAGCTGCTGGCCCCGGGACACAGGGCCTGCCCCGGATGCGGGGAAGCCATGGCGCTCAGGCTGATCCTGAAGGCCCTGGGAAGGAGGGTGATCGTGGTTCAGGCCACGGGCTGCATGGAGGTGGTGACCACCCCCTACCCCCAGACCGCCTGGAGGGTCCCCTGGATCCACGGGGCCTTCGAGAACGCGGCCGCCGTAGCCTCGGGGGTGGAGGTCGCCCTGCGAAGGCTGGGGAAGGAGGGAATAAAGGTGGTGGCCATAGCGGGGGACGGGGGAACGGCCGACATAGGCCTCCAGGCCCTTTCCGGGATGATGGAGAGGGGACATGACGTGCTTTACGTCTGCACCGACAACGAAGCCTACATGAACTGCCTGGATCCCTCCACCCTCGTGCTGACCGAGGGGGGACTCAAGCCGGTCTCAGAGGTGAAGGTGGGGGAGCTCCTCTACTCCTTCGAGGTCCAGAGGAGGACCCTGGTCGCCAGAAGGTGCAGCGGCGTGTTCTTCAATGGGGTGCATGACCTCTACGAAGTCGTCACCCCCCACCACCTGATCAGGGCCACCCCCAACCATCCCTTCCTAACCCTGGAGAGGGGAGGAGGGAGGAACAGGCTGGTCTGGAAAACCCTGAGCCGGCTCAGGGTGGGGGATGAGGTCGTGGTGCTGAAGGGGATACCCTACGGCAGCTCCTATCGCTTCAACTTCACCGCTGCCCCAAGGGCTGCACACCCCGTTAGGGTGCCGGAGCGATCCTCTCCCGAGCTCATGAAGCTCCTGGGGATATGGCTGGGGAACGGCTGGGTGAGGCCGGAAAGGGGGGAGGTGGGCTTCGTCCTCCCCAAGGGGAAGAAGGGCAGGAGGGAACTGATCAGACTCTCCCAAAAGGTTCTGGGCATCACCCCCACCGGAAACGGAAGTTATCTTTACCTTTACTCCTCCAACCTGGTGCGCTTCATCGAATCGCTCGGTTTCTGGGGGGCGGGGAACAAGACCCTACCCGGCTGGGTCCTCACCCTGCCAGAGGAGGAGAGAAAGGCTTTGGTGGAGGGTATGATGCTGGCCGACGGATACAGCTCCAGGGGGAACCACAGATACGTTTCGGCCAGCCACGAGCTGCTGCGGAGGCTGAGGCTGCTCCTGCAAACCCTGCACTACAGGGTGGGAAGGATTCACTGGAGGGGGAAGGGTGAAAGGTGCGAAGAACCGCTGCAGAACTCCGGCTATCTCTGCTTTAGGAAGGGGGCCCCCAACCCGGAAGAGTATTCCTCACAACACGGGAACCCGCTGGAGGGCAACGACTTTTTCGAGCTGGAGAGGATCATCGAGCTCAGGTACGTGGGCAGGAACCAGACCGTGGACCTGAGGGTGGAGGGGGATCACAACTTCATCGCCGAGGGGATGGTGGTGCACAACACGGGAATCCAGCGAAGCGGGACCACCCCCTTCGGGGCCTGGACCACCACCACCCCCGCCGGGAAGATCGGGAGGGGGGAGGACAGGCCCAAGAAGGATATGCCCTCCATAGCCCTGGCCCACCGGATACCCTACGTGGCCACCGCCTCCGTGGGATACCCCTGGGATCTGGTCTGGAAGGTCAGGAAGGCGGCGGCGGTGAAGGGGCCCTCCTACCTCCACGTTCACTGTCCCTGCCCCACGGGCTGGAGGCACGACCCCTCCCTCACCGTGAGGCTGGCCAGGCTGGCGGTGGAGACGGGATGCTGGATCCTCTACGAGGCGGAAAATGGGAAGATCAGGATCACCTTCAGGCCGGAGAAGAGGAAACCGGTGAAGGAGTACCTCAGGCTTCAGGGGAGGTTCTCCCACCTCACGGAGGAGGAAATGGAGCTGATCCAGCGTGAGGTGGATTCCAGGTGCAGGGAGCTCGGGCTGGGATGGTACGGATGATCAGCCCACGAAGAGGGGTCTGAGGGAGAGCCTCCTGGGAAGGAACAAGGGACGGTGGGGGAAGCCCTCGCACCTCCTCCTCACCTCCTCCGCCAGCTCCTCGGTCCCGTACTCCCTGATGCCCGAACCCCTCACCCTCACCGAGAGCCTTCCGCTCTCCAGCTCCCTGTCCCCCACCACTGCGATGTAGGGGATCCACTCCCTCTCCGCCTCCCTGATCCTCCTGGCCACGGTCCAGTCCCTGTCGTCCACGTCCGCCCTCACCCCTCTGGCCTCCAGGACCTCCGCCTCCCTCAGGCACCTCTCCACGTGCCTCTCCCCCACCGGTACCAGCCTCACCTGGGTGGGGGAGAGCCAGAGGGGAAGGGAGGGAATTCCCCCCTCCCTCCTCCTCCTCTCCGCATCCTCCAGGAGGGCGTAGATCCAGCGCTCTATGGAACCCATGGAGGAGTGGAGGATCACGCACCCCCTCCTCCTCCCCTCCGCATCCGTGTAGAGGATCCCGTACCTCTCGGAGTCCTCCAGGTCCAGCTGGACGGTGGAGAGCTGGGTCCCTCCCCCCTGCGGGTCCAGGAACTGGAGCTCGTGCTTCATCACCCAGTAGTGCTTCCTCTCCGGCAGGATTTCGAGGAGGGCCCCCCTCCCCTCCTCCCTCACCAGCTCCAGCACGAAGTCCCTGTGCTCCCGGTAGAACTCCCCCACCACCCTGAAGACCAGGGCGTAGGGGAGCTCCATCCGGCGCAGGGGCTCCAGGAAGAGACGGAAGAGGCGCCGGTACTCCTCCAGGGCCTGGGGCAGGTCGGCGCAGAAGCAGTGAAGGTCGGGCATGGTGAAGGAGCGCAGCCTCTTCAGCCCCACGCACTCCCCGCTCTGCTCCAGCCTGAAAGAGGGGGAGAGCTCGAAGACCCTCAGCGGGAGCTGCCGGTAGCTGAGCTGGGCATCCCTCATCATCCTGAAGAGCCCGAAGTCCCCCGCAAACCTGAGCAGCAGGGTCTTTCCCGGGAGCCTCACCCTGTAGTCCCTGGCCAGGAACCTGGCGGCCTGGCTCCCTATGTCCCTCTCCTCCAGGCGGTAGAGGAGGGGGGTCTGGACGAAAAGGGCCCCCACCTGCCTGGCCAGCTGGGCCGCGTAGTCCTCCAGCAGGGACTTCAGGAGCTCCCCCTTGGGATAGAACCGGAAGTGCCCCACGTCGCTGGCTGGCTCGTAGTCCACCAGCTCCAGCCTGCGCATGAGGGAGAGGTGGGCCGGCTCCTCCCCCCTCCCCTCCCGGAGGTAGTGGAGGAGGTGGGGGTTCTCCGCCAGCAGGGAACAGGAGGAGGGATCCCTGGCATCCACCCTCTCCTCCCTCCCGTCCGGGGTGAGCACCCTGAGCTCCCCTTCCTCCTCCTCCGCCCGGAGGGGGGCCGCGGGCTCGGCCGTGATGGTCCTGGAGAGCTCGCTGAGGGGATGTCCCTTGCACCTGAGGGTGAAGGCCTTGTACCAGCCGAAGGGAACGTGCACGACCTCCAGCCCCCCCTCCGAGAGCCTCTCCCTGAGCCCCCTCAGGATCTCCACCGCCACGTCCGGGGGGGAAAGGGAAGGGCTGAGGTGGGCGTAGGGATAGACCGCCACCCTCCTCACGCCCAGCTTACCGCATAGCTCCAGGATCTCCTCCGAGGCCCTGGAGATCACGGCCCCGGCGTTCTCCCCATCCCCCTCTTCCACCGCCGTGAAGGCCACCAGCACCTCCTCCACCCTTCCCTCCCTCCTCCCCGCCTCCTCCGCGAAGGGGGTGGGCTCCAGGGCCCGAAACTCCAGGAAGTCCGCGTGGATCAGCAGCAGGCGCATCCGGGCACCCGCTGGAGTTCCCCCCGAGGGATATTTACTTATCGCCTCCAAGGGGAGGGGAGATGAAGACCCCACCCGTGGCCAGGGTGGAGTGCTCCTCCTGCGGCTACCTGGAGTACCAGATGTCCGCCAAGGGGCTAGGGGAGCCGGTGAGGGAAAGATGCCCAAGGTGCGGGGGGGAGCTGACCGTCACGGGAAAGGAGCTCCCGGAGGAGTGGGGGGAGATCCTCCCGCTGGTGGAGAGGGAATTCTCCGTGGTGGACTTCGCGCTAGGCAGGGGGGAGGGCATGATGGAGGTGGAGGCCAGACCCGGGTCCTCCTTCTCCCGCCTGCTCAGGGAGCTGAGGCTCAGGGGGAAGGTGGCCGCTCTCAGGAAGAGGGACGGGGCCCTCTACCTCTGGCTCAGGGGCCTTCCCCGCTCTAGGACGAGAACCCGCCTCCCCCTCCTGCTCTTCGCCGCCACCCTCCTATCCACCCTGGGCTCCGGCTACCTCCTCTTCGGGGAGATCCGGGGGGCCCTTCTCTTCTCCCTGAGCCTGCTGACGGTGCTGGGGTCTCACGAGCTGGGGCATGCCCTGGCCGCCAGGAGGAATGGGGTGGAGACCTCCCCCCCTTACTTCATCCCCGCCCCCACCTACCTAGGAACGCTGGGGGCGGTGATGAGGATGAGGAGCCCCATCCCCACCAGGAACGCCCTGGTGGAGATCGGGGCCTGCGGTCCCCTGCTTGGCTTCGCGGCGGCCCTCCTCATCACCTCCCTGGGGCTGGCGCTGGGTGGCCCCAGCCCGCCCCTGGCCTTTTCCACCCCCTCCCTCCTCCTCCTCAGGTCCCTGCTGGGGGGAGGGCCGGATCACCCCTTCGTCCTCTCCGGATCGGTGATGATGATCATAACCTTCCTGAACCTCCTCCCGGCGGGGCAGCTGGACGGGGGGCACGTGGCCAGGGCGCTGCTGAGCGCCGAGCGGCACCGCACCCTCACCCTGTGGACGGGCCTCGGCCTCGTCCTCTCCGGTCTCTTCCTCCTCCAGCTCTATCCCTTCCTCTGGCTCTGGGGCCTCCTGATCCTCCTCTTCTTCGGCGGAGGACATGCCGGGGTGCTGGACGAGCTCTCCCCCCTCTCCCCCTCCCACCGCCGCCTGGCCCTCCTCACCTTCCTCCTCCTCCCCCTGACCTTTCCCCTCCCGGAGGTGGTCTAGATGAAGGGATACCTCCTGTGCGTGGAGGGGCTTGACGGCTGCGGCAAGACCACCCAGGCCCTCCTGCTGGCCAGGTGGCTGCGCTCCAGGGGATACCGGGTCCTGCGCACGGCGGAGCCCACCCGGGGACCGGTGGGGAGGCTGATAAGGAAGGGACTCAGGGAGGGAATGAGGGCGGAGGTGGAGGCCCTGCTCTTCGCGGCGGACAGGATGGAGCACCTCCACCTCAGGATCCTTCCCGCCCTGAGGGAGGGAAGGGTGGTGGTTAGCGAGAGGGGTCCCTACTCCTCCCTGGCCTACCAAGGAGCGAGGGGGCTGGAGGAGGCCTGGCTCAGGGAGCTCAACCGGTTCTTCCCCCGCCCCCACCTCACCCTTTTCCTGGACGTTCCCCCCGAGGAGTGCCTGAGGAGGATGAAGGGGAAGAAACTGGACCTTTTCGAGAGGGACCTGGCCTTCCAGCGAAGGGTCAGGGAGAAGTACCTGGAGCTGGTGGAGAGGGGGGAGGTGGAGAGGGTGGAAGGAAGGGGGGAAAAGGAGGAGGTCTGGGAAAGGGTGAGGGAGAGGGTCTCCCTCCTGCTGGGGGGTGGGTGAGTGGTGCTGGAGGGGCTGGGGAGGGCCCTGCACGGGGCCATCCAGAAGCTTGCCAGGGCCCCCCACCTGGACGAGCAGGTGGTGAAGGAGCTGGTGAGGGACCTGCAGAGGGCCCTCCTCCAGGCCGACGTGAACGTTCAGCTGGTCCTGGACCTAAGCAGGAGGCTGGAGGAGCGCCTGAGGAAGGAGGCCCCCCCGCCGGGGATGAGCAGGAGGGAGCACGCGGTGAAGCTGGTCTACGAGGAGCTCTCGGGCCTCCTGGGAAAGCCCTCCTCCTTCGAGCTCAAAAGGGGGGGCCCCACGGTGGTGCTGATGGTGGGGCTCCAGGGGAGCGGGAAGACCACCTCCGTGGCCAAGCTGGCCTACCACTTCAGGAAGAGGGGGTACAGGGTGGGGGTGGTCTGTGCCGACACCTTCAGGGCCGGGGCCTACGAGCAGCTCCTCCAGCTGGCCAGAAAGGCGGGGGTGGAGTTCTGGGGGGATCCCCAGGGAAGGGATCCGGTGGAGCTGGCCAGGAGGGGGGTGGAGGAGCTCAGGGGAAGATGCGACCTCATCCTGGTGGACTCAGCCGGCAGGCACAAGGAGGAGAGGGGGCTGATGGAGGAGATGAAGCGGATGGCCGAGGAGATAAGGCCGGATGAGGTCATGCTGGTGGTGGATGGGACGCTGGGGCAGCAGGCCAGGGAGCAGGCGGAGGCCTTCAGGAGGGCCACCCCGGTGGGCTCCATCCTGGTGACCAAGCTGGACGGAACGGCCAAGGGGGGAGGGGCCCTCTCCGCCGTGGCCTCCACGGGCGCGCCCATCAAGTTCATAGGAACGGGGGAGCACCTGGAGGACCTGGAGCCCTTCTCTCCTCCCCGGTTCATGGCCAGGCTGCTGGGCATGGGTGACCTGGAGACCTTCCTCAGGAAGGTGGAGGAGAGCCTGGGGAAGAAGGGGGAGGAGGCGGCGAGGGAGGCCCTGAAGGGCAAGCTCACCCTGAGAACGGTCTACGAGCAGCTGGAGGCCATAAGCAGGATGGGGCCCCTGCGCAAGGTGGCCTCCCTCCTCCCCGGCCTGGGGGTCACCCTTTCCGAGGAGCAGATGAGGGTCGGTGAGGAGAAGCTCAAGCGCTTCAAGGTCATCATGCAGTCCATGACCCCGGAGGAGCTGGACAACCCGGAGATCCTGAACGCCTCCAGGATAAGGAGGATAGCGAGGGGATCGGGTACCAGCGAGGCGGAGGTGAGGGAGCTCCTGAAGCAGTACGAGCTCATGAAGAGGATGCTGACGGCCCTGGGAAAGGGGAGGATGGTGAGGACGGGCCCCCTGGCGAAGCTCGTGAAGGAGCTGGAGAAGGGGAGATAAGCTTTTTGAGCGGGGCGGGGCTCACCTTGAAGATGACCAAGCGGAGGGGCAAGCTCACCAAGGAGAGGGGGAAGGGACTGACGGCGAGCAGGCTGATGGGGGAGTTCAGGGAGGGGGAGAGGGTGGTGGTGAAGATAGAGCCCAGCGTGCAGAAGGGAAGGCCCCACCCCCGATACCAGGGAAGGGTGGGGGTGGTGAGGGGAAGGAGGGGGAGGGCCTACGAGGTGGAGTTCAGGGATGGGGGCAAGGTAAAAAGGATTATTATCCTTCCGGAACACCTTATACGGGTGTCCTCTTGATCGGCTCCGGGGTGATCTCGGAAAGGCCTGTGACGCTGGCCGAGGTTCTGGAACTCCTGGAGGAAATAAAGAAGGAGAGGGAGCTCAGGTACGAGCAGAGGCTGGACTACGATTATGCCCAGAAGTTCGTGAAGGCGAAGGCGGAGGAAGCGGCAAGACTGGTGGAGGAGCTGGTGAGGAACTTCGGGCTGAGGGAGGCGGCGGCGGTCCAGCTGGTGGACCTGATGCCCCAGACGGAGGAGGAGGTGGAGCTCGTCCTTTCCAAGGAGAGGAAGAGACCTCCACCTTCCGAGCTTCCCAGGCTGCTCGAGCTCTTCCGGGGGAAATGAGGGAGGGGCTTGACCCAGAAGAAGTTTGAGGATTACGGGATAGTGCTGGACTTCCTTCCCCAGGGAAACCCCAACGATCCCAGGCCCCTCCATCTGAGGGAGCCGGTGGTGCAGCTCCTGGGCGAGGACTTCTTCACCCTGCTGGAGGTGATACCCAAGCGGGAGGCCAAGTTCCAGCCCCAGGAGAGGGTTTTCATAGGGAAGGGGGAGAGGGACAAAGTGGAAAGGATAAGGAGGAGGATAGGGTACGAGGACCTCACCTCCGCCGCCAAGGCCGAGCTCCCCTCCGCCGTGAGGAAGGTTGTGGAGAGCCATCCGGAAAGGTTCGTGGAGTTCTTCAACAAGGCCGCCCCCGTCACCACCCGCTTCCACCAGCTCGAGCTCCTGCCGGGGATAGGGAAGAAGCTGATGTGGAGCATCCTGGAGGAGAGGGAGAAGGCCCCCTTCTCCAGTCTGGAGGACCTGAAGAGCAGGGTGAAGGGGCTGGGGGATCTCAAGGAGATGATCACGGCCAGGATCCTGAAGGAGCTTCAGGGGGAGGACAGGTACAGGATCTTCGTCAGGCCCCCCTCCAAGCGGGAGGAGGAGTGAAGGGTCACTCCCTTACGGTCTCCAGGAGGCTGAGCAGGTTCCAGATGGAGGTCCTGGTGTGCATGGGGATGTTGGGATCGTTGCTGGCCTCCTCCAGCAGGCTGGCGGCCAGGGCAGCCCTCACGGAGGGCTCCTCCCCCTTCTTCCCCAGCGTCTCCTTGGCCTGGGTGGCCAGCCTCCTGATGTTCCTGGGGACGGAGGGGTCAGAGGCTATGGCGGAGAGCATCTCGCTGGCCCTTCTCAGCTTGGCTTCCGCCTCGGATGACAAGGAACCTCACCAGAGATAATAAGGGGGGAGGAATAAAAAAGGGAAGGATGGCGGAGGGAGCGATGGAGAAGGCGGTGGAGGCCCTCTTCTCGGGGGCAAAGATGCTCCCCCTCCACTGCGCGAGGTGCAGGGGACCCCTCTTTGAGAGGGAGGGGAAGATCTTCTGCCCGGTCTGCGAGGAGAGGGGA
>CAZDZG010000022.1:0-16781 GCA_964509845.1 Hadarchaeota archaeon (SeqCode) | reverse complement strand
GGAGGATGAACCAGAGGGAGGAAAAGAGGAGCTGGGGTATGCCCATCTCTCTCCCTTCACCCGGCCTTTACCCCGCTTGGTCCCTCCTCACTTCTTGAGGGGTTTGAGGGGAAGGCCGCAGCAGATCAGGTCGCAGGCCGTGCAGGTGCAGGGGCTCTCTATGGTTACGATCAGCCCGCACTTCTGGCAGCGGTACTTCTCTCCCTTTTTCAAGCTCTCCTCCCCCTTCCTCCCCCCACCTTTAAGTTTTATCCTCCGGGAGCCCCGTGGTAGGGGACGTTCTTCCAGAGGAGGTCCCACAGGTCCTCCTCCGTGATCGTCTCCCCCCTCACCAGCAGCTCCAGTACCTTCTTCAGGAGGAGATGGTGTCTCCTCTCGTCCGACAGGATGGCCTCCAGCAGCATCCTCACCTTCTCGTTTTCAACCTCAGGAAGCACGGAGCCTATCTTCCCCATCAGCTCCTCCTCCCACCTCAGGTGCTTCCTCAGTAGCTCCTCCTGCTCCCTCAGCTGCTCCTCCTTCACCCCCTCCCTAACCCCCGCCAGCAGCCTGAGAGCGGCCTCGTACATCTTGGCGTGCTTCAGGGAATCCAGAGAAATCCCCTCCAGCACCTCCTTCACGGCGGGATGGGACATCTTCTCCAGGCTATCCCTCACGGAGGCCACTATTTCTTTCTCCCTCCTGACCATCTCCTTCATGAGTTCTTCCAGCCTCACCCCTCCACCTCCAGCCCCAGCTCCCGGTGTTTCCCGGCGATGGTCTCCGCCAGCCTCTCCAGGGCCCTCAGGTCATCCCCGGAGGGATAACCCTTCACCAGCACGGGTGGGAGGGCCTCCGCCCCCGTCCGGGAGAGCACCTCGGAGAGCGTTTCCACCGTCCTTCCCCCCCACCCGTAGGAGGCCACCACGCCGAAGAACCTGAGCTTGGGCCGCAGGGCGCTCACCAGCTGGACCGCGTGCAGCACCACGGGGTGAGGGCCTCCCAGCATCGTGGGACAGCCGACGACCAGCGTGGCGGCGTCCACCAGGGCCATGGCCAGCTCGCCCACATCCGTCACCGAGAGCTCGAAGGGTTTCACCCTCACCCCCCGGCTCGCCAGGGAGTCCGTGAGGTGTTCCACCATCCTCTTCACGCTTCCGTGCATGGAGAGGTATGGGAGGACCACCTCATTCTTCACCCGGTCAGAGCTCCAGTCCTCGTAGGCCCTCAGGATGAAGTCGGGTTGGGAGTGCAGGGGACCGTGGCTGGGGGCGATGAGTCTCGGGTTGAGGCTTCTAACCCTCTCCAGGTTCTTCCTCACCTGGCTCCTGAAGGGCATCATGATTTCGGCGTAGTACCTCTTGGCAGCGGGGTAGACCTCCCCTTCTTCCGCGTGGAGGGGGGAGGCGGCCAGGTGGGAGCCCAGGAAGTCGCAGGTGAAGAGGATCCCCTCCTCCCTGAGGTAGGTGACCATGGTGTCGGGCCAGTGGACCCAGGGGGTGTGCAGGAACTGCAGGGTCCTGTCCCCCAGGGAGAGGGTCTCCCCATCCTTCACCTCAGCTATCCTGTTCTCCGGCAGGTGGAGAAGGAGCAGCAGGAGCTCCTTCCCCTTGGGATGGGCCAGCACCCTGGCTTCGGGGTACTCCCTCAGCACCTCGGGAAGGGAGCCCGAGTGATCCTGCTCCGCGTGGTGCACCACCACGTAGTCCAGCTTCTTCACCCCCAGCTCCCTCAGGTTGGCCAGCAGCACCTCCCGCTTGGAGGGGTCCACCGTGTCCAGGAGAACCGTTCCCTCCCTTCCCCGGATCAGGTAGGAATTGTAGGTGGTTCCCTGGGGAAGGGGGATGAGGCCGTCAAACAGCCTCCTCTCCCAGTCCACCGCCCCCACGGAGTAAATGCCAGGGGCTATCTCCTGAATCAACCCTCCACCTTCCTGAACAGGGACTTGTCCGCTCCGCACACCGGGCAGACCCATCCCTCGGGCAGGGCCTCGAAGGGGGTTCCGGGGGGTATGCCCCCCTCCGGGTCTCCCTTCTCCGGGTCATAGAGGTACCCGCAGACGGAGCACCGGTACTTGTCCATCTTCTTCACCTCCGGCGGTCGATAGGAAGGTGCGGTCTTGGGGGTGGTTCCCCCCTTCACCTCCTGGTAGTAGGAGTAGGTCATGGGCTCTCCCTCCCTCACCACCTCGGCCCCCACCACCCTCCCCACGAAGAGGGTGTGGGTTCCCAGATCCGTCTCCCCCACCACCTCCGCCTCCAGGTGGGCCAGGGAGTGATCCAGGGGGAGGGGGGCTCCCGTTTTCCCTAGCCTGTACCTCACCCCCGCGAACTTGTTTTCCTCCCTCCCGGATTTGAACCCGAAGTGCCCTATGAACTTCAAGGGGGTCTCCCGGGAAAGGACGGAGACGGCGAAGACCCTACTCTTCCGGATGAACTCGTGGGTGAGGTTCTTCTTGTTGACGCAAACCGCCACCTGGGGAGGATCTGAGGTTACCTGGAAAACGGTGTTGGCGATCTGCCCGTTGAGTTTTTCCCCATCCCTGGAGGTGAGGACGTACATCCCGTAGCTGAGCTTGTGGAGGGCTTTGGGGTCCATCTCCCCCTTCATCCTTTTCGGATAATTAAAGGGAGAAAAAGAGAAAATCTTTTATAGGGGAGCTCTAGTTAACCTATTTGATTCTAAGGGTTTGTGAGGTGGTGAGATGGCAACGCCGGTGGCTCAGCTGGGTGGTACTCCGGTCCTGATCCTGCCCGAGAAGGCCGTCAGGTACCTGGGCAGGGATGCCCAGCACATGAACATCATGGCCGCCAGGGTGATAGCCGAGGCCGTTCGCACCACCCTGGGGCCGAGGGGCATGGATAAGATGCTGGTGGACAGCCTGGGGGACATCACGATCACCAACGATGGGGTCACCATCCTGAAGGAGATGGATGTGGAGCACCCCGCCGCCAAGATGATGGTGGAGATAGCGAAGGCCCAGGAGGATGAGGCGGGGGACGGGACCACCACCACGGTGGTCCTGGCCGGGGAACTCCTGAAGAAGGCCGAGGAGCTCCTGGACCAGGACATTCACGCCACCATCATCGCCAGCGGCTACCGGAAGGCGGCGGCCAAGGCCCAGGAGATCCTGCAGCGGATCGCCCGTCCGATCTCCCCGGACGACGTGGAGATGCTGAAGAAGATCGTGGCCACCTCCATAAGCAGCAAGGGATCCGAGATCAAGGGGGACAAGCTGGTGAACCTCATCGTGGAGGCGGCCAAGCAGATCGTGAGGGTGGAGGACGGGAAGATAAGGGCGGACAGGGACAAGGTGAAGCTGGAGAAGAAGATAGGAGGCTCCTCCGCGGACTCGCAGCTGGTGAGGGGAATCGTGCTGGACAAGGAGGTGGTTCACCCCGGGATGCCCAAGCGGGTGAAGAACGCCAAGATCGCCCTCATCGCCAGCGCTTTCGAGGTGGAGAAGACCGAAACGGACGCCAAGATCAACATCACGGATCCCGAGCAGCTGAAGAGCTTCCTGGACGAGGAGAGGAAGATGCTGGCGGACATGGTGGAGCAGGTGAAGAGGGTGGGGGCCAACGTGGTCCTCTGCCAGAAGGGGATAGACGATGTGGCCCAGCACTACCTGGCCAAGGCCGGCATCCTGGCCGTGAGGAGGGTTAAGGAGTCGGACATGCAGAAGCTGGCCGAGGCCACGGGCGGGAGGATCGTGACGAGCCTGAAGGACCTGAGCCCCAGCGACCTCGGGTCGGCGGAGCTGGTGGAGGAGAGGAAGGTGGCGGGGGAGGAAATGGTGTTTGTGGAGGGATGCAAGGACCCGAAGGCGGTTACCATCCTGGTCAGGGGAGGGACGGAGCACGTGGTGGACGAGCTGGAGAGGGCGGTGCACGACGGGGTCTCGGTGGCCTGCGTGACGCTGGAGGATGGGAAGATCCTGCCGGGAGGAGGGGCGTGCGAGATGGAGCTGGCGAAGGAGCTGCGGGACTACTCCAAGGAGCTGGGAGGAAGGGAGGCCCTGGCCGTGAATGCCTTCGCGGATGCCCTGGAGATCATCCCCAGGACCCTGGCCGAGAACGCCGGCCTCGATCCCATCGACATCCTGGTCAGGCTGCGCGCCGAGCACGAGAAGCCCGACGGGAAGAACAAGGGGATAGAGGTGATAAGCGGGCAGATCATGGACATGATGGAGAAGGGGGTGGTGGAGCCCCTGAGGGTGAAGCTGCAGGCCATAAAGTCCGCCAGCGAGGTTGCCGAGATGATTCTGAGGATAGACGATGTGATCGCCGCGATAAAGACGGAGGAGGAAAAGAAGAAGGAAGAGGAGGAGGAAAAGAAGCCCCCGAGCCCGCCCTCTGAGTTCTGATGCAGCTTCTTCAGCCAGCGGGGGGATTTGACGTTTTCTCCATCAGGGGATACACGAAGTTTGAAAAGGCCCGCATCATAGGGGCCAGGGCCCTCCAGATCTCCCTGGGGGCCCCCGTGCTGGTGGAGGTTCCCAAGCACCTCAAGAGCTCCGTGGAGATAGCCCTGTACGAGTTTGAGAAGGGAGTGTGCCCCATCACCGTGCTCAGGAAGCCCCCGGGTGAGTCCTGATCATCCCTTCGCCCGGTAGAGCTGCGGTAGGAAGCGCGTGAATTCACCCATCTCCTCCAGGCAGTGCCTGTGTAGGGACTCCCGGATCACCCGGAGGAGGCTCCTTGGCAGCCTGAAGGTGGAGCGCATCCTGGTTCCCCAGGGCGCCCCGTCGTACTCGTGCATGACCCATCCTAGGGGTCTGTTCCCCTTGTCCAGGATGCTCAAGGCCACCGCGTGGCGGTAGGAGGTTGAACGGGGGATGGGTATCTCCTCGGGGTTCTCGGGTCTCATCCTCATCTCCACGGGAGGGGTTTCCCCTATCCTCTCCACCACCCTGTGAACCCCTCCTCCCTCCTCACACTCAAAGGAAACGTGGTCTCTCGGATGCCAGAGCCTGTACCTCCTGTTCCTCTCTTCCCCTTCCACTCCTGGATCGATGAGGTAGACCCAGAACCAGTCGATCATCTCCGGCTCTACCCCCCTGAGCTCGTGCTCCACTACCAAGTCCTCCTTTTCCTCCTCCCCCTCCACCAGCTCCTCCAGCCTGAGCCTCTCCATATTTCACACCCTTAGCCACCGGAATTTTAATCCCACCCCTCCGATGTTCTACGATGGGGGTACAGCTCGGGCCCCTACTGCCCCGCAGGGAGGTGGAGCTGGAGGAGCTGAGGGGAAAGAGGGTGGCGGTGGATGCCCTCAACTTCCTCTACCAGTTCCTGGCCATCATCAGGCAGAGGGACGGGGAGCCCCTCAAGGACTCCAGGGGCAGGATCACCTCCCACCTCTCCGGGCTCTTCTACCGCACCGCCAACCTGATCGAGGCGGAGATCTACCCCATCTACGTTTTCGACGGGAAGCCGCCGGAGCTGAAGCGGAGGACCCTGGAGGAGAGGAGGGTTCTGAGGGAGAGGGCGGCGGAGGAGTGGGAGAGGGCGCTGAGGGAGGGAAGGCTGGAGGAGGCCAGGAGGTACGCCGCCCAGGCCGCCACGGTGGAGGAGGAGGTGGTGAGGGATGCCAAGCGCCTGCTGGAGCTCATGGGCCTTCCCTTCGTGCAGGCCCCCTCGGAGGGTGAGGCCCAGGCGGCCCACCTGGTCAGGAAGGGGGAGGCCTGGGCGGTGGCCAGCCAGGACTTCGACAGCCTCCTCTTCGGCTCCCCCGTTCTGGTACGCAACCTGGCCCTCACCGGTAGGAGGAAACTACCGGGCAAGGATGCCTACGTGGAGGTGAGGCCCGAGGTGGTGGAGCTGGAGAGGGTCCTCTCCGAGCTCGGCCTCACCAGGGAGCAGCTGGTGGACGTGGGGATCCTGGTGGGGACGGACTTCAACGAGGGGGTGAAGGGAATAGGGCCGAAGAGGGCCCTGGAGCTGGTGAGGAAGTACGGCTCCCTGGAGGGGATTCCGGAGGTGGAGGTGGAGGACTTCGGGGAGATAAGGAGGATCTTCCTGGAGCCCGAGGTCACGGATGACTACAGGCTGGAGTGGAGGGAGCCGGACGTGGAGGGGATAAAGGACTTCCTGTGCGGGGAGCGAGACTTCTCCGAGGACAGGGTGCAGTCCGGGATCCAGAAGCTCCTGAGGGGGAGGGGTGGAAGGCAGAGCTCGCTGGAGAGATGGTTCTAGGTCCTCCTGAACCCGTACTTCCCCACCAGGGGAACGAAGGAGCAGGGGGAGAAGCTCTCCACGTGCAGCCCCTCCTTCCTCTTCTCCGCCACCTTCCAGATCTGGGTGTGGTAGAGGGGCCCTATCGGGGCCCCTATTCTCCCCCCCACCCTGAGCTGCTCCAGCAGGGGGGGAGGGAAGTCGGGGGAGCAGGCGGTCACCAGGATCCTGTCCCAGGGGGCCCCTGGCTCGTAGCCGCAGCTCCCGTCCCCCACCACCACCTCCACCCAGTCGTACCCCGTCCTCCTCAGGTTCTCCCTTCCGAAGGAGGCCAAGGGGGGGAGGCGCTCCATGGAGACCACCCTCCCCTCCCTGGTGACCAGCTCCGCCAGGAGGGCGGCGTTGTACCCCGATCCCGTCCCCACCTCCAGCACCTTCTGTCCCCTCTCCACCCTCAGGGACTCCAGCATCAGGGCGATCATGCTGGGGGCGGAGATGGTCTGTCCCATCCCTATGGAGAGGGGGTGATCCTCGTAGGCGAACCTCCGCAGGTGGGGAGGGACGAACTCCTCCCTGGGAACCTTCCTGAAGGCCTCGATCACCTCGGGGGTGCGCAGGAAGCCCTCCCTCACCAGCTGCTCCACCATCCTCTCCCTTTCCTTCTCGAAATCCAGAAATATCCCCCAAGAATCTGAGGGAGAGGTATGAAAAAAGAGAGGGTGAGGGCCAGGGGCCATCCCTTCCTCACCGCCCTCCACCCCACCACCCTCATGATCACCACGGAGGAGGAGGTGGGGCCCAGGGGGGACTGCATCGTGGCGGTGGGGGCGGACAAATCCGTGGCGGGGCTCTCGGAGGAGGTGAAGGAGGGAATAAGGAGGGGGGGAAGGGTGACGGTGAGGATGGAGGTGGGAGGGAAGGTGGAGACGGTGAGGGGCTGGGGCCATCCCTCCCTGGCCCTGGACCACCCCACCGACATGGTGGTGAGGAAGAGTTCCTTCCTCTGCGGGAGGACGCTGGCGGTGAGGGCGGACAAGGCGGCCCGGGACCTCTCCAGGGAGTTCGTGAGGGAGCTCAGAAGGGGGTTGCCGGTGGAGGTGGTGATAGAGGTGGAGGTCTAGCCCTTGCGGAGCTCCTCGGGCATGAGCTCGGGGGGAAGGAGGTAGGGTATTCCCTCCACGATGGGATAGCGCTGGGAGCACCTCCTGCAGATCAGCTCCTCCCTCCCCGCCCTCAGCTCCCCCTTGCACACGGGGCAGGCCAGGATGCGCAGGAGCTCCCTGCTCAGGCCCCTACCCCTTCGTCGTATATTTCTTCCCGTACCCGTACCCGTAGATCTCCCTCCTGAGCCTCCTTATCTTCAGGTAGTCCCCCACGTACTTCCTCATCCCCATCCATATAAGGCCGAACTCCCTCCTTGCAAGGATTTTCCTGAAGGCGCTCTTCCACCCCTCCCTCTTGGAGAAGTCGGCGCAGCGGTTGCAGAGCTCCTGCAGCTCCTCCTCGGAGTAGGGGGTGAGGCCCAGCTCGGGGGCGGTGGCCACGAACTGGTTCGGCCTGAGCCTCCCCTCCCTTCTGGCCCAGTTCCAGATGGAGGATCCCACCATGTAGAGGAGGATGTTTCCGTTGATGAAGTCCGCCCCTCCCTTCTCCAGGAACTCGATGGAGTACTCCATGTCCTCCTTGGTCTCCATGGGCGCCCCGAAGATCAGGCTCCCCAGGAAGATGATGTGGTGTTCCTTGCAGAGCTCCAGGGTGCGCCTCACGTATTCGGGCCAGCGCTCGGGATGGGGGGTCTTCGCGTACCACCTGACCACCCTGGGGACCACCGACTCCACCCCGTAGCTCAGGGCCAGCACCCCCATCTCCCTCATGGCCCGGTACAGGGCCCTGCTGGGGGTGTCCACCCTGGCCTGCCCGAAGAAGTGAAACTTCAGTCCCTCCCTCTTCATGAGCTCCGCCAGCTTGATCACCCTCCTGGGGTCGTTGGTGAAGTTGTCGTCGGCTATCCAGATGAACTCGAAGCCCTCCCTGTCCAGCAGCCTGAGCTCCTCCAGCAGGGAGCGGGGGGAGCGGGCCCTGAAGCCCAGTTTCTTGGGACGGTTGCAGTAGGTGCAGCCGTACCTGCATCCCCTGGTGGTGAGGATCCCCGTGACCTTTCCCGTCACCTTCATGCCGTAGAACCTCCCGTACTCCACGTGCTCCACCAGCCTTCTGGCGGGGAGGGGCAGGGAGTCCAGATCCTCGGGCTCCCGGGCGTGAATCACCCCCTTAGGCCTCTCCTCCACGATCCTCACGATCTCCCCCTCCGCCTCCCCCACCACGTAGGCGTCCGCCCCTATCTCCCCCAGGTACTCGGGGGGACATACGGAGATGTGGGGTCCTCCCACCACCACGTACGCCCCGCACCTCCTCTTCGCCTCCCTCACGATCCGCCTGCAGGAGTCCAGGGTGAGGGTGAGGCAGGTGATCCCCACCACGTCCGGCCTCTCCTCTTCCATGATCCTCCCCAGCTCCGGCAGGGAGAGGCCCTCGGCCTCCGCATCCACCACCCTTACCCTGTGGCCCGCCTCCTCCAGCACGGAGGCCAGGTAAAGGAGCCCCAGGGGAGGGGCGTAGGCGGAGAGGGCGGCCCTCTCCTCGAAGCTCAGGGGAGGATAGATCAGGAGGACGGACACCATCTTCATCCGTTTTAAATGGGAGATAAATAGGAGGGAGATGGCGAAGAAGGCTGCCAGCAGGGTCCTGCTCCTCCTTCTCCTCCTTTGCTTACTTTTGGCCCTCCTCTTCTGCTGGAGGGGTGACCTGCTTCAGCTGGCGGGGTCCCTGGGGAGGGTGAGTCTCCTCTGGTTCCTGGCGGCGGTCTCCCTGTACTTCGGTGGGGCGCTGGCGTGCGCGGTGAGGTGGAGGGTCTCCCTCTCCTACCTCGGCTTCAGGGTGGGCCTGAGGGACCTCTACCTGATCCTCTTCGGGAGCATCTTCATCAACAACGTCACCCCCTTCAGCAGGGGAGGGGCGGATCCCGTGGGAAGGGTCTACCTGCTGGGGAGGACCAGGAGGGTACCCTACTCCAGCGCCCTGGCCACCACGCTGGTGGACCACCTCTTCGACTTCCCCGTGGTCCTTTCCTTCCTCATGCTGGGCCTGCTGCTGGGGGTCCCCCTTCCCTTCTCCCCCTTCTGGCTGATCCTCCTCTGGTCCTTTCTCCTGTTCCTTCCCTTCCTGCTGGTCCTGGGGGTGGTGAAGAAGAAGGTCGGGGTCAGGAAGGTGAGCCGCTTCCTCAATTCCCTCTCCAGGCTGCTGCGCAGGAGGAGGAACTTCCTGGGCTCGGTCCTCAGGATGTACCGGAGCTCCGAGGCCATCCTCTGCAGCTGGTGCGTGGGCCCCATCCTCCTCTCCTCCCTCCTGATCTGGACCCTCGACCTCCTCAGGCTCTCCCTGATCTTCCTGGCCCTGGGCTACCATCCCTCCCTCCCCATGCTCTTGCTGGCCACCACCCTTCCCACCCTGGCGGGCCTGGTGCCCTTCCTTCCGGGAGGCCTGGTACTGGTGGAGGCCACCATGATTTCCGTCTTCACCTTCTTCGGGGTTCCCTTCTTCACGGCCCTCCTGGCCACCTTGCTGGAGAGGGCGATCTCCCTGGTGCTGAGCACGGTGGTGGGGGCGGGCGTCCTCTCCTACCTGGGCCTGAGGGGAGGTGGAAAGAAGGCCGGGGGGAAGGGGAGAGGATGAGGGTGGCGCTGGTGGGTGACGAGTACCCTCCCGTCACGGGGGGGGCGGCGGTTTACGCCAAGGAGCTCGCCCTTCACCTCTCCAGACTTGGGGTGGAGGTGGTGGTTTACACCAGGGAGGGGGCAGAGGAAGGGGGGGTGGAGGTGAGGAGGCTTAGGGGCTTCGGCCTCCTCAACCGCTCCCTCTCCCCTCGCCTCTTCGCGGAGCTTCGGAGGGAACTGCGCTCCGGGGGCTTCTCCGTGGTGCACGGGACGGACATGTACTCCCCACTATCCCTGGCGGCCCTCCGCTTCGCCAGGGGGGCAGGCCTTCCCTCGGTGATCACCTGCCACTCCGTCCACCGCTCCTCCGGCCTCTGGAGGGCGGTGCACCTCCCCCTCACCCTCCTCCTCCGGAGAGCTGACAGGGTGATAGCGGTGAGCGAGGCCTCCCGGGGCTTCTGCGTCTCCCTGGGGGTTCCCGAGGAGAAGGTGAGGGTGGTGCCCAACGGCGTGGATCCCTCCCTCTTCCACGAGGGGGTGGACGGCTTGTGGTTCAGGAGGAGGCTGGGGGTGGGGGACGGGGGAAAGCTGGTCGTCGCGGCCATGAGGCTGGTGAGGAGGAAGGGACCGTACCTCCTGCTGGAGGCCTTCTCGGAGCTGGCGGAGGAGTTCCCCGGGCTCAGGCTGGCCGTGGCGGGGGAGGGACCGGAGGAGGAGGGGATGAAGAGGAGGGTGAGGGAGAGGGGGCTTGAAGGTAAGGTGGAGTTCCTGGGCCCCCTTCCGCACGAGGAGGTGGCGGCCCTCATGGCCGGGGCGGACCTCTTCGTCCTCCCCTCCTTCGTGGAGGCCTGCCCCCTGGCGGCAATGGAGGCCATGGCCGTGGGAACCCCGGTGGTTTGTCCCAGGGCGGGAGGGATGCTGGAGTTCGGAAAGGACGGGTACAACTGCCTGATGTTCAGGCCAGGGGATCCCTCCTCCCTCCGTGAGGCCATGGCGAGGGTCCTCTCCGACGGGGGCCTGGCCCGTGCCCTCCGCCGGGGTGGGCTGAGGACGGCCAGGAGGTTCACCTGGGAGAGGACGGCCAGGCTCACCCTCAGGGTCTACGAGGAGATCGCTTGAGGGTGGCCCTCACCGTGGACCTGGAGGAGGATGCCCCTCCCTTCCTCAGGAGCTGGAGGGGGATGGAGGAGGGGCTCCCCAGGCTCCTGGACGTGCTGGAGAGGGAGGGGATAAGGGCCACCTTCTTCTGCACCGCCGAGGCCGCCGAGAGGCTCTCGCCGGGGGAGCTGGAGGGGCACGAGCTGGGATGCCACGGCCTGGGGCACGAGAGGCTGGATAGGCTTCCGGCCGGGGAGGGCAGGAGGAGGGTGAGGGAGGCCACCGAGAGGATGAAGAAGAGGGGGCTTAGGCCCCTGGGCTTCAGGGCCCCCAACTTCAGGCCTACCCGGGAGGTGCTGGAGGAGGTGGGGAGGCTGGGCTACCTCTACGATTCCTCCCTGGCCGTCTACAAGCTCTATCCGGGACTGAGGCTCCCGGATCTCCCCGAGTTCCCCAACACCCTCCCCTCCAGCGTCCTCCGCCTTCCCCTCCCCCTCTCCCGCAGGATCCTGAGGTTCTGCGTGAGGAGGCTTCCCCTCACCGTGCTGGACTACCATCCCTGGGAGGCGGTGAGGATGGAGGGGGTGAGGTGGGACCTCCGCTTCTCCACCGGGGAGGCCTCCCTCAGGAAGCTGGAGCGGCTCCTCGGGGAGCTGAGGGGAATGGGGGCGGAGTTCGTCACCCCCGGCCAGATACTTTCTTCTACCCGGAGGCGGAAAAGGAAGGATGGTGACCCCCAGGAGCCGAGGGATAAGGTGGGAGTACAGGGTGGCCCACAGGTTCGAGCGCTGGGGGTACCGGTGGAAGAGGTCGGGGAGCTCGCTGGGAACCTACGACCTCCTCATCCTCAAGGGGGGAAAGCCCCAGTTCCTGGTCTCCTGTAAGAAGACCATGAAGGACGTCCTCTACATCCCCGTGGAGGAGGTGAGGGAGCTGGAGAGGGAGGCCAAGGAGTGGGGGGTCAGGCCCCTCCTTTGCTTCGGCTTCCGCAGGACCTCGCCCCTGGTCTGCGAGCCTGGGGAGCTGAGGAGGAGGGGGAAGAGCTACAGGCTGGAGAGGGGGGACGGTAGGCCGCTGGATGAGTGGCTGAGGAGGGAGGCGGGATGCAGGAAGGCCTGACCTTCTTCCAGCACCCCCTGCTCAGGCCGGGGGTGCTGAGGTACAGGAGGTACCAGGAGGAGATAGTGAGGGAGGCCCTGAGGAGGAACACGCTGGTGATCCTCCCCACCGGCCTGGGGAAGACGGTCATCTTCATCCTGGTGGCGGTCCACCTCCTCCACCGCCACCGCTCCGGGAGGGTTCTGGTGATGGCCCCCACCCGTCCCCTGGTGATCCAGCACGCCAGGAGCTTCGTCTCCTCCGTCCGCCTCCTCCCCGAGGAGCTGAGGGTGCTGACGGGGAGGGTGAGGCCAGAGGAGAGGGAGGACGGATGGGGGAAGGGGAGGGTCTTCTTCGCCACCCCCGAGGTGGTGAGGAACGACCTGGAGGGGGGAAGGCTGAGCCTCAGGGACTTCCTGCTCCTGGTCTTCGACGAGTGCCACAGGGCGGTGAAGGATTACGCCTACACCGCGGTGGCCCAGCGCTACCTCACGGAGTGCCCCCACCCGCTGGTGCTCGGCCTCACCGCCTCCCCCGGCTCCCTGCCCGAGCGGATAGAGGCCATTTGCAGGGCGCTGGGGATAGAGCACGTGGAGTACCGGACCGAGTTCGATGCGGACGTGAACCCCTACGTTTACCCCGTGGAGGTGAGCTGGTGCAGGGTTCCCCTCCCCCCCGAGTACTCCCCCCTTTCCTCCCTCCTGAAGGAGATGAGGGAGGAGAAGGTGAGGTGGCTCTGGGAGCACGGCTACCTTAGGGTCCCTCCCAGCAGGGTGACCAGGAAGGTCCTGCTGGGGCTGGGGGAGGAGCTGAGGGGGAGGAGGGGGGAGGCCGGCTCCCTCTTCACCGCCCTCCGCTATTACTCCCTCTCCCTCACCCTCTTCCACGCGCTGGAGCTCCTGGAGTCCCAGGGCCCCTCCGTCCTCCGTTCCTTCCTGGAGAGGCTGGAGAGGAGGAGCGGGGAAAGGAGGACCTACGCCCTCCTGCTGAGGGATCCCAGGTATCTGAGGCTCAAGGCCCTGCTGGAGTCCCCCCTTCCGGAGCATCCCAAGCGGAGGAGGCTGGTGGAGGAGGTGAGGGCCCAGCTGGAGGCCTCCCCGCAGTCCAGGGTGCTGGTCTTCACCCAGTACAGGGACACGGCCTCGGAGCTGGCGGAGCATCTCTCCCGCTCCCTGGGGGTGAGGGTGGAGAGGTTCGTGGGGCAGTCCAGGAAGGCCAGGGACTCCGGACTGAGGCAGAGGGAGCAGCTGGAGGTACTGGAGAGGTTCAGGAGGGGGGAGACGAGGGTGCTGGTGGGGACCTCCATAGCGGAGGAGGGGCTGGACATCCCCTCCGTGGACCTGGTGGTGTTCTACGAGCCCGTCCCCTCCGAGATAAGGTACATCCAGCGCAGGGGAAGGACGGGACGCTTCTCCTTCGGGAGGGTGCTCATCCTCCTCTCCGAGTCCAGCTTCGACCTGGCCTCCCACTTCTCCTCCCGCAGGAAGGTCAAACGCATGCTGGCCCTGGTGAGGGAGCTGGACCGGAGGCTGCAGCCCATCCTCCGCCTGTCGGTTCCCTCCCCCGATCCCATGGGGGAGGAGGAGCTCTCCGATCCGCGCAGGGATCAGCCCTTCGAGGTTAGGGAGGGCTAGATCGCCCCTCTTATCACGTCCTCGGCGGCGGCCCTCCAGTCCCTGGCCTTCACCACGCTGGAGGCCAGGAGCACCCCCTCCGCCCCCAGCTCCAGCGCCCTCCTCACATCTTCCCCCGTGGAGATGCCGGCCCCGCAAAGGACCCTGACGGAGGGGTCCACCTCCTTCACCAGCCTCACGGCCTCGCTCACCACCTCTGGCCTCACCCTGGAGACGGCCTTCCCCGTCCCTATGAGCTCCGGGGGCTCCACGGCCACGAAGTCGGGGCGGAAGGAGGCCACCCGCCGGCAGAGCTCGGGATCCCCGGCGCAAACCACGCTCGTCAGCCCCACCTCCCTCAGCCTTTCCACGCATTCCCTGATCTGCTGGAGCTCCAGCGGATGCTCGGAGTGGTTGACCAGCGAGCCCACCGCCCCCGCCTCCTTCACGGTCTCGGGCAGGATCCAGCCGGTGCGGGCCCCCGGCCTCACCGGGTCCACGTGCTGGGCCAGGACCGGCAGCCCCACCCTCGCCACCTCCCTGAGGTCGGGGGCCTGGGGGGCCACGGCCACGCAGACCTCCTTTCCCTGGGAGGCGGAGAGGAGGACCCTGGCCAGCTCCACGGCCCTCTCCCCCGTGGCCTCCGGGTAGGCCTTGAAGTTCACGATGACCAGCGGGATCCTGAGCATCAGTTCCCTCTTCCCGGAGGGTAAAAAAGGCTCGGGGTTGGAGCACGATCATAGGTCGCTGCGGGGAACGGGCCAAGCACTGTACTCGGGGGAGACATCCCCTCAGCATCGATGTCCTCAGACTTCATCTCCCCCAACGTTTAACCTTCCCAGGCCCAAAGAAAAAGGATGGAGCTAGGGGTGAGGAGCTATCCCGAGGAGCTGGGCCTGGACCTCAGGAAACCCGGGGACAGGTTCAAGTGGTTCCTGGCCTCCCTCCTCTTCGGCAGGAGGATCTCCGCGGAGATAGCCCTCCGGACCTTCAGGGAGTTCGAGAGGAGGGGATACACCACCCCGGAGAGGGTGCTGGAGGCGGGCTGGCACAGGCTGGTGGAGGCCCTGGATGAGGGGGGATACGTCCGCTACGATTACTCCACCGCCGACAGGCTCCTGGAGATCTGCGCGAGGCTGCAGGAGGAGGGCGGGCTGGAGAGGCTCCATTCCTCGGCCCGGGACGCCAGGGACCTGGAAAGGAGGCTGAGGGACTTCAGGGGAATAGGTCCCGTCACCGTCAGCATCTTCCTCAGGGAGCTCAGGGGGATCTGGGAGAAGGCCGATCCTCCCCTCTCCCCCCTGGCCAGGGAGGTGGCAGGAAGGCTGGGGATAAGGGGGGAGAGGAGGATGAAGGAGCTGGAGCCCAGGCTGGTCAGGCTGGGCCTGGAGTACTGCAAGAGGAGGAGGTGCCCCTCCTGCCCGGCGCGCGGGAGGTGCAGGGAGGGGGGAGCCTGAGGGCGAGCGGCCTCCTCCTCCACTTCACCTCCCTCCCCTCTCCGCACGGGGTGGGGGACCTGGGTCCCTGGGCCAGGGCCTTCGCCGATCTTCTGCAGGAGGCCAAGCAGAGGTTCTGGCAGTTCCTCCCCCTTCTCCCCCCCTCCTCCGGCTTCTCCCCCTACCACCCGGCCTCGGCCTTCGCCGGAAACGTTCTTCTCCTGAGTCCCGAGGACATGGCGGAGGAGGGATGGCTGAGGGAGGAGGAGCTCTCCCCCCCACCCTTTTCCCCGGACAGGGTGGATTATCCCTCCGTTCTCTCCTACAAGCGGGCCCTCTTCCGGAGGGCCTATGAGCGCTTCCGGGAGGAGGGGGCTGAGGGATACGAGGACTTCTGCGCCGAAAACGCCTGGTGGCTGGAGGACTACGCCCTCTTCTCCTTCCTCTCCGGGGAGCTGGGGAGGAGCTGGGTGGAGTGGCCGAGGGGGCTGAGGGACAGGGAGCCCGAGGCCCTCAGGAAG
The DNA here is from genome assembly GCA_964509845.1 of Hadarchaeota archaeon (SeqCode). Classification (GTDB taxonomy): domain Archaea; phylum Hadarchaeota; class Hadarchaeia; order Hadarchaeales; family WYZ-LMO6; genus WYZ-LMO6. The sequence goes on along the minus strand of CAZDZG010000022.1, from coordinate 1,147 downwards.
GTGGGAGAGGAAAGGAGGGAGGAGGTGGAGGGGGAGAAGTTCCTCCAGTACCTCTTTCACAGGCAGTGGGAGAAGCTGAGGAACTACTGCCACAGGAGGGGGATAAGGCTGGTGGGGGACCTGCCCTTCTACCTGGATCACCACAGCGCGGACGTCTGGGCCCACCGGGAGCTCTTCAAGCTGGACCGGGAGGGAAGGCCCCTTTTCGTCTCCGGGGTTCCCCCCGATTACTTCAGCTCCACGGGGCAGCTCTGGGGTCAGCCCGTGTACGACTGGAGGAGGATGGAGGAGGAGGGGTACGAGTGGTGGGTGAGGAGGATGGAGCACGCCCGGCGGATGTTCGACCTGGTGAGGGTGGATCACTTCAGGGGCTTCGTGGCCTACTGGGAGGTCCCGGCGGGGGAGACCACCGCTAGGAGGGGGAAATGGGTGGAGGGACCGGGGGAGGAGCTCTTCAGGGCGGCCAGGAGGAGGCTGGGCTTCCTCCCCTTCATAGCGGAGGACCTGGGGACGATCACGGAGGAGGTGGTGGAGCTCAGGGAAAGGCTGGGCCTCCCGGGCATGAGGGTGCTCCAGTTCGCCTTCCAGGATCCCCCCTCCAGCCCCCACGCCCCCCACCGCCACGAGAGGAACTGCGTGGTCTACACCGGAACCCACGACAACAACACCGCCAGGGGATGGTTCGAGGAGGAGGCCACCCCCGAGGTGAGGAGGAGGTTCTTCAGGTACGTGGGAAGGGAGGTGCGGGCGGAGGAGGTTCACCTGGAGTTCATGAGGCTGGCCCTGGGCTCGGTGGCGGATCTCGCCATCCTTCCCCTTCAGGATGTGCTGGGGCTGGGGAGCGAGGCCAGGATGAACACCCCGGGGAGGGCGGAGGGGAACTGGAGGTGGAGGGTAAGGGCCGACCAGCTCACCACCCCCTCCTTGGAGAGGCTGGCGGAGCTTACGGAGCTGTACGGAAGGACCTGAGGGTTTTAGGTTTGCGGTTTGGAGTCCTCACCCGAAGCCATCTTCTTCTGCAGATGGGTGAGGACTTCAGGCAAATCCTTCGTTGCGACCCTCCAGACGATGTCGAGGGCAACGCCGTAGTTGGCAGTTTCAAAATAGATAGACTTAAATAACGCTTATTTCTTATATTTCCTTGATG
>CAZDZG010000021.1:6517-18110 GCA_964509845.1 Hadarchaeota archaeon (SeqCode) | reverse complement strand
ATGTCCCCCTGCAGCTTCATCTTCCCCGTCAGCACCAGCTTGGTGGCGTCGGCCTCTCCCTTGGCCAGCTTCTTCCAAGAGTCGTAGTCCCCGATCAGCTTGAAGCCCACCTGCACCTCGTTGGGATCCTTCACCACCCTGGCCCCCGTGCACTTCCCATCCTTCAATCCTATCCAGGTGTAAACCGTGGTTCCAGAGACGTACTTGGACACCATCTCCTTCATGTACTTCTTGAGGTCACCCTCCGGCAGCTGCTCTATCTTTTCCACCGGCACCTTGTCTATCTGGAAGAGAAAATCTCCGTTCCATCCCACTCCCCAGCCCTTGCCAGCCTCCTCGAGTTCTTTGCTCTCATTCAACTTCTTGACGTACTCCTCCAGCCATTCCGGCGTGGGAAAAGGTACCACTTGCTCACCTCCTTTTCCATGCTTATTGAGACGGTCCGTTATTAAACCTTCCTGCCAAGCAGCCTGGGGAGAAGCTTCATGAGGGGGGCCAGCCTCACGGCATCCGCCACCTTTCCCTCCACCCGGTACCTCCCGCGTAGGGCCCCCCAGACGGGATCCACCTTTCCCGTGAGGAGACCGATCAGGTCGGAGGTGGAGGCCTCCACCACCAGGTCCGAAGTCATCATCACCTTTCCGCCTCCCGAGAGCCTTCCCCCGCTGACCCTGAAGTGGCCTGCCAGGGGAGAGTCCGTGGCCCTGAAGTTCACGGTGAGAGGCCTCATCTCCATCAGCTTCCCCTTGACCTCGGGATCTTCCTCCGCCAGCAGGCCCAACCCCTCCCACAGCACCTCCAGGAACTTGGAGGAGGCCTCCGGCACCTCCCTCACGAAGCTGGCCAGCTCCAGCGTCTCCATCTTCTCCACCATCCTCGAGAGCAGGTCAGGCACCGCCCTCAGGAACTCCTTCAGCCCCACACTCCTGATGGTGTCCATCAGGAAGGACAGGCTGGACTTGAGCTCCTCCTCGGAGAGGCTAAGGGCCCCCTCCACCACCGACCTGAGGTCCTCCCCCATGTCCGATAAGAATTAATGGCTTCCCCCCCTTTTACCCTTCGTGGAGAGGAGCAGGATCTGGGCCCTCCTCATGTACGCCTCCATCTTCGCGGGAGGAGGGGTGATGGGCTCCCTGGCCCCTTCCTTCCTCCTGACGATGAACGACCTGGGAACCGACCCCTTCGGTATGGGGCTGCTCGCCTCCGCCCCCCTCCTCGGCCTCTCCCTGTTGGGTCTCTCCCTCATGCTCTGGTGGAGAAGGCTCGTGACCAGGGAAGGCTTCGGAAGAATGGTTGCCCTGCTGATGGCTGGGACCGCCCTCTCCGGATTTTCCTCCGTCCTCAAGAACTTCTGGATCCTGGCGATCCACCGCGTCCTGCTGGGCATCTGCTCCATGGGGCTGGTCCTCCTCCTGCTGGTGCTCGCGCTGGAGAGGTTCCTGGAGAGGCTGAACCTGGTGCTCTGCCTGGGAATCGTCTCCCTCCTGCTGGGGGTGCTTCTTTCCTCCTTCTTCGGCTCCCTGCTCACCCAGGTGCTGGGGGGATGGGAAAAGGTCCCCGCGCTCTTCGGCCTCCTGGCGGGCTCCTGTCTCCTCCTGTGGCTCCTCTCCGGTCCCTCCTTCGCCCCCCCCTCCGAAACCCCTCTGCCGGACGGGGGGATTCCGGAGAAAGGCCTGGGGGAAATCCTGCGCAATTCCTCCCTCCTCTATTCCTCCCTTACCCTCTACACCCTCCTGGCCTACCTCGCCGCCTTTTCCTTCGTGTTCGTGGTCCTGCCCGGAAGCTGGGAGCTGGCCCTCCTTTCCAGGGAAATGACCTTCTCCCTCCCCTTCTACCTGGTCGCGATCTCCCACTCCCTCCTGGTGGCCCTCGTCACCCCCTTCTTCCTCGAGCTGGCCGGCTTCAAGGAGGGAAGGGGGAGGCTCTGCCTGGTGGCGGGAACGCTCTCCCCTCTCTCCGGCCTCCTGGCCTTCAACCTCCCCTTCTCCGGGAAGTGGATGGTCCTCGTCCTGGAGGCCATAGGGCTGGCCCTCCTCTCGCTCTCCATCCTCCTCCCCCTCTGGATCCTGCAGCTCCAGGAGCTACCAGGCGTGAGCCTGCAGAGCTTCGTACCCTCCCTGGGAGGGATCCTCTTCCTGGCGGGAGGCATGGGGACCCTGGCCACGTGTGTGCTGGGCTGGGCCCTCTCCCGCTCCTGGTTATCCTTCAAGCTCCTGCTCAACCTCCTGGTCCTGAGCTGGGGGCTGGGATCGGTGGGAGCCTACGCCCTGCACGCACAAGAATAAACTTTTATGAACCGGGGAAAAAAGGACTAGGTTGTTCGGCTGCATGGGGAAGATCCTGAGGGTGGACCTCTCCTCCGGGAAGGTGGCGGAGGAGGAGATAAGGGAGGCCGAGGTGAGGAAGTTCCTGGGATGCAGGGGGCTGGGGGCCCGTTACCTCTTCGAGGTGAAGAGGGGCGCGGATCCCCTGGGACCCGACAACAAGCTCATCTTCATGACCGGGCTCCTCACCGGAACGGGCTTCCCCACCGCCGGAAGGTATGACGCCGTGGCCAAGTCCCCCCAGACGGGCTTCTACGGCCACGCCAACTCCGCGGGGTTCTGGGGGGTGGACTTCAAGCGCACGGGCTACGATGGCATCATCTTTGAGGGGATCTCCCCCAAGCCCGTTTACCTGCTGGTGGAGGACGGAAGGGCGGAGCTGAGGGGGGCGGAACACCTCTGGGGGAAGGGGGTGCACGAGACCACCCGAATCCTGAAGGAGGAGCTGGGGGAGAGGTTCAACGTGGCCTGTATAGGTCAGGCCGGAGAGAACCTGGTGAGGTATGCCTCCATCCTGAACGACTTCAACAGGGCGGCGGGAAGGTGCGGGATGGGGGCGGTGATGGGCTCCAAGAGGCTGAAGGCGGTGGCGGTCAGGGGAACGAAGAAGGTGGAGGTGGCGGATCCCGACAGGCTGAAGGAGCTGATAAGGGAGACGGTGGAATCGGTCTCCCAGAACATGCTGAAGATGAGCCTGGAGAACTTCGGAACCAACTCAGGCTTCGACCTGGTCAACGCCCAGGGAGGAATGCCCACCAGGAACTGGCAGGAGGGGGTCTTTCCCGCCGGGGAGAAGATCAACGGGCCGGCGCTGGCGGATAAGGTGCTGGTGGGGAACAAGGGGTGCTATGCCTGCCCCATCCGCTGCGCCAGGCTCACCGAGGTGAAGAGCGGTCCCTACGCCTGCAAAACGGAGGGTCCGGAGTACGAGTCGGTGGGGGCCCTGGGCTCCATGTGCGGGGTGGACGACATAGAGGCCATCACCTACGCCCACCACCTCTGCAACGACTACGGGATGGACGTCATCAGCACGGGCAGCACCATAGCCTTCGCCATGGAGTGCTTCGAGCGGGGGATCCTCACCAGGGAGGACACGGGGGGAATAGAGCTCAGGTTCGGGAACGCGGAGGCCATGGTGCAGATGGTGCACAAGATAGCCAGGAGGGAGGGAATAGGGGATCTGCTGGCGGAGGGAACCAAGCGGATGTCGGAAAGGCTGGGAAGGGGAACGGAGAGGTTTGCCATGCATTCCAAGGGGCTGGAGTTCGCGGCCTACGATCCCAGGGCGGCCAAGATCGTGGGGCTTTCCTACGCCACCTCCAACCGGGGAGGGTGCCACATCGACGCCTACGTTCAGCTCCAGGCCTTCATAGGGGCCCCCCACCCCATTCTCCCGGAGGACCTAAGGGAGCCCTTCTTCGACCCCCTGTCCGAGGACCCCGTCCTCGGGAGGGTGGTGAAGGAGACCCAGGACGCCTACGCCGCCGTGGAGGCCCTGGGCCTCTGCAAGTTCCTGGGAGGGTGGATGATGACGGCGGACAAGGTGGCGGAGGTGGTCCGGGCCGTGACGGGCTGGAAGGACTTTGACGAGAGGGAGTTCAGGAGGTGCGGGGAGAGGATCTACAACCTGGAGAGGATGTTCGGGGTGAGGGAGGGCCTGAACCGCTCCCACGACACCCTCCCCAAGCGCCTGTTGGAGGAACCCCATCCCTCCGGGCCGGCGGCGGGGCAGGTGGTGCACCTGGAACCCATGCTGGAGGCCTATTACCGGTACCGGGGCTGGGACCAGAACGGAATACCCACCAGGGAAAAGCTGGCCGAGCTGGATCTCCTCGACCTTCCCATGGGTTAGGGAAGATGACCCCCTTCCCCACCCTCTTCTCCCCCCTCTCCATAGGCAGGATGGTGGTGAGGAACCGGATCGTGATGCCCGCCCTCACCACCGGCTACGCCTTCGGGGAGGTCACGGAGCAGCTAAAGCGCTACTTCGAGGCCAGGGCAAGGGGAGGGGCCGGGCTGATCGTGGTGGGGATAGCCGCCGTGGAGCCCGGCCTGGAGTACGTGATCTCCGCGGCGGACGATTCCTACATACCCGGCCTTAGGGAGCTGGCGGAGGTCATCCACGCCCACGGGGCCAAGACCGCCCTCCAGCTCTGGCATCCGGGGAGGTATGAGTACGTGGAGCTCACGGGAAGGGAGCCCGTCTCCGCCTCCGACCTTCCTCCCCCCATCTTCAGCAGGGTGAAGCCCAGGGCCCTCACCGTTCCGGAGATAAAGAAGATAGAGGAGGAGTTCGCCCAGGCGGCGGGGAGGGCGAAGGAGGCGGGCTTCGATGCGGTGGAGTTCATAGGCTCCGCCGGCTACCTAATAAGCCAGTTCCTCTCCCCCGTGACGAACAGGCGCACGGACGAGTACGGGGGCCCCCTGGAGAACAGGATGAGGTTCCTGCTGGAGATCGTGGAGAGGACGAAGGAGGTGGTGGGGAAGGACTTCCCGCTGATGTGCCGCCTCTCCGGGGACGAGCTCATCCCGGGAGGGAACACGCTGAAGGAGATGAAGGTGGTGGCCAGGGCCCTGGCGGAGGTGGGGATCTCGGCCATCAACGTGACGGCCGGCTGGCACGAGTCCAGGGTTCCCATGATCACCATGGAGGTCCCCAGGGGAGGATACGTGTACTTGGCGGAGGGGATCAAGGAGGCCCTGAGGGGGACGGAGGTGAGGGTGGCGGCCAGCAACAGGATCAACGAGCCCGGCCTGGCGGAGAGGATCCTCAGGGAGGGGAAGGCGGACCTGATCTCCATGGGCAGGGCCCTGGTGGCGGACCCCGACTTCCCCAGGAAGGCCCGGGAGGGGAGGGTGGAGGACATCGTGACCTGCATCGCCTGCTGCCAGGGCTGCTTCGACCGCCTCTTCGAGGGGAAGCCCCTCACCTGCATGGTCAACCCCGGCGTGGGAAGGGAGGGGGAGGTGAAGGTAGAGCCCGCCGAAAAGAAGAAGAACGTGCTGGTGGTGGGAGGGGGGCCGGCGGGATTGAAGGCCGCCCAGATGGCCGCCCTGAGGGGCCACCGGGTGGTCCTGTGCGAGGAAGACGGAGAGCTGGGGGGACAGCTCAACCTGGCCTGCGTGCCCCCCGGGAGGGAGGAACTGGGAACGCTGGCCAGGGAGCTGGCCCTCCACGCCAGGAAGGCGGGGGTGGAGATAAGGACGAACACTCGCGTGGACGCCCGGCTGGTGGAGGAGATGGCCCCCGATGCCGTGGTGGTGGCCACCGGCGCCCTCCCCGTGGTGCCCTCCCTCCCGGGCGTCGAGCTCCCCCACGTGGTGCAGGCCTGGGAGGTGCTGGGCGGGAGGGAGGTGGGGGGAAAGGTGGTGATCGTGGGGGGAGGCGGGGTGGGATGCTATACCGCCCACTACCTGGCCTCCAGGGGAAGGGAGGTCACCCTGCTGGAGATGCTGGGGAAGGTGGCGGGGGATGTGGGGATCACCACCAGATGGATCCTGCGGGAGAACCTGAGGAGGGGGGGAGTGAGGATCTTCACCTCCACCAGGGTGAAGGCCATCCTTCCGGAGGGGGTGCTGGCGGAGAGGGAGGGGAGGGAGGAGGTCTTCCCGGCCGACTCCGTGGTGCTGGCGGTGGGCTCCAGGCCCAACTCCGGGCTGGCGGAGGAGCTGAGGGGGAAGGTGGAGGAGCTGTACGTGGTGGGGGACTGCTCCCAGCCAAGGAAGGCCCTGGAGGCCATCCACGAGGGCTGGGAGGTGGGCCTCAGGATCTAGGTCTTTTTCCCACCCTGGCCAGGGGGAGGGAAAAGAGGGCTATCAGGCAGAAGACCGCTCCCAGGAAGAGAAAGGCCGGATCGTATCCGCGCTCGGAGAGGGGGTGGAAGAGGGTCAGGGTAACCGTTATCCCTCCCAGGTTCCCCGAGGTCAGGATAAGGCCGGAGGCCCCACCGCTGTACCTGGGTCCCACCTCAGGCAGGAGGGGGGGATAGGCCAGGAGGAGGGGGGGCATTCCCCCGGCCATCACCCCTCCCACGAAGACCAAGATCCAGGTGAGGGGGCCGTAGGCCGAGAACCAGGCCAGGGACAGCAGGGGACCGGAGGTGAGGGCGCAGAGGAGGAGGAAGCCCCTGAACCTGCCCGTCCTGTCGGCCAGCGGGGGCCAGAGCAGGTTCCCCACCACCATCCCCACCACCGCTAGGGCGGAGAGGGCCCCCGCCTCCTCCGCCCCCACCCCGAAGACCTCCTGCACGGCGTGGGTCAGGCCCCCCGTGTAGGAGATAAAACCTCCCAGGAAGAGGAACTGGGCCGCCGCCAGCAGCCAGACGTTTCTGCTCCTCACGGCATGGGAGAGGCTCTCCCGAAGGGGAACCCCCTTATGTCCCCCTCCCGGAGGCTCCCTGGCGAGGAGGAGCCAGAGGAGGGCGGAGAGAAACATACCCAACCCCGTGAGGAGGAAAGCCCACCTCCAGGAGGGGAAGAGGGCCCCGGTGGAGAGCCCCGCCGAGATCCCCAGCCCCATGGAGCTCACGTAGATGCCGGAGGCCGCCCCCGTCTCCCCCTCCGGAAACCACTCCCCCACCAGCTTGGGGAGGTTGGGGACCACCAAGGCCATGCAGGCCCCCACCAGGAAGGTGAGGAGCCAGAGCAGGAGAAAGCCTGGGGAAAGGCACCTGAGACCGCCCGCCAGCGAGCCCATCACCAGCACCGTTCTCCTCACCCCCAGCCTGTCCCCCACCGCTCCCCCCGGCAGGCTGGCCAGGGCAGCCGCCAGGGTGGGGGCGGTGAGGAGGAGGTAGAGCTGACCCGTGGAGAGGCCCAGGGAGGAGGAGAGCTCCTGCTCAAGGGGGGGCAGGACGTACCAGCTGTAGTTGACGAAGAAGATCACCAACCAGGCCAGGCCCAGGATGACCCACCGGTAGGAGGAGCCCACTTTTACTCTAAAAGACCCCTTTTATCAACCTTCCCCCCTGGCTTTAACTCCCCCCGACGAAGGAAGAAGGGATGGGGTCCTTCGAGTACAAGCAGGTGATGGTGGTGAGGGAGGACCTGCCCATGAGCAGGGGAAAGCTGGCCGTCCAGGTGGCCCACGGGGCGGTGCTGGCGGCGGAGAGCTGCAGGGGGAGCAGGGAAGAGTGGTTCAGAAGATGGAGGGAGGAGGGGGGAAAGAAGGTGGTGGTCTCGGTCCCTGGGGAGAGGGAGCTGAGGGAGCTGCTGGTTAAGGCCAGGGAGCTGGGGCTGCCAGCGGAGCTGGTGGAGGATGCGGGACTCACCGAGCTTCCCCCGGGAACGGTCACCGTGCTCGCCATCGGTCCCGCCCCCTCCGAGCTGGTGGACAGGGTGACGGGGAGGCTGCCCCTGCTGAGGTGAGGGAATGAGGCTGCGGGAGGCGGGGGAGAGGAGGCTGCTGGAATGGATCAGAAGGTTCTTCCCGGGGGCCTCCTGGGTCAGGGTGGGAATAGGGGACGACGGGGCGGTGCTCAGGCTGGGGAGGGAGGAGGTGGTGGTGTGCTCCGACATGCTGGTCAGGAGCCTGGACCTGCCGGAGGGCCTGGACCTCTTCTACCTGGGCTGGAAGGCCGCGATCTCCAGCCTCAGCGATCTGGCGGCCATGGGGGCCAGGCCCCTCGCCCTCCTCTTCTCCCTGGGCCTCCCGCCCGAGCTGGAGGTCCGGGAGCTCGGAAGGATCCTGATGGGGATAAGAAGGGCCTCCTCCCTGCACGGGGTTCCCGTGGTGGGCGGGGACCTGAGCGGGTGCGGGGAGGTGGTGGTGGGGGGGATGGGAGTGGGAAGGGCGGAAAGGATCCTGACCAGGAAGGGGGCCAGACCGGGCGACCTGGTGGCCCTGACGGGGGAGGTGGGGGGGGCGGCCGGGGGGCTTGAGGTGATCAGGAAGGGGGGGAAGGGGCCCCGGGAGCTGGTGAGGAGGTTCCTCCTGCCCAGGGCCAGGATTAGGGAGGGCCAGATCCTGGCCAGGGAGGGTGCCACCTCGGCCCTGGACCTTTCCGACGGCCTTTCCTCCGGGGCCTGGAGGCTGGCGGAGGAGAGCGGGGTGAGGATCGTGCTTGACCCCTCCAGCATCCCCTTCCCCTCCTCCCTGCGCAGGCTGGGAGGTGACCTCTCCCCCCTCCAGCTGGCCCTGCACGGAGGGGAGGATTTCGAGCTCCTCTTCACCCTCCCCCCCTCCCGCCTCCCCAGGGTGGAGAGGGCCCTGCGGAGGGTGGGGGGAGGGGTGTTTCCGGTGGGAAGGGTGGAAAGGGGAAGGGGGGTCTTCCTGGGGGAGGAGGAGCTGCCGGAGAGGGGATACGAGCATTACCGGGAACCTGGGCGCCAGGACCTCCGGTAGGGGGCCCTGTACTTTCCGTGCTTCTTCGGCCTGCCGGTGGGGGTGCCCAAGCTCCTCCTGCAGTCGGGACAGAGGAGAAGGGGGCTTTCCTCCCCGTAGAGGGAGAAGTGGGGAGAGGAACAGAAAGCGCACCTCCTCCCCAGGGAGTCCAGGAGCTCCTCGCGATCCTCCCTGAAGAGCATCCTGACCGCCCCCGGAACCTCGGAGGGGAAGGGAACCACCGCATCGGCCTCCACCCCCTCGCCGGGCGTGCGCGGGCTGAGAAGGACGAAGGCCATCCCCACCGCCTTCGCCCCCGCCCCGTCCACGTCCGGCCGGTCCCCCACGTGAACGGCCTCCTGGGGCGAGGCCCCCAGCTCCCTGCAGGCCCTGAGGAAGATTTCCGGATGGGGCTTGCGATAGCCCACCTCCCCGGAGACCAGGATCACCCTGAAGTACCTCGCCAACCCCCTCTCCTCCAGGAAGAGCCTGGGGGCGGGGCTCATGGAGTTGGAGAGGGCCCCCAGCGGGTAAAGGGAGGAGAGCTCCTCCACCATCCTCCTGGCCCCCCTCTTCAGCCTGCGCGGAAAGGACAGGAGGTACAGGGAGAGCATCTCCTCCAGCAGGGAGGGGCTGGGCTCCACCCCCAGGAGGGAGAGCTGGAGGGAGGAGAACTCCTGGAAGGACATCTCCCTCCCCTCCTTCCTCCTGGCCCCCAGCTCCCCCAGGGCCCTCCTCGTGGCCTCCTCCCATTCCTCCCTTTCCACCCTGTACCCCCTGGAGGCCAGCAGGCGGAGGACCCGGCGGGCGTAGAGGACGTGATCGGGCCTCCCCTCCGCCAGCGTCCCTCCCACGTCCAGGGTGACGGCCCTCACGCCCGGTCCCTCCCCAGCTTCCACAGCTCGTAGGCCCTCTCGTAGCCCCTCTCCACCACCAGGCCCACGAAGCTCAGGTGCTCCCTCACCAGCTCCTCCACCTCCTCCTCCCCAACCTTCCTTCCTCCCAGCACCTCCTCCCTCACCCTTGACATCAGGAGATCGAGGGGCCTGCAGGGGGGGTCCACCACCTCCACCTCCACCTCAAATCCCATCCCCTCCAGGAGGGAGATCAGCTCAGGGGTGGCGTCCAGGCAGGCGTTCTCCTCCCCCGCCCTGGAGGCTATGAAGTCCGCCTCCAGCCTGCAGGCCTCCAGCCTGTTCAGCACCTCCCTCCTCAGCACTTCCTTCCACTCCCCCGCCCTGATCCTCCCCAGCTTCGCCCTGAGGGTCAGGCGCAGGAGATCCTCCGCCGTCTCCCTGGAGAGGCGGTAGGAGGAGGGATCCCTGTACCCGAAGAGCCTCACCCCTCTGGGCAGGTGGCGGAGGAGGGCGGGGAGGGATCTGAACTCCTGCAGGTCCTCCGGAATCCTGATCTTCCCCCTCCTCTCCATCTCCCTCAGCACCTCCTCCGGATCCTCCCCCTCCGCCATCCTGCCCAGGTACTGGGTGTGGTCCATGGGGAGGTCGAGGAAGAGACAATCGAGGGAGGGATCGAGCAGGGACCCCGCCCTCGCCTTGGACGAGCGGGTCTCCACCGTGAGGAGCACCTTCATCCTCCTCGCCAACCTCTCCCTCCTTTCATCCCTCGGGAAGCTCCCCCACCACCGGTATCTCCCTCCCGCAGCGCGGACATCGCTTCTCCCTCATCCTGCACTCCACCAGCTCCACGCCGAAGCGTCTCAGCAGGAGTTCGCCGCAGGAAGGACAGTAGGTGTGCTCGTACCTGTGGCCAGGAACGTTCCCCACGTAGGCGAACTCCACCCCCTCCCCCACCGCCAGCTCCCTGGCCCTCTCCAGCACCCTCACCGGGGTGGGGGGAGAGGTGAAGCGGTAGGAGGGGAAATAGGCGGTGAAGTGGAGGGGGACCTCCGGCCCCGCCTCCCTCAGGTGCCTCCGGATCAGGGAGAGGAGCTGGTCCTCCCGGTCGTTCACCCCGGGGATGATCAGGTTCACCACCTCCACGTGGAGGCCCAGCCTCCTGGCCAGGGCCACGTTCCTCCACACCTTCTCCACCTCCGCCCCGCAGTGCCTCCTCACCGCCTCCCCATCCCCCTTCACGTCCACGTTCATGGCGTCCAGGCCCGCCTCCGCCAGGGCCCTGAGGACCTCCCCCGTCATGTACCCGTTGCTCACGAAGGTGTTGTACAGTCCCTTCCTCCTGGCCAGCCTGAAGACGTCCAGGGCCCACTCCACCATCAGGGTGGGCTCGTTGAAGGAGAGGGAGGTCCCCCGGCATCCCTCCCTCAGGGTGAGCCTCACGAAGTCCTCGGGGCTCAGGTAATGGGCCCTCTCGGGTGAGGGCCTGGTCTTGGAGAGGGTCCAGTTCTGGCACCAGGGGCAGGTGAAGTTGCATCCCCAGCTCCCCGCCGTGAGGGCCGTGGAGCCCGGCCAGAAGTGATAAAAGGGCTTCTTCTCTATGGGGTTGGCGGAGAGGGAGGAAACATCGCCGTAGATCAGGGTGTACATCTCCCCTCCCCGGTTGACCCTGGTGCCGCAGAAGCCCGTCCCCCCCTCCTCCACCTCGCACCTCCTCTCGCACACCCCGCACCTGACCTTCCCTCCCCCAAGCCCCTCGAAGAAGAGGGCCCTGCGGACGGTGGGATGGGGCTCCATCTTCCTTAAGGAAGGGATATGAGTGGCGCCCTGGCCGGGATTTGAACCCGGGGCACAGGCTCGACAGGCCTGTATGTTTGGTCTCGGGGACTCCTCGCCCCCGATTAGACCGGGCTACACCACCAGGGCGCCCCATTCTCTTTTCCCCGACCCGGTTAAAGTCTTCCCCCCGTCCCTCCCGCCGGCTCCACCCGGCCCCGGGCACCGGGAAAAGGTGGGCCTCCGACTCCAAACACGGGTGCCGCTACCCTTGAGCAAGCGGGGCGCCGAAGCCATGACGCCCTTGGTCCGGAAGG
>CAZDZG010000021.1:0-6417 GCA_964509845.1 Hadarchaeota archaeon (SeqCode) | reverse complement strand
CCGCTACCCTTGAGCAAGCGGGGCGCCGAAGCCATGACGCCCTTGGTCCGGAAGGCTCGAGGGGAAGGTGGTTGGCGGCGTCCTGGACTTCCCGTCCGCTTCCGCAGGACAGTACCGTCCAGATCGCTGGCGGGCTTAACTTCCGGGATCGAACGAGACCGGGTGTTTCCCCGCCGCTATGGCCGCCAACCTTTTTCCTTTGGGCAGAACTTCATTTTAACCTTACGCGACCTCAGGGCTCCTCCTCCACCCTCACCAGCTCCCGGAGCCTCTCCGGATGCCGGGAGCTGAGGTGGTGAAGGGCTATGGAGAAGAGCACCACCTCCCTGGCGAAGGAGGGATTCTCCCAGCTCACCTCCCTCAGGAGGGTCAGGGCCTCCGAGAGCTGGGTCTTCACCTCCTCCGGAAGCTCCCGCAGCCAGGGGAGCTGGGAGCGGAAGAGCACCTCCCCGCAGACCCCGCACCTCACCACCAACCCTCCCATCCCCTCGTGGTCTCCGGGAGGGATAAAAAGGTGCTGCTGTCAGAGGAAGACACACCGCATCATCTTTTCAGCAGCGGTGAAACTCATCATCCAGCTTTTTCTTTTCGATTTTCGAGCTTAAAATCCCGGCGGTTCCGAGGAACCGAGGGATGGGCTGGTCCCGCGGGGGAGATTTGAACTCCCGACATGCCGGTGGCGGCCCGGGTCTACAGCCGGCCGCTCTACCAAGCTGAGCTACCGCGGGACCATCCCTTCTCGGAGACCGGGCATAAAGGCTTTTCACGGCCCCACCAGCGAAGCCAGCCTGCGGAGGGCCTTCAGCTTTTCCTCCCTGTCCACCCTGGCCTCCTCCAGCGCGAGCTGGAGGAACTCCACCACCTCATCGTAGTGCCTCCTGTCCACCGGGAAGGGAACGCCGTCCTTACCGCCCACGGTGAAGGAGTACCTGACCGGATCCCTCCAGCAAGGAGGCTCCCCGTAGACCAGGGCGGAGAGGAGGGCCAGGGCCCTTAGGGTTCTGGGTCCCACGCCCCTCACCGCCACCAGCTCCTCGTAGCTCCCCGGATCCAGCTCCCTCACCCTCCTGAGCACCCTCAGGGTCTCCCCGCTCAGCCCCGGGATCCCGTGCCCCTCCGGCATGACCAGCCTCTTCCCTGGGGGGAGGCCGAGGTACTCGTCGAGGGAGGTCTGTTCGGCCTCACGGCTGAGGGCCAGGAGCTCCGAGGGATCCCTCTTGGCCAGCTCCAGGCTCCCCCTCCTCGCCCCCTCGCTCTCCCTGGCGGTCAGGTCGAGGACCAGCTCCTCCCTCCTCTCCCCCGCTATGCCGGAGTGGGGCTCCTCCACGAAGCTCCTCACCCCCTCCGAGACCCAGTGGTACCTCCTGGCCCACCTCCCCCTCATCCCCTGCTGGATCACCGCCCACTCCCCGTCCTCGGTGAGGAGGAAGGAATGGTGGTAGAGCTGGTAGCCGTCCTGCAGGCAGGCGTTGTCCACCTTCGCCGCCATCCTGCTGGCGTACTGCAGCCTCTCCACCCTGTGGGAGGGGAGGGAGAGGAGCTCGGCCGCCCTCCGGATCTCCTCGGGGGTCCTCCTCGAGGCCCTACCCTTTCCCCCGCACACCGCCACCCCGAACTCCCTGGGATCCAGCCCCTCCTTCAGGGCCCCCAGGGTCACGGTGCTCAGGCCGCTGGAGTGCCAGTCGTAGCCCAGGGCGCAGCCCAGGGACTGGAAGAAAAAGGGATCCCCCATCCTGCGGAGAAATTCCCTCCTCCCAAACTCCTCCACGATCACCCCCACCACCGCCCTCCCCAGCCTTTTCATCCTCTCGAAGAGCCAGGGAGGGCAGCGTCCCCCGTGCAGCGGCAGTTCCGCCGTCCCCGTCCTCATCCGAAGGAAGGAAGGGGGGCGGGGGCTTAACCCTTACTTCAACAGGTAGTAGCCGGCCGCCTTCTCCCTGGCCACCCTCTTGGCGAAGCCCTTGGAGACCAGCTCCATGAGGGAGTTGTTCACCATCCCCTTGGGGAGCTTCGCCGCCCTCATCACGTCATCGGCCGTCTTGAGGGTGTTGGGAGAGGTGGCGCCCAGCTTCTTAAGCGCCTCGTACACCTTCTGGGCGTTGGGCGAGAGTCCCTCCATCCTTTCACCCTCGAGTATGGGAAGCCTCCCCCTTTTTAACCTTACCGCTTTACCTCCACGATCTCCAGCCTCATGTCCACGGCCAGGGACCTGAAGGTCATGTAGCTGGAGGAGAGCACGTCCGCTCCCGCCCTGGCGTACTCCTCCAGGTTCTCCGGGGTGATGCCACCCGAGACCTCCAGGATCACCCTCTCCCTCAGTCCCTCCCTCTTCAGCTCCTCCACCGCCCTCCTCACCTCGGAGGGGGGAACGTTGTCCAGCATTATCACGTCCGCCCCCGCCCTGGCCGCGGCCAGCGCCTCCTCGGCGCTCGTCACCTCCACCTCCACCTTCCTGGTGAAGCTCACCCCCCTCCTGACCCTTCTCACCGCCTCCTCCACCGAGTCCACCAGCCTGAGGTGATCCTTCTTCACCAGAACGGCATCGTCCAGCCTCCACCGGTGGGGATCCCCTCCCCCCACCATCACCGCCCTCTTGTCGAAGTAGGTCAGGAGAGGAAGGGTCTTGCGGGTGGCGGCCACCCTCACGTCCGGGGCCACCCTTTTGGCCTTCTCCACCATCATCCTGGCCGCCGTGGCCACCCCGCTCATGCGCATGAGGAGATTGAGGGAAACCCTTTCCGCCTTCAGCACTCCCTGGGCCGGCCCCTCCACCTCCATCACCACCTCGCCGGGGCGGAGGGGCTCCCCGTCCTGCTTGGAACTCAGGATCCTCACCCCCATCTCCTTGAAGGCCAGGCTGGCCTCGGGGATCCCGGCAAGGATCCCCTCCTCATTGGAGACTATCCTGGCCCTCACCACCGTCCGGGGATCCACCAGGACCTCGGTGGTGAGGTCCCCAAAGCCAAGGTCCTCGCACAGCATCTGCCTTATCTTTTCCCTCACGTAGGGATTGAGCTCCGAGCCCCTGGGAAAGTCGTCCAACACTCGCTTTTACTTATCCCCTCCCATTTAACCTTACCGGCCCCACCACTCCTCCAGCGGGAGGGGCCAGGCGGGAGGGGGGGAGAGCTTCCTCCTCGCCCAGCGCAGGGCGGGAAGCCTCCCCACCGCCCCCACCCTGTCCCGGAAGAGGATCAGGCATCCCCTCACCCCCGGGATCTCCCTGGCCCTGTCCAGCCCCCTTCCCACCGCCTCCTCCGCCTCCCCCCTCACCTCGTTGGAGATGGAGGTGGCGGCCGCATCGGCCAGGGCGGCCTCATCGGAGATCACCGTAACGGCATCGGCCCAGCCGAAGCTGAGGGAGGGCCCCACCGTTCCGGAGCTCGTGCATACCCCCGCCGGAAGCTCCGCCGGGGAGAGGGAGAGGACCAGTCTGCCGGAAAGGGGGTGCTCCCCCGCGAGGATCCCCACCGAAAACTCCCTCCTGCCGTCCAGCGCTATGTCGCCGCCGTTCTCCACCACCGCGTTGACCGCCCCCGCCTCCTTCGCCCCCTCCAGGGCCAGCTGGGCAATGGCCCCCGCCACCGCGGCGAAGGGCCCCACCCCAGCCTTCCTTCCCGCCTCCACCATGAGTTCCACCACCCTGGGCAACCTCTCCCCCGGAAAGGAAAGGGGCTCGAGGGAGTAGCGGAACTCCGGGTGAAGGAGCATGAACCTCTCCACCTCCCTCCTGGCCCTGAGGGCGGCCAGCACGCAGGCCCTGGCCGCCTCCGGGGTGTCGGTCTTCACCAGCAGCCTGGTCTCCCGGTAGGACCACCTCAGGGAGATCATTCGAAGCTCCTCACGGTGATGGCCCTCACCGGGCAGGCGGGAACGCAGGCCTCACAGCACACGCACCTCTCCTCCACCACCTCGAGGGAGTAATCGGGGGAAAACCTCAGGGCCTGGGTGGGGCAGAGGGAGAGACAGGCGCCGCAGTCGATGCAGCGCTCCCTGTCCACCTCCACCGCCTTCCTCACCTCCACCGCCTCCACCCCCTTTCTGCGGAAGAGGGCGAGCATCCTCTCCACCGCCTCGGGGGGAGCGTCCACCCCTATCAGGATCTCCCCTCCCCTGGCCCCTATGCTGGAGTACAGGATGTTGGCCGGGATGCCCGTCTCCAGCAGGACGGTGGCGAAAACGGGCTTCTCCGCCATCTCCGGGGGGTACCTCAGCAGAATCTTCCTCATCTTCCCACCTCCTCCCCCTCGGCTAAAAATACCTCCCCCTCCGGAGTAAGGGGGATGGGCCTTACCCCCAACCGCCTCTCCAGGTACAGGGAGCTCCGGAGGGAACTGGGAAGGGAGGGCCTCATCAACCTCAACCCCATCCAGAGGGGAGGGATCCTCACCCCGGAGGCCAGGAGGGCCCTGCTGGAGTTCGGGGACGGGTACTCCGTCTGCGACTGGTGCCCTCCCAAGACCCCCAGGCTGGACAGGATAGAGCGCCCCCCCATCGCGGATTTCCTGGAGGACCTGGCGAAGTTCCTGAACCTGGAGGTGGCGAGGGTGGTGACCAGGTGCAGGGAGGGAAAGTTCATCGCCTTCTCCTCCCTGGCCTCCCCCGGGGACTGCGTGGTGGTGGACAGCCTGGCCCACTACTCCACCTACCTGGCCGCCGAGCTGGCCCGCCTGCGGGTGAGGGAGGTCCCCCACTCCGGTCCCCCAGAGTTCAGGATCACCCCCCAGGCCTATCAGGAAACCCTGGAGAGGGTGAAGAGGGAGACCGGGAGGCCACCCTCCCTGGTGCTGCTCACCCACGTGGACTCCTTCTACGGGAACCTAGCGGAGGCGGGGGAGGTGGGAAAGCTGTGCCGGGAGTGGGGGGTGCCCTTCCTCCTCAACGCCGCCTACACCGCGGGGGTGATGCCCGTGGACGGGAAGAGGCTGGGGGCGGACGTGCTGGTCAGCAGCGGGCACAAGAGCTGGGCCTCCAGCGCCCCCACCGGAATCCTGGCCCTGGGAGGGGAGGTGGCGGAGAGGGTGCTGAGGAGGTCGGAGATCAGGGGGGAATGGAGCGGCAGGTCCTTCCCCGAGAAGGAACTGGCGCTGCTCGGGTGCACGGTGATGGGTGCCCCGCTGGTAACCCTGATGGCTTCCTTCCCTCACGTGGTGGAGAGGGTGGGAAGGTGGGAGGAGGAGGTGAGGAAGGCCAGGTACCTGGTGGGGGAGCTGGAGAGGATAGAGGGGACCAGGCAGCTGGGGGAGAGACCCAAGAGGCACACGCTCATCCACCTGGAGTCCGAAGGCCTCTACAGGATCTCCAGGACCCATCCCAGGAAGGGCTTCTTCCTCTACGAGGAGCTCAAGCGAAGGGGGATCGTGGGGATCCAGCCCGGCCTCACCAGGCACTTCAAGCTCAACACCTACGGCCTGACCTGGGAGGAGGTCAAGCTGGTGGCGGAGAGCTTCCTAGAGATAGCCAGGAAGTACGGGCTGGCCGTCACCTAAGTTCCCACCAGCAGGGTCTCCACCAGGTCCCTGAGCCTCATGATGGCCGAGAGGGCCGCCAGGTAGCTGGTCCTGGGGTTGCCGGGGGAGGGCACGTTCCTGGCCACCGTCACCATCTCCCCCGCCTCCCCCTCCAGCCTCAGCTCGTGCACGTTCCTGTCCAGGAAGGGATCCGCTATGATCTTCACCTTGAGCCTCTCAAAACCTATCCCCGCCAGCGCCAGGGTGGCCGCTATGTTCACGCTCTCGGGGAAGGCCCTCACCGCCTCCCTCGCGGTCCCCTCGAACACCACCTTCGGCTCCCTCAGGTTGGAAAGGTCCATCCCCCTCTCCCTCAGGTAGGGACTGTAGGCCAGGGCCGCCGGGGGCTTCCGGGTGATGAGCCTTGCCTCCCTGATCCCCACCAGCCCCGCCGCCTTCACCCCATCCACCCCCAGCACGGAGCCCGAGGGGATGTGGATCCTGCTTCCCCCCTCGGCCGCCGCCTCCCTCAGCCGGCGGAGCAGGTCCTCGTCGGCCAGGGCCCCCACGCTCATCACCATCAGATCCTTTCCCGAGCGCAGGATCTCCTCCCCGTACTCCGCCACGGCCTCCTGGGAGGCTGCCTCCACCACCACCCTGGTCTCCGGGTCGGAGAGGAGCTCGGAGAAGGAACTCGCCACCCTCACCCCTCCCCCCAGCTCCTCCGCCAGCCTCCTGCTCCTGGCGGGATCCCTGTCAAAGAGGTACCTGAGCCGTACCTTCCCCGCCCTTCCCTCCCTGATCGCCCTGGCCAGGATGCCCCCTATCTCACCACAACCCAGGAGGGAAACCCCTAGCGGGCCTGCAGGGGAGGGCGCCAAGGGCTCACCTCCCTCCTTCCCCCCCTCCCCGTTTAATCTTATCTAGCAGGAGACGGGGAACCGGTTGAGGAGGGAATAGAGCTCGG
>CAZDZG010000020.1:0-19802 GCA_964509845.1 Hadarchaeota archaeon (SeqCode) | reverse complement strand
TGGTGCCCCGGGCGGGATTTGAACCCGCGTCACGGCCTTTCCCCGTTAGTGCTCGAAAGGGCCGGATGATTGGCCGGGCTACACCACCGGGGCACCATCCTCCTTTTCCTTCGGGCTAAATTAACCTTGGTCACGGGAAGGTTTAAGGAGGGGGAGGATTAGTTTTCTGATGCCCCTCTACGAGTTCGGAGGGAAGAGGCCCAGGATTCATCCCGGGGCCCTGGTATCTCCGCTGGCCTGCCTGGTGGGGGAGGTGGAGGTGGGGGAGGGAAGCAGCGTCTGGCCCGGGGCGGTCCTGAGGGGAGACCTGAATCCGGTGAGGGTGGGAAGGTTCACCAGCATCCAGGACAACTGCGTGCTCCACACGGACATGAGCACGGAGGTTTCCGTGGGGGACTACGTGACGGTGGGGCATGGGGCGGTGATCCACGGGGCCATCGTGGAGGATCATGTGTTGGTGGGGATAGGCTCCGTCATCCTGAACGGGGCCAGGATAGGGAGGAACTCGATCGTGGCGGCCGGCTCGGTGGTAAGGGAGGGAACAGAGGTTCCGCCCGGCACCATGTTCGCGGGCGTGCCCGCCAGGCTGGTGAAGGAGCTGGATCAGGAGGAGCAGAGGGCCAGGGCGGAGGCCGGGGCGATGGGCTACTACGAGCTGGCCCGCCAGCATCCTGAGCTCTTCAGGTGGTAGGCTGGAGATGCTTGAGGGAATAAGGGTGGTGGACCTCACCCGGTACCTTCCCTTCACCACCCTGCTGGCCGACCTGGGGGCGGACGTGATCAAGGTGGAGGAACCGGGGAGGGGAGACCACGCCCGCACCTTGCCCCCCTATTTCTCCGCCATCCATAGGAACAAGAGAAGCCTGACCCTGAACCTGCGGTCCGGGAGGGGAAGGGAGGTCCTGCTCAGGCTGGCGGAGAGGAGCGACGTGCTGGTGGAGAACTTCAGGCCCGGGACGATGGAGGAGTGGGGGCTTGACTATCAGGTCCTCAGCCGGGCGAACCCCCGCCTCATCTACTGCTCCATCTCGGGCTACGGCAGGGAGGGACCGTACCGCGGGCTCCCCGGCCATGACATCAACTACATCTCGCTGGGGGGAATCCTCGGCCTCACCAGGGACGGGGAGGGAAGGCCCGTGGTGCCCGGGGTGCAGATAGCCGACGTGGGCGGATGCCTGCTGGCCACGGTGGCCATCCTCTCCGCCCTTCTCCACAGGGAGAGGACGGGGAAGGGACAACGTCTCGATCTCTCCCTGCTGGGCGCCTCCCTCTTCTTCCTCACCCTCCCCTCCTCCCTTCACCTGGAGGGGTGGGAGGTGAGCGGGGAGACCCTTCCCCTGCTTGGCCGCTTCCCCTGCTACTCGGTCTACCGGACCTCGGACGGCCGGTACCTCAGCGTGGGCTGTCTGGAGGAGGTTTTCTGGAGGAGGCTGTGCGGGGCGCTGGGGAAGGAGGAGTACGGGGACAGCCAGTGGGACCTAGGAAGGAGGGAGGAGATCTTCGAGGACCTCCGGAGGCTTTTCCAGACCAGGACCAGGGAGGAGTGGTTCAGGATCCTGGCGGAGGCGGACGTGCCCGTGGCCCCCGTTTACTCTCTGGAGGAGGTCTTCTCCGATCCCCAGGTGCGGGAGACGGGGATGATGGTGGAGGAGGGGGGAAGGAGGGTGCTGGGCCTTCCCTTCAGGTCCTCCCTCTTCTCCTTCAGGGTGAGGAGGAGGGCCCCCTCGCTGGGGGAGCACACGGAGGAGATCCTCAGGGAGCTGGGATACGGTGAGGGGGAGATAGAGGAGATGAGGAGGGAGGGGGTGGTATGAAAGCTTTTTTGGTTCTCACTGGGAGGGAAGGGGGATGGTGGGAATAGCCTCCTGCGGGGTTTATCTCCCCAGATACCGGATGGACAGGGCCGTCCTCTACGAGGCGGTGGCCTCCTGGCTCAACCCGGCCGCCCTCCTGCCCGGAGAAAGGACGGTGGCCAACTGGGACGAGGACAGTCTCACCATGGGGGTGGAGGCCGCCAGGGACTGCCTGGGGGAGGAGAGGGAGGGAATAGGGGCGGTGTACTTCGCCACCACCACCCCTCCCTATGCGGAGAGGATGAACGCGGCCATCCTGGCCACCGCCCTGGACCTGGGGGAGGAGGTGAAGACGGCGGACTTCACGGGCTCCCCGGCGGCGGGGCTGAGGGCCCTGCTCTCGGCCTTCGAGGAGGCGAGGGAGGGGAAGAGGGTGCTGGTGGTGGCCTCCGACTGCAGGAGGGGGAGGGCGGGAAGCCTGCAGGAGGTCATGTACGGGGACGCCGCCGCGGCCGTGCTGGTGGGGGAGGAGAGGCTGGCCAGGCTGGAGGGCTTCCACTCCCTCTCCCAGGACTTTCCGGATTACTGGAGGGTGGAAGGGGAGGTCTTCACCCGCTCCTGGGAGGACCGCTGGATAAGGGAGGAGGGCTACTTCAAGTTCCTCCGCCTCTCGGTGCAGGGCCTGCTCGGGAAGCACGGGCTGGAGCCCTCCCGGATCTCCAGGGTGGCCCTGCCACCCCTCTTCCCGCGGGATCACCCCAGGCTGGCCAGGGAGCTGGGTTTCTCCCCCGAGCAGGTCCAGCCCAGCCTCTTCGAGCAGGTGGGGAACGCCGGGGCGGCCCATCCCCTCCTCCTCCTCGCCGCCGCGCTGGAGGAGGTGGAGCCGGGGGGGAAGGTGGTGGTGGCGGGCTACGGGGCGGGGAGCGATTCCCTCCTCCTCACCGTGACCGGGAAGGGAGGGGGGAAGGTGAGGAGGGCGCTGGCCAGGAGGAAGGAACTGAACAGCTACGAGAGGTACCTCGCCTGGAGGGAGATGATGCCGGTGGAGAAGGGACTGAGGGGGGAGGAGATAGCCCCCACCTCCCTTTCCCTCTCCTGGAGGGAGAGGAGGGCCATCCTGGCCCTGGTGGGGGCCAGGTGCAGGGCCTGCGGGGTCCCCCAGTATCCCCCCCAGAGGGTCTGCGTGGCCTGCGGCGGTACGGACCTGGAGCCCTACCGCTTCTCGGACAGGAGGGGAAGGATCTTCAGCTACACCGAGGACATGCTCGCCTTCTCGGTGAACAGGCCCGCCATCTACGGAATAGTGGACTTTGAAGGGGGAGGGAGGTTCTGGTTCGACTTCACGGACTGCGAGGCGGGGGAGCTAAGGGTGGGGGCCCCCGTCAGGATGAGCTTCCGGAGGAAGTACGTCGATCCCGTGAGGGGGATCGTAACTTATTTCTGGAAGGCGGTTCCGGAGGTGGGCGATGGGGATCAAGGATAAGGTGGCCATCGTGGGGATGGGCTGCACCAGGTTCGGGGAGAGGTGGGACGCGGGGTATGAAGATCTGATCGTGGAGGCCTTCCAGGAGGCCCTGGAGGATGCGGGCATGGAGAAGGAGGACATAGAGATGGCCTGGCTGGGGACCTGCTTCGAGGAGGTCTTCGCGGGAAAGAGCGCCCTTCCCCTCTCCGTCACCCTGAAGCTTCCCTTCATTCCCGTCACCAGGGTGGAGAACTTCTGCGCCACGGGCTCGGAGGCCCTGAGGGCGGCCTGCTACGCCGTGGCCTCCGGGGCCTGCGAGGTAGCCCTGGCCCTGGGGGTGGAGAAGCTCAAGGACGTGGGATACGGGGGCCTTCCGGAGTTCGGTGCCGCCATGGGCTCCAAGAACAGGATCATCTTCCCCAACGTTACGGCTCCGGGGGCCTTCGCCATGATGGCGGTCAGGTACTTCGACACCTACGGGCTGAGCCCGGAGAGGGGAAGGGAGGTCCTGGCCAAGATCTCGGTGAAGAGCCACAGGAACGGGGCCAAGAATCCCAAGGCCCACCTCCGCAGGGAGATCAAGGTGGAGGAGGCGCTGGGAGCACCCATCATCGCCTGGCCGCTGGGCCTCTACGACTGCTGCGGGGTGAGCGATGGGGCGGCGGCGGCCATCGTGGTGAGGGCGGAGAAGGCCAGGGAGTACAGGGAGGATCCGGTTTACGTGAAGGCCATGCAGGTGGCTACCTCCTCGGGGGAGGAACTGCTTTACCGGTGGGATGGGTGCCACGTGGAGACCACGGTCAGGGCGGCCAGGAGGGCCTATCAGGAGGCGGGGGTGCAGGATCCCCGCAGGGAGCTGGACCTCCTGGAGGTCCATGATTGCTTCTCCATCACCGAGCTGGTCACCTACGAGGACCTGGGCATCTCCCCCAGGGGAAAGGCGGCGGAGGATGTGGAGGCGGGCTTCTTCGAGCTGGACGGGGAGATACCCTGCCAGCCGGACGGGGGGCTCAAGTGCTTCGGTCATCCCATAGGGGCCTCGGGTCTGAGGATGGTGTACGAGATATACAAGCAGCTGCAGGGGAAGGCTGGGCCCAGGCAGCTCAGGGACCCCCGGCTGGGCCTCACCCACAACCTGGGAGGCTTTCCCCCCATGAGCGTGGTGAGCGTCTGCCTGTTCGGGCTGGACAGAGGGTAGTGAAGTATTTATAAGGGGAGGGAATAGAAGAAGCGGGCTGAGCCCGTCCTGTGGAGGCGGTGTCGGCTCCGGCCGGTACCGTCCTTGAAGCAGGAGGCTCCGGAAGGAACCAATCAAACCTTCTGGTGAGCGATTGAGGGAAAAACCGCTCAAGGAGCTGGTAAGGGAAGAGGCGGTTAGGAAGGAGGGTGAGAACATGAAGGAGGAGTTCGGAGCAGTAAAGTACCTCATCCACGCCCGGATAGAGGCCAACGGGGTGGTGGAGCGCCCCGATGTAGTGGGAGCCATCTTCGGGCAGGTGGAGGGGCTGCTGGGAGAGGACCTGGACCTCAGGGAGCTGCTGAAGTCCGGCAGGATAGGCAGGATCAAGGTGGAGCTGACGACCAGCCAGGGGAAGTCCACGGGCACCATCCTGATTCCCTCCAGCCTGGACAAGGTGGAGACGGCCATCATAGCGGCCGCGCTGGAGACGGTGGACAGGGTGGGACCCTGCGAGGCGAAGATAAGGACGGAGAAGATCGAGGATGTCAGGGAGGGCAAGCGCAAGTACATCGTGGAGAGGGCCAAGGAGCTCCTCTCCCAGCTGGAGCTGGAGGCCCCCGAGAGCCAGGAGCTCTCCGAGCAGGTCAAGGAGAACCTGAGGGCCAGCGAGCTCATTGAGTACCAGGGCCTCCCCGCCGGACCAGGGGTGCTGGACTCGGACGCCATCATCCTGGTGGAGGGGAGGGCCGACGTCCTCAACCTCCTCAGGGCAGGCATCCGCAACGCCGTGGCGGTGGAGGGGACGAACGTTCCGAAGGCCATCGTGGACCTCTGCAAGAACAAAACGGTCACGGCCTTCCTGGACAGCGACAGGGGAGGGGACCTGATCCTGAAGGAGCTGATGCAGCTGGTGAAGATAGACTACGTGGCCAGACCCCCCAACGGTAAGAGCGTGGAGGAGCTGACGAGGAAGGAAGTGCTGAAGGCGCTGAAGAACAAGGTGCCGGTGGAGGAGCTCAGGCGGAGACCGCAGGAGGGGAGGGCGGAGCTCTCAAGGCTAAAGGAGCTGCTGGAGGGGATGCAGGGAT
This sequence comes from Hadarchaeota archaeon (SeqCode), assembly GCA_964509845.1. Taxonomy (GTDB): domain Archaea; phylum Hadarchaeota; class Hadarchaeia; order Hadarchaeales; family WYZ-LMO6; genus WYZ-LMO6. The sequence continues at coordinate 14,276 of CAZDZG010000020.1, read as the reverse complement.
CGCTGAAGGCGCAGCTGCTCAACCAGGCCCTGGAGAGGCTCGAGGAGGTGCCGGTGAGGGAGCTGAAGGAGAGGCTTCAGCAGGTGGAGGGGGTGCACACCGTGGTCCTGGACGGCATCATCACGCAGGAGATGGCGGAGCTGGCCGCCGGGCGAGGGGTGAGGAACCTGGTGGGAATCCAGTCGAGGGTGGAGAGGGTTCCCCCCGGTTTGCGCGTGCTCACGCTCAAGGACCTGGAGGGCGGACGCTAGCTCATGTGGAGAAGGTATACCACATGAGCACGGCGGTCTCCCCGTCCTCATAGTAGTGGGGGAGCTCCCTCTCTTCCCTGAAGCCCAGGGAGGCGTAGAAGGCCCTGGCGCCCGTGTTGCTCTTCCTGGCCTCCAGCCTCACGGCGGTGGCCCCCCTTCCCCTCAGCCTTTCCAGGGCCTTCAGGATGAGGGCCCTTCCTATTCCCCTCCTGCGGTACTGGGGGTCCACGGCTATGGAAAGGATGTGCCCCACTCCCCCCCATCTCATGGTGCAGATCAGGTACCCCACCAGCTTTCCGCCTATCTTGACGCCCAGGAAGCCGGAGGGATCGCTCCTGTAAAGCTGCTCCAGCAGGGGAAGGGGATAGGGATCGGGGAAGCACTTGTATCCTATCTCCATGACCTCCGGGAGATCCCTCTCCTCCAGGTTCACCACCCTGGGCTCCTTCGGCTCCTTCATCGGTTCCCCCTAGCACACTCGTTCCTCCCCTTACTTAAGGCTTGGTCGGACGGGGCCGGAAGGAACGGTCGTTCGGGGGTCTCGGGGCGCTGGGGAAGGTGGTCCGGGTTCACGTGTGGCTTTTTTAGCCGGGCGGAGGAGGTAAGATGGCCCCGGTAGCTCAGTCGGTCAGAGCGCGCGCTTGGTAAGCGCGAGGTCGCGGGTTCAATTCCCGCCCGGGGCTCCTTTTCTCGTCTAGGCGAAGGGCTGGGCTTCAAAAAATAAAAGGTAGGAGTGGAGACTGAGATTTACTTGCTCTTTGCCAGCTTGTAGATGGCCTTGAGGGCTATGATGATCACTCCGGCCCCCAGCAGGACCGTGATGTTCGCCGCCAGGTTGATGAGCTCGCTGGCCAGCTCCACCCCGCTGGCCTCGATCAGCTGCCGCATGCCAAGGGCGGAGACGATGAAGGCTATGGAGCTTATCATGAACATGTTGACCTCCTCCGCCGTGATGTTGAGGAGGGCCACGATGATTCCCAGCACCGCCAGCACCCCGTAGAGCTTGCCGGAGGGCTCCACGGCAGCCGCTGCCACCACCGCTATCAGCAGTCCTATGTAGAAGGCCGCCGGTCCTATCAGTTCCTTTCCTACCTTCATTTTTATCCCGTTTTTCTCCCCTCCTGCTCCCTTTTTAACTTATCGGATGACCTCCGAGCGCTGGGTTCAACCTTTAAGGAAAGGATGGTAGGAGTTTTCGGGTGGAGGATGGAAAAGACCCTGAAAATGCTGCTGTTCCAGAGCCTTACGGTCCTGCTCTTCTGCGCCCTGGCCGATTTCGGGGCGGGCTCGGTGCTGGAGGGGATGAAGGAGAAGTTCAGCGTCCTTCCAGGCCTCCTAACCGTGGTGCCACCGCTCGTGGATCTGAGGGGGAACATAGGGTGCGCCCTGGGCTCCAGGCTGGGAACCGCCCTCCACCTGGGTACCCTGAAACCCCGCTTCTCCAGGAGCTGGGAGCTGGTGGGGAACGTCCTGGCCTCCCTCTTCCTGAGCGTGGTGGGCTCCGTCACCGCAGTTCTCATTTCCTTCCTGATCAGGGGCTCCCTGGGCCTTTCCTTCCACCTCCTTTCCCTCCTCTGGATAGCGACGGTCTCGGGGTTGCTCTCGGGGTTGCTCATAACCCTGCTGACCGTCCTGGTGGCCTTCCAGGCCTTCAGGGGAGGGTGGGATCCGGACACGGTGACGGGACCCGTGATGACCACCGCCGGGGACATCATCACCGTCTTCTGTATCTACCTGGCGGTCCTCTGGTGGGGGTGAGGGGATGCGCTTCTGGAGGACGGTGGCGGAGAGCTACCTCATCCTGGTGGCGTGCGCCCTCGTCTCCACCTTCTCCGGCCTGCTGGCGGAGTCCAACCTGGGCTTCCTCACCACTTATTCCTTCCTCCTCGTCCTGGTGCCCGTCATCAACGACATAGCGGGGAACGTGGGATCCATCCTGGGGGCAAGGCTGAGCACGGCCCTCCACCTGGGAACCATAGCCAGGGGGGAGAGGAGGGAGCTCTACTTCAACATGAAGGCCCTCTCCCTCTCCAGCCTGAGCATGTACACGGCCACCTCCCTCTTCTTCCTGCTGTACCTCCTGCTGGCGGGGGGTTCGGCGAGGTATGCCCTGGTGATGCTGGTGAGCGGCCTCCTCCTCACCCCCACCGTGATCCTCTCCTCCACCCTCCTCACCCTCTTCTCCTTCGCCAGGGGCCTGAACCCCGACAACGTGACGGGACCCCTCATGACCTCCCTGTGCGACGTGCTGGGGATGTCCAGCCTGATCCTCTCCGCCAGGCTCATCCTCTAGCCTTATCCCCTCCCACGTCCTCCCTTCAGGATGAAGGCCTTTTACCGGGGGAGGGAATTCCTGGTCCTCCCGGGGGTTTACGAGCCCGCCGAGGACACCTTCCTGCTGGCCGATCACCTCAGGGTGAGGGAGGGGGAAAGGGTGCTGGAGCTGGGGACGGGGTGCGGGATGCTGGCCGTGCTGGCGGCGGAGCAGGGAGGAAGGGTGGTGGCCACCGACGTGAGCGAGGTGGCCCTCCGCTGCGCCTGGCTGAACGCCTGGAGGCACGGGGTGGGGAAAAGGGTGGAGCTGAGGAGGGGGGAGCTCTTCTCCCCCGTGGGCCCCTCCACCTTCGACCTGATCCTCTTCAATCCCCCCTACCTTCCGGAGGAGGGGGAGGAGGATCCGCGCTGGAGCGGGGGGAGGAACGGCAGGAGGGTGCTCGATCCCTTCCTCTCCGGGCTCCCTCTCCACCTCTCCCCCGGAGGGAGGGCCCTCTTCGTCCAGTCCTCCCTCTCGGGGGTGGAGGAAAGCCTGAGGAGGCTGGAGGAGGGAGGGCTAGAGGCGAGGATCTTGGCCAGGCTCCGGTTCCCCTTCGAGGAGCTGGTGCTGGTGGAGGCCGGATGGAACCTTTTTACTCCACCTTAGCCAGAGGTGGAGATGGAGTTCAAGAGCAAGGCTTCCCTGCCCTTCATGCTCTTCGGGGCCCTGGCGGGGGCGGGCTCGGGCCTCCTTTCCGCAGGGCTGGGCTCCCCCCTTCCCGCCCTCCTCCTCTTCCTCCTCCTCTTCCTCCTGGCCTACAGGCTGGCCCCCCTTCTCCTGAGGCTTCCCCCCTCCCAGTTCCCCGGGGGCTGGTCCCTCGTGCAGGCCCTCAGGCTCGGCTTCTGGTCCTTCCTCGCCTGCTGGCTGCTTCTATGGATCCTGGTCTACAACCTGGCCCTGTGAGGCCCCGCGGGCTGGAGATCTTCCCCTACCCGGAGGTGAGGAGGCCCCAGCTGGAGCTCATGGCCTACGTCGATAGAGCCCTGAGGGAGTCCGTGGCCCTGGTGGCGGAGGGCCCCACCGGCATGGGGAAAACGGTGGCCCTCCTCTGCGGACTCCTCTCCTCCCCCGAGCTGGAGGGTAAGAAGGTGGTGTACTGCTCGAGGACGCACGCCCAGCTGGACCGGGTGGTGGAGGAGCTGGAGGCCCTCTCCCCCCGCCTCGACGTTCCCGGCATGTCCGTGAGGGGGAGGAGGGAGATGTGCCTCCATCCCGTCCTGAGGGAGCACGCCTCGGGGGCGGCGGAGGCCGCCCACCTCTGCTCCCTCCTGAGGAGGGAGGGGAGGTGCGAGTTCTTCAGGCCGGGGTGGGAGCTGGTCGGGGAGTTCTGGGGAAGGAGGGTGAGGGCGGGGGAGCTCCTGAGGAGGTGCAGGGAGGAGGGGGTCTGCCCCTACGAGGTTTCCAGGCGCCTGATGCCAGGGATGAAGGTGGTGGCCTGCAGCTACCTCTACCTCCTCGATCCCTCCATCCGCCCCTCCTTCCTGAAGGGGCTGGGCGCGGACCTTCCCTCCCTGGCGCTGGTCTTCGACGAGGCCCACAACCTTCCCGAGCTGGCGGTGGAGCTGGCCAGCGAGCGGATGACCCTCACCTCCCTTTCCAGGGCGGAGAGGGAGGGGAGGGAGCTGGGGGACCGCCTGGCGGAGGAGCTTTGCTCCGAGGTGCGGGAGGCGGTGGAGCGGCTGGCCGGTGGGCTGGCCGAGGGTGAGGAGAGGGTGCTGGGGGAGGGGGAGCTGGAGGGGGAGCTGGAGGAGAGGCTGGGGAGGGTGGGGGAGGCGGGGGAGCATCTCCTGAGGGCGGGGGAGGAGCTCCTCCTCCTCAGGGTGAGGGAGGGGAGGATTCCCCGCTCCCACCTGCGGGCGGCGGGCAGGTTCCTCCTCTGGCTGGAGGAGACCAGGGGGAGGGAGGATTTCATGAGGGTGGTCTCGGTGCAGGGAGGGGTGCCGGCGGTGGAGGTTCAGGCCCTCGATCCCAGGTTCCTCACCCTTCCCCTGTGGAGGGAGGCCGCGGCGGTCTTCTGCGTCTCCGGAACCCTCTCCCCGCTGGAGGCCTACGCGGACGTGGTGGGCCTCCCTTCCCCCCTCAGGCTCCGCTGTTCCTCCCCCTTCCCCCCGGAGCACGTGCTGGCGCTGGTGGTGAGGGGGGTGACCACCAAGGAGACGAGCAGGGGGCCGGAGATGTACAAGAAGATGGTGAGGATCCTGGCCGAGGTGGAGGCCGCCACCCCCGGCAACGTGGGGATCTTCGCCGCCAGCTACGAGGTGCTGGAGGGGCTGGAGGTGGGGCTCAGGAAGGTCCTGCGCCGTCCCCTCCTGGTGGAGGAGAGGGAGAGCTCCTCCGAGGAGAACGAGCGCAGGATCAGGGAGTTCAAGTCCTGGGCGGAGAGGGGAGGGGCGGTCCTCCTCGGGGTGATGGGGGGAAGGAATGCGGAGGGGGGAGACTTCCCCGGTCACCAGATGGACTCGGTGGCGGTGGTGGGCATACCCTACGCCCCTCCCAGCCAGCGCCTGGAAAGGGTGGTGGAGTACTGGGAGAGGCAGTTCCCGGGGAAGGGAAAGGAGTACGGCTACTACCTCCCCGCCCACCGCAGGCTGGCCCAGGCGGCCGGGAGGGCCCACAGGCTGCTTCAGGACAGGGCGGCCATCCTCTTCCTGGACGAGAGGGTGGCCTCCCCCTTCGTGAGGAGGAGCCTTCCCAGCTGGATAAGGGAGAGGATGGAGAAGGTGGGGGAGGGAGAGGTACGGGAGAGACTGGAGAGGTTCTTCGGAGAAGGCTGAGGATCCTGGCGGACTGGCAGGAGCTGGGAGGGGAGGTGGAGAGGGGGCTCAGGGAGAGGGGGGTGGAGGTGGAGGGGGCGAGGCTGGAGGTGGGGGACTTCGTGATAAGCGAGAGGGTGGCGGTGGAGAGGAAGTCCGTGAGGGACTTCGTGAGGTCCCTGGTGGACGGCAGGCTCAGGGATCAGGCGGCGAGGCTCAGGGAGAGGTACGAGAAGCCCCTGCTGGTCCTGGAGGGAAGGGAGGATCCGGAGGAGCTGGGCCTCCACCCCCATGCCGTCCTGGGGGCCCTCCTACACCTGGTGATGGACCTGGGGGTGCCGGTGCTCAGGACCAGGGACGGTTCCCAGACCGCCTCCCTCCTCTGGCTGCTGGCCAGGAGGGAGGGGGAGGAGAGGAGGAGGCTTCCCCCCCTCAGGACGAAGCGGGAGGGGTGGCCCCTCTTCCTCCAGCAGAGGTTCGTGGTGGAGGGGCTGCCCGGAGTTTCTTCCGTCCTGGCGGACAGGCTCCTGAGGCACTTCGGAACGGTGGAGGCGGTGATGAGGGCCTCCGAGCGCGAGCTCAAAAGGGTGGAGGGAATAGGGGAGGTCAGGGCCAGGCGGATCAGGGAGCTCCTCTCCCTCAGGTATGAGCCTCCAGAAAGGCCCTGAGCCTGTTCAGGGTTTCCTCCAGGACGGCCAGGGAGCAGGCGAAGCTGAATCTGACGTGCCCCTCCCCGAAGGGGCCGAAGCCGGCCCCCGGGACGGAGGCTATTCCCTCCTCCCTGAGCAGGAGCTCGCAGAAGAGGGTGGAGTCCGTCCAGCCCTGGGGCAGGCGGGGAAAGGCGTAGAAGGCGCCCTGGGGCGGGAGGCACCTGAGACCCAGGGAGGAAAGCCCTTTGAGGAAGAAGTCCCTCCTCCGCCTGAATTCCTCCCTCATCCTCTCCACGAAGTCCTGGGGCCCCCTCAGGGCCTCCAGGCCCGCCACCTGCACGAAGCCGGGGACGCAGGAGACGGAGGCCTGCTGGATCTTGTTCATCTCCTCCACCAGCTCCCTGGGGGCCACGGCGTACCCCAGCCTCCAGCCCGTCATGGCGTAGGTCTTGGAGAAGCCGTTGATGTAGATGATGCCCTCCAGGGAGCCGGAGAGGGAGAGGAGGCTGGGGCTCTCCCCCTCGTACACCAGGCGGTCGTAGATCTCGTCGGTGAGGATCCAGATGTCCCTCTCCCTGGCCAGCTCCAGGATGGCCCTCAGGTCCTCCTTCCTCTGCACGGCCCCCGTGGGGTTGGAGGGGGAGTTGAGGACGATGAGCCTGGTCCTGGGGGTCAGGCTCTCCTCCAGCCTCCCCGGATCCACCCTGAAGCCCTCCTCCATCCTGGTCTCCAGGAAGACGGGCCTCCCCCCCGCGCTCAGCACGATTCCGTCGTAGGTCCAGCAGGGGGAGGGAAGGATCACCTCGTCCCCCGGATCCAGGACGGCCGCCATGGCGCAGAAGATGGCGTGCTTGGCCCCCGGGGTGATCAGCACGTTCTCCCTCCCCGCCCCCACCCTCTCCGCCACCGCATCCCTGAGCTCGGGCAGGCCCTCGGAGGGGGTGTACTTGGTCATCCCCCTCTGCAGGGCCTCCCAGGCCGCCCTCTTCACGTGCTCCGGGGTGTCGAAGTCGGGCTCCCCCACCTCCAGGTGCAGGATCCTCCTCCCCTCCCTCTCCAGCCTCTTGGCCAGGGAGAGGACCCTGAAGGTGCTGGAGGGAGGAATGCTTTTCATTCTGCTGGCCGGTCCGGGCACGGTAGATTTTAGGAAGGGACCGGATAAAATCTTCGATGCACTGGGTGGACGAGGTGGCGGAGGAGCTCCTGAGGAGGGGCGGGAGGCACGTCATAGCCAGCGGCATCTCCATCTCCGGCCACATCCACATAGGTCACTCCCACGATGTCTTCATCGCCGACGGGGTGAGGAGGGCGGTGGAGGAGAGGGGGGGAGAGGCGGAGGCCATCTGGTACGCCGACGACTTCGATCCCCTCCGCAGGGTTCCCTGGCCCCTTCCCCCCTCCTACCGGCAGTACCTCGGCATGCCCTACGCCAACCTCCCCTCCCCCGAGCCTGGCTTCCAGAACTTCGTGGATTACTTCTCAAGGGACTTCCTCTCCTCCCTCAAGGAGTTCGGCCTGAGGCTCACGGTCTTCTTCGGGAGCCAGGTCTACAGGAGCGGCAGGATGGCCCACCTCATAAGGCTCTCCCTGGAGAGGGCGCGGGAGATAAGGGAGATCCTCAACAGGTACCGGGACCGCCCCCTCCCCGAGGACTGGCTCCCCTACGATCCCCTCTGCGAGAACTGCGGGAGGATCTCCACCACCAGGGCCTACGACTGGTCCGGTCCCTACGTGAAGTACGTGTGCGAGGGCTGCGACTACGTGCAGGGGTGCGGGCACGAGGGAAAGGCGGACTACACCAGGGGGGAGGGGAAGCTCACCTGGAGGGTGGAGTGGCCGGCCAGGTGGAAGCTGCTGGGGGTGACCTGCGAGCCCTTCGGGAAGGATCACGCCGTGAAGGGGGGGAGCTACGAGACGGGGAGGCTGATCGTGGAGAGGGTCTTCGGGGGGGAGGCCCCCCATCCCATTCCCTACGAGTGGGTCAGCCTGAGGGGGAAGCGCATGTCCTCCTCCAGGGGGGTGGTCTTCACCCTCTCCCAGTGGCTCTCCATAGCGGAGCCCGAGCTGCTGAGGTACTTCATCTTCAGGAGCAAGGCCATGAAGAGCAAGTCCTTCGATCCCGGTCTCCCCCTGCTGGACCTGTACGACGAGTACGACGCGGTGGAGGAGCTATACTTCTCGGGGAGGGAAAAGGGGAAGCGGGAGGAGCAGAAGGCCAGGATCTACGAGCTCTCCCAGGTGGACGGGGTGCCGGAGAGGAGGCCCCAGCGGGTCCCCTTCCGGTTCGCGGCGGTGCTCGTTCAGGTGATCGGGGAAAGGGAGGAAAGGGGAATGGAGATCCTGAGGGAGAGGGGCTTCCTGATCCAGCCCACGGAGGAGGACCTCGGGAGGGCCAGGGGGAGGCTGAGGAGGGCGAGGAACTGGGTGAGGGACTACGCCCCCGAATGGATGAGGTTCAGGGTCCTCGATTCCCTGCCGGAGGGAATCGGGGATAGGCTCACGGAGGGGCAGAGGAGGGGCCTCTCCAGGCTTGCCTCCAGGCTGGCGGAGAGGGACCTCGATCCCCTCTCCCTCCATAACCTGGTCTACGAGGTGGCCAGGGGGGAGGGGCTGGAGCCCCCCGAGCTCTTCCGGGCCATCTACCTGGTTTTCCTGGGGAGGGAGGAGGGACCCAGGGTGGGGAACTTCCTCTGCGCCATGGAGAGGGACTTCGTGATCTCCCGCCTCAGGGAGGCTTCCCTAGCCTGAGCCTCAGGAGGGGACGGGAGCGCAGCAGGGAGGCCAGCACCTTCTCAAAACTCTCCCCGGGGGAGAGCTCCCTCTTCAGGAAGAGGCCGGTGTGGCCCTCCTCCTTCCTCCTGGTCAGCACCTGCACCCTTTCCCTCACGATGTCCGGGCTCACCCCCAGCCTCCAGGCCACCTCCCCCTCCCTTCCCCTCACGGACTCCTCCACGTGTCCCGAGGGGGTGGGCTCGATGAGCATGAGCCTCTTGTCCACCCCGGGAACCCTTTCCCCCCTCCTCAGCCCCTCCTCCCCCAGCAACCCCCCGAACCGGTAGAACTCCAGCTCCAGGGGCCTGGGGTGGAGGAGGGGAAGGGTCACCACCGTCCTTTCGTCCAGGTAAAGATGGGCCTTGGGAAGCTGCCAGGGGGTGGCCATCACCAGCTCCCTGCGCTCGGGGGGAAGGCCCGCCTCCTGCAGGGCGGTCTCCACCAGGTAGGAGGGGAGGGGGTGGGGGAGGAGGAGGTCCACGTCGCTCCCCTCGTCCACGTCCCCCCTGGCCAGGCTTCCGTAGGCCAGGGCCTCCAGCCCCCTCCTCCTCAGGGCCCCCATCACCTCCAGGGCCCTCTCCCTGAGCCTGCGGAGGAGCCCCCACCTCTCCGGGGGATAGATCACCTCCCTCCGGTCGATGCGCGATTCCCTCATCCTGTTTCTTCCCTGGCCCACCGCAGGTACTCCTCGGAGACCTCCCCTGCCCTGAGGACCAGGAGCTCGGGAACCTCGTACGGGTGGAGCTCCTTCAGGCGCCTCATCAGCTCCCTGGGCCTCAGGGTCTTCATGAGGAGCACGAGCTCCCCCGCCCTCTCCATCTTCCCCTTCCAGCGGTAGAGGGAGGTGGCCCCAGGGATCAGGGTCACGCAGGCGGCCAGCCTCTCCTCCACCACCTTCCTCGCCAGCTCCTCGGCCTTTTTCCTTCGGTCCACGGTGGTCAGCAGGACGTACATTCCACCCTCCTGGGAAGGAGGGATATTAGAGGTTCCCGGCCCCCGGGAGAGCGGCTTATACCCCTGGCGGGGGAAAACGGAAGAATGGAGCTTCCGTCCCACTTCCTCCTCTTCCTGCTGGGGCTGGGACTCTGGTGGGCGATCTTCCTCCTCCTCTACCGGGAATGGAACCTGAAGAGGTACGGCTTCTCGCTGGAGGGTGGCATGCTCCTGTGGAGGACCGGTAGGGGGCTCAGGTTCATCGACCGGACCGCCCGCAGGCACAGGAGGTGGTGGCTGAGGTTCGGGGAGGTGGGGGTCTGGGTGGGGATCCTCCTCATGTTCTTCGTCCTCTTCAGCCTCCTCCTCAACGCCTACCTCATCCTGCGCAGGCCCGGAACCGTCCTCGGGGGGGCCAGCTTCGTGCTTCCGGGAGTCATCCCGGGCCTCACCGTGTACTGGTGGCTGGTCTCGGTGGCGGTGGTCCTTCTGGTCCACGAGCTCTCCCACGGCTTCCTCCTGAGGGCCCAGGGGCTCCCCGCCAAGTCCATGGGCCTCCTGCTCTTCGTGGCCCTCCCCGGGGCCTTCGTGGAGCCCGACGAGCGTAGGCTCAACGCCTCCCCCGTGAGGGAGCGCCTGCGCGTCTTCGCCGCTGGCTCCTTCTCCAACGTGCTGGTGGGCCTGCTGGTCTTCCTCTTCCTCATCCTCCTCCTCTCCCCCCGCCCGGGGGTGTACGTGTGGGGGGTGAGGGAGAACGGTCCCTCCGAGAACCTGAGGCTGGGAACCAGGCTCCTCTCCCTCAACGGCCATCCCCTCCGGACCTGGGAGGATTACGTCAGGGAGGTGGAGAACCTGAGGCCGGGGGAAAACGTGGTCCTGGAGACGGAGGAGGGGGTCTTCCTGCTGACGGCGGACAACCTGGACAACAGGGGCAGCCTGGGGATATGGCCGGTCTCCTCGGTTCCCCGCTCCAGGCTCCTGAGCCCCCCTTCCGCGCTCGGGCTGATGGTCAACGAGTTGCTGGGCAGGCCCCTCCTCCCCCCCTACGTCCTCCTCCGTCCCGTCTTCTACCGCTCCCCGATCCCCTGGCCTGCGGTGGACCTCCTCAAGTGGCTCTTCGTCCTCAACCTGGGCATAGGCATGTTCAACCTCCTCCCCCTCATCCCGCTGGACGGGGGCTACATGTTCAGGAGCCTGCTGGAGCTGAGGATGTCGAGGAGGAGGGCCAGGCAGCTCTCCAATTCCCTCTCCCTGTTCCTCCTCCTCGTCCTGCTGGTGAACCTCTTCCCCTCCCTCTTCTGACCGGAACCTTTTTTTCCGGTGAGGAGTACGGAAGGACGGCGGCGGGCTAGGCGGGGGGCTAGCGGTCCCCTGTACCGGAAACCCGCTATACGCCGGGCCGAAGCCGGAGGGCGGCGCTGGAACCCCGCACCGCCCGGCTCCGGGCGTGGAGGTCCCGCCCCGCAGGGTCGGCGGCGGAGGGGCCCCGGCCGGAGGGTCGGGGAGAACCTCCCTTACCTGCTGAATCCCCCAGGGGCGGAAGTCAGCAAGGGTAGGCAGGACGCACGGCGCTTGCGGAAAGCGGGACGGAGCCTCAGGGGCCGGTCAACGGTGAAGGGGGGAAGGCGTCCACCTCAGGCGCGCCCGCCGCCCCTTCACAGGTGCCCGAACCTCTCCAGCAGCCTGTCCCTCAGCTCCGGGGGATAAAGGTGCTCGAAGACGTGCCCGCGGCTCTCCCTCAGCCTCATGACCTCCACCAGCTCCCGGTATCTTCCCCCCGCTATGCCGCTGGCCAGCACGGCGGCCCCCTCCGCCGCCTCCTTGGCCTTTCCCCGGTGGCCCAGCTTCCTGACCTCCACCTCCAGCGAGAGGGAGGAAAAGAATTCCTCCAGCCTCCCCTTGACCTCCGCGAAGAAGCGCGGGATCCTGGAGAACCTGCCGCTCAGGAGCACCTCCGCCGGCCTCACGGAGGGAAGGAGGGAGGCCACGTCCTTCACCACCGCCTCCACCATGAGCTCGTAGCCGGGCCCTCCCCCCTCCACGAACTCCTCGGGCTCCGTGCGGGAGGGCTCCCTCCCCGAAACGTGGGCGCAGCCTCCCGTGAAGAGGCGGGCCTTGGACAGCTCCCCCTCCAGGTGGGAGAGGGCATAGCAGAGCTCCGCGTCCATGAAGCCCATTCCCGAGTATCCGGGGAAGCCCGAGGTCCCCGCCATGGCATCCACGATCTTCCCCCCCTCCACGGCCAGCGCGGAGGTGTAGCTGAAGCCCACCTCCACCGCTATCAGGCTGGTCTCCCCATATCCCTTCCCTTTCCTCTCCGCCTGGTCCTTGATGGCCAGGGCGGCGGTGTAGACCTTGTCGGAGGTCCCCAGATCTATTCGGTTGGCCTTCCGGTGCTCGGGGACGGTGGGCAGGTGGATCACCCCGGGGGTGAAGTAGAAGGGGAGGTCGGTGGCCTCCCTCATCAGGAGCATGAGCCTGCGGAGCCCCACGATTTTCAGTCCCCTCCTTTCATCGGCAGGGGTGAAGAAGGTGGCCAGGGCGATGTCCGCATCCGTGGCCGCGCGGGCCTCCTTCAGGGGCATCCCGTAGCCCGAGGAGGCCACGATGGCCTCTATTCCCCCCACCTCCCTCCCCACCTCCCTGAACCTCTCTATCACCAGCCCGGGCTCCCTGCTTATCTCCTCCCTGGGGATGGACTCGTCCAGGAAGATCTCTCCCGTCTGATCGTCGAACCCGAATAGATCGTAGGTCTTGATCCCAGCGTCCGTTCCCGCCACCTTCATCCCCTCACCTCCATTCCCCGGTTCCTTCCCCTGGTGAGGTATACCTCCCCTCCCCCCCTCTCCTCCAGGAAGGAGCGCATCTCCCCGGCCAGCTCCTCCGCCCTCTTCCTTCCCTCCACGATCCCGTAGAAGGCGGGGCCCCAGGAGGACTGGCAGGCGCAGGAGGCCTTCTCCTCCATCCTCCTTATTCCCTCCTCCACCACCGGGGAGCAGTACGTCCCTGCCTGGTACCTGCCCCACACCTCCCCGAGCCTCCGGTTGAACTCCGTCAGGGCCCTTCCGAACTCCTCCAGCTCCCGCTCGACCAGGGCGGGAAGGAGGCGCAGGAGGACGAGCCTGCAAAGGTCCTCCGAGACTCCCTTCCCCATTCCCACCTCCCCGAGGATCCTGTCCTCTTTCCCCTCCCTTTTCCTGGCTATCGCCGGAAGGGGCTCCCTGGGGACGACTACCACGAACCTCCACTCCCCGGGCAGCTCGAACCTGAAGAGGAGGGGGGGAACCATCCTGTCTTCCTTCCCCAGCCTGAATCCTCCCTCCACCAGGAAGCCCCCCACCTTGCAGGCGTAGAGGCCCAGGGCCGTGAGGAGGCCCCTTTTGACCGTGAGGGCCACCTCCTCCAGGCTCTTCCCCAGCCCGTAGAGCTCGGAGAGGGCCATCCCCACGGACAGGGCGAGGGTGGTGTGGTATCCCATCCCGGAGTAGGGGATGATCCCGCTCCGCACCTGCAGCCTGATCCCCCCCGTCCCCCATCGCCTGACCAGGAGGGAGGCCACCCTCTCCGCCTCCGGAAGGTTGGAGGAGACCCCCTCATCCTCCTCCGCCCTCACCTCCAGCCTGGGCTCCTCCAGGGTGAAGCCCACCGTGCCGTACCTCCTCCCCAGTCCACCGTCCAGGTCCAGGTTCCCGGCGTGCAGGTGGGAGGGGGAGATCACCCTCACCCCATCCAGAGGAAAAGGGACCGTCTTTATTTAGTCCTTCCAGTGGCCAGGGCGTGGGCCAGGCGGAGGGGCTCGGGGATCCTGAAGCGGGAGGTGCGGAGCGTGAGCTCTATGGCCGTGGGCAGGGAAAGCCTGTGCCCCACGCTCACGTAAACCGGCCCGGCCCCCGTCCTCGTCCTGACCGCCGCCCCTATCACCTCCCCCCCTTCACGGAGGAGGGAGTATCCACCCCTCTCCGCCGGCGGCTCCTCCCCCTCCCCGCAGAGCCTGGACTTGGCCACCCCCAGGCTCGGCCTGTTCAGCACCACCCCCAGGTGGGAGGCCAGACCAGCCCTCCTGGGGTGGGCCACCCCGTGCCCGTCCACCATGTACACGTCGGCCTCCACCTCCCTGGCCACCTCCAGCATTCCCTCCACCTCCCTGAAGGCCAGGAAGGTGGGAAGGTAGGGGAACCTTATCCTGACCTTCTTCACCCTCTCCTCCAGCACCTCCAGCGTCCGCAGCTCCAGCAGCACGCAGGCGGAGAAGCCCCGGTCCTTGCCCGCGTAGGCCAGGTCCAGTCCCGCGATGGTCTCGAGTTTCTCCCACTCGTCCCTGGTGGAGACCCGGGAGGCGATTTTCCTCTGGATCTCCATGAGCCTGCGGAGGTCCACCCCTTGCGGGGGTCTGAGGAGGGGGAGCATCCCTCTCCTTCGGAGGGAAAGGAAAAAAGAATGGAAGAGGGGCCCAGGCCCCGCCACTTCAACACCCTTGGTGTTCCGTGCAGGTATGGCGGGAGGATCCACCGGTCCAGAGGATGGCCGCTGCCCAGTCGGGCCTAGCGAGCCATGTCCACCGGCGATTATTCCCGTGAGGGTCTGAAACCGCGGGGGCTTTGAT
>CAZDZG010000019.1:9879-21959 GCA_964509845.1 Hadarchaeota archaeon (SeqCode) | reverse complement strand
CGGTCACCTCCTCACGGGAGTCTCCGGGAGGAGATCGGTGTGCGACGGGGTGGAGATGTTTGGGCAAGAGGGAGTGTGGGAAAACGATCCCGTTCGCTATCCCGTCAGACCCCCCGACTACATCTACAGGGTGCAGGGGAACAGAGCCTTGACCTACGGACGGGACATCCCCATAAAGGAGAACGCAGTCAACGGGAGGAGGGTGGACATCCAGTTCCTGCCCATGATGGGGGTGGAGGAGCTGAGGTGGCTGCTACGAACCTACAGGGACAACTACGGATGCCGGATAGATTACCTGGTCCTGCACGCTAGGCAGTACTGGGAGGCCTACTCCTACAAGAACCGGGATGCCCCCCTTTCCAAGGTGCTGGGGGCCCCGAGGCTAGCCATCATGAGGTCCTTCCGGAGGGAAGAAGGGGGGTGGGTCTTCGACTTCGGGGAGAACAGGCGGAGCGTGGTGCTCACCGATAACGGGGAGGTCTACCTCAGGGGTAGGAACGGGAACCTTTACCTGGACGGAGTGGCCTATCTCTTCCTGAACGAGCGGGGAGGAATCCAGGACTTCAACTTCCGTCCCCCCTCCAGCGTGGACCTGAAGGAGACGCTGGTGGTTTTGTGGAGGGGGGAGAACCCGCTGGGGGGATGGCTGGTGAGGGGGGTCTCGGAGGACATAGCATCCATACCTGAGCCCGTGGGCATGTTGCTCTTCACCAATCCCGCCTCCGTTCCTTACCTTGAGCTGGTTTATCGAAGCTCCAACGGTCTGGTCCTCCTCTTCAGGGTGAACCAGGAGGGGGTGGGAGGCTGAGGCCCAAGGGGACCAGGGACCTGCTGGGAAGGGAGCTGGCGGCCATAAGGCAGGTGGAGGGGATGATGAGGGAGATCTTCCTGCTCTGGGGTTACAGGGAGGTGGAGACTCCCGTCTTCGAGAGCCTGGAGCTCTTCACCAGAAAGAGCGGGGAGGAGGTGGTGAGGCAGCTTTACACCTTCAGGGACAAGTCCGGGAAGGAACTGGCCCTCAGGCCCGAGCTCACGGCGCCCGTGGTCAGGCTCTACCTGGAGAGGCTCAGGTCGGAGAGCAAGCCCGTGAAGCTGTTTTACTTCGGTCCCTGCTTCAGGTACGAGGAGCCCCAGGCCCACCGGTGGAGGCAGTTCAGGCAGGCGGGGGTGGAGGTGCTGGGAAGCCCCAGGCCGGAGGCCGATGCCGAGGTGCTGGCCCTCACGCATGAGGTCTTCAGGAGGCTGGGACTGAGGGGGGAGTTCAGGGTGGGAAACGTCCGCCTGCTCCGCCTCTTCCTGGAGGGGATGGGGGTGAGGGGAGAGGAGGCGGAGAGGGTGCTCAGGGCCGTGGACTCCAAAGATCCGGAGAGGCTGGAGAGGGAGCTGGGGAAGAGGAAGGGGGCGGAGGAGTTCAGGGAGCTGGTGGGGCTCAGGGGGGGAAGGGAGGTACTGGAGAGGGCCGGGGAAAAGGTGGGGAAGGAGGGAAGGGAGGTGCTGGAGAGGATGGAAAGGATCCTAGGGCTGGCCGAGGAGATGGGGGCCACGGACCTCTCCGTGGACCTGAGCATAG
Source organism: Hadarchaeota archaeon (SeqCode) (assembly GCA_964509845.1). GTDB lineage: Archaea > Hadarchaeota > Hadarchaeia > Hadarchaeales > WYZ-LMO6 > WYZ-LMO6. The sequence continues at coordinate 20,389 of CAZDZG010000019.1, read as the reverse complement.
CCAGGGGGCTGGAGTACTACACCGACTGCGTCTTCGAGGTCTACGTGAGGGGGATTCAGGTGGCGGGAGGGGGGAGGTATGACGGCCTGGCGGAGGCGCTGGGGGGTGAGCCCTGTCCTGCCGTGGGGGTGGGATTCGGGGTGGACAGGATAGCCCAGCTCCTGGCGGAGGAAAGAGAGGTGGAGGAGGAGCCCCTCTGCTGTGCCGTCCTGCCCGCCACCCAGGAGGTGGCGGAGGAGGCCCTGCGGATCGCCTGCCTCCTGCGGAGGGAGGGAATAAGCACGGAGGCGGAGCTCATGGGGAGGACCCTGAGCAAGGGGCTGGCCCACGCCGGTGCGAGGGGGGCCAGGTATGCGGTGATCGTGGGACCCAGGGAGCTGGCGGAGGGGAGGGTCACGGTGAGGGATCTGCGGACGGGGGAGCAGAGGGAGGTGGAGGTGAAGGGGTTGGCGGACTGGTTCAGAACCCGTGGCCCAGGCGCCGGAAGACCTCCTTCATCTTGAGGGAGTCCCGCTCCAGCACGGGGCTCTCGCTTATGATGGTGATCTCGACCCTTCTCCTCAGGATTTCCCTGGCCAGCGGCTCGAAGGGAGGGCTGTCGGAGGAGAGGTCCCGGTGCTCCTTCTCGTTCCCCCTTCCTTCCCCCACCACGGTGAACTGCACCCCGGTGAAGTGGGTGTGGAGGTGCTTGAGCCCCAGCCCCTTCAGGGCTTCAAAAACCTTTCCATAGTCCAGCCTTCCCGCCGCCCTGGCGTAGAGGTGGGCCCAGTCCACCACCGGGACGCAACCCTCCACCTCCCTGCACACCTCCACCACCTCCTCCAGCGTGCCGAAGCTCTTCTGCTTTCCCATGGTCTCCAGGCCCAGCTTCACCTCCTCCCATCCCCTCCTTTCCATTTCCCCCCTCATCCTGAGGCAGGCCCCCTTCACCCTCTCCAGGGCTTCCCTCGGTTCCAGTTTCCCGTAAAAGCCGGGGTGGAAGGTGGCCACCTCCGCCCCCATCCTGCTTGCCCTGTCCACCGACTCCAGGATCCTCCGCTCGGAGGCCTCCACCTTCTTCGGCTCGGGGGAGCACAGGTTGATGAAGTAGGGACAGTGGACGGAGAGCCTTATCCCCATCCTCCTGGCCTCCTTTCCCACCTCCTCGGCCATCTCCCTGCTCATGCCCACCCCCCTGACGAACTGCACCTCCATGGCGTTCAGGCCCAGCCTGGCCAGGTAGCGGAGGGCTCCCAGGGTGCTCTTGTCCGGGCTCCCCAGGGGGATCCCTGCCGGTCCCAGGAAGATCATCCTTCCCTTTTCGGGAGGGGGGATTTAGGAGTTCCTTCAGGGGAAAACCTAAAAAGAGTTCTTTTTTGAGTTTAGAAGGGAGGAGCATGGCCAAGAAGAAGGCTGCCAAGAAGGCCGAGAAGAAAGCTGAAAAGAAGGAAACCTCCTCGGGCTGCTGCCGCTGAACTCCCCCGACCCTTTTTTTCCCTTTTTCCCCACTTAGGCTGGTGCTGAGCAGGTTCAGGAGAAGGGTGGAGGGGGTGGTGGAACCCCTGGCCCTCGCCGTGGCCGGCAGGGGGGTGAACCCCAACCTGCTCACGCTGGCGGGGCTGGGGGTTGGCCTGCTGTCCGCCTGTCTCTTCGGGCTGGCGAGGCCCCTCCCTGCCGGGATCCTCCTCCTCCTCTGCGGCTTCCTTGACCTGCTGGATGGGGCGGTGGCCAGAAAGGGGGGGAGGGAGACGGCCTTCGGAGGGGTCCTGGACTCGGTGGTGGACAGGTACGTGGACTTCCTGGTGCTTCTGGGTATGGTGTGGGGGGGCCTGGCGGAGGCCTTTGGGGTCTCGGGGTTGGTCTGGGGAGGGGCGGCCATGCTCGGGAGCCTCATGGTGAGCTATGTGAGGGCCAGGGGGGAGGCGGCGGGAGCGGGAAGGATGGAGGAGGGTCTGGCTGAAAGGGGGGAGCGCCTCCTCCTCCTGGGGATCGGCTCGATTCTGGGCCTGACCGGTTACGCCGTGGCGCTGGTGGCCATTCTTTCCCACCTCACGGTCCTGCAGAGGATGGTACTGGCGAGGAGAAGGCTGGCTAGCTGGAGAGCTTCTCCGCCAGCTCCCTGAAGTAGCTCCCCACCTGCTTGAAGAGCTCCATCCCCTTGGGGGTGATCTTGTAGTACTTCCTGGCCGGTCTTCCCCGCTGGTCCTTCCACTCCGAGGAGGTGTATCCCTGCTTCTCCAGCTTGTTCAGGACCAGGTAACAGGAGACCATGGGGGGCCTGAAACCGAACTTCCGGTAGATGGCATCCCTGAGCTCGTAGGCATACATGGGCCTCTCCCTCAAGAGGTTGAGGACATAGGGCCAGAGCATCTCCACCGTGGTCTTGCGCTTTAACCTCTTCATAATTCCTCTCGTTGTTTGGGAGGGCCCCAATAAAGGTTTTTGGAGCAGAACGTCTTTTTAAAAGTAAGGGTAAAAAGCAAAGGTAGCATGGGGACCATCAGGGTGGCCATCGCGGGGGTGGGCAACTGCGCCTCCTCGCTGGTGCAGGGGGTGGAGTATTACAAGAACGCGAAGGACAACGAGTCCGTCCCCGGCCTCATGCACGTGAGGTTCGGGGAGTACCATGTCCGTGACATAAAGTTTGTGGCGGCCTTCGACGTCGACCTGAACAAGATAGGGAAGGACCTGTCGGAGGCCATCTTCACCCCTCCCAACTGCACGGTCAAGTTCTGCGATGTTCCAAAGCTGGGAGTCGAGGTGATGGAGGGACCGCTGCTGGACGGGCTGGGAAAGTACCTGACCTCCGTCATACCACACCGCCCCAAGTCCAAGCCCGTGGACGTGGTGAGGGTGCTGGAGGACTCGGGGGCGGACATCCTGGTCAACTATCTGCCGGTGGGAAGCTACAGGGCCTCCAGGTTCTATGCCGAGGCGGCCCTCAAGGCCGGATGCGGCTTCGTGAACTGCATCCCCGAGTTCATAGTTTCCGACAAGGAGTGGGGGAGGAGGTTCCAGGAGGCTGGCCTGCCCTGCGCGGGGGACGATGTGAAGTCACAGGTGGGGGCCACCATCCTGCACCGCACGCTGGTCAAGCTGCTGGTGGACAGGGGGGTGAAGGTGGAGGAGAGCTATCAGCTGAACGTGGGGGGGAATACGGACTTCCTGAACATGCTGGAGGAGGAGCGCCTTAGCTCCAAGAGGATTAGCAAGACCGAGGCCGTTTCCAGCCAGATCCCCTACGAGGTTCCCCTCAGGATAGGCCCCAGCGACTACGTTCCCTTCCTGAAGGACAGGAAGATATGTTACATCTTCATCAAGGGGAGGAAATTCGGCGACGTTCCCCTCACCATAGACGTAAAGCTCTCGGTGGAGGACTCGCCCAACAGCGCGGGGGTGGTCATCGATGCCATCAGGGCCGTGAAGATAGCCATGGACAGGAAGATCGCCGGACCCCTGATCGGCGTTTCCGCCTACTTCTTCAAGCACCCACCCGTTCAGATGCCGGATGAGGTGGCCAGGCAGGCGGTGGAGGATTTCATAAGGGGGAAGGGATGATGGAGCCGGAGCTGGTGGTGGTGGGCCACGTGGCCATCGATGTGAACATCTTTCCCTGGGGGGTGATAGAGAACGTCCTGGGAGGGGTCCCCACCTACGGGGGTCTGGCCCTGAGGACCCTGGGGAAGGAGGTGGGGGTGATTTCCAAGGTGGGAAGGGACCTGCCGGAGAGGTTCCCGCCCCTTTACCGGGCCTTCGGCCTGGATACGGAGGGGATAAAGGTGGTGGGGGAACACACCACCACCTTCCAGAACTCCTACGACCAGAGGGGAAGGAGGGAACAGAGGTGCAAGTACAAGGCCCCTCCCCTCTCCCCCGACGACCTCCCCGAGAGCTACCGGGGAGTCAAGGGATTCTACGTTTCTCCGGTGGTGGATGAGGTCACCCCCGACTTCCTCCGGAGCCTCAAGCGCTCCGACTCCCTGGTGGTGCTGGATCCCCAGGGCCTCTTCAGGGAGGTGGGGAAGGGAGGGAAGATCAGGATAAGGATGCCTGAGAACCTCCAGGAGTTCGTCAGGCAGGCCGATGTGGTGAAGATAGGGAGGGACGAAATGGAGGGGGTGAAGAAGGGACCCAGGGAGATGCTGGAGCTCCTGAGGAGGATGGGGGCGAAGGTGGGAATAGTGACGCTGGGGGAGAAGGGGTGCGTGGCCTGCCACGGGGGGAGGGTGGTGAGCGTGGAGGGACTGAGGGTTCAGGCTCAGGATCCCACGGGGGCCGGAGACGTTTTCGGGGCGGTCTTCCTGGCCAAGTATCTGGAAACGGGGGAGCTGGAGCGCTCCCTCAGGCTGGCCAACGCCGCCGCGGGCCTGAAGGTGAGGTACAAGGGACCGGTGGGCTTCCCCTCCGAGGCCGAGATAAAGGCGGCGGCTCAGTAGCTCCTGCCCACCACGAAGATCCTTCCGGGCCTTCCGCAGAGGACGCAGGCTCCCTCCTTCCCCCCCACCTCCTCCCCCAACACCTGTGCCCCCGTTTCCTCCTCCACCCTCCTGGCGCACCCCTCCCCGCAGAGCGGGACCCTGGCCGCCCCCCCCTCCCCGATGATCCTCCCCGCCTCCTCCAGGCTCGAGACTTCCCTCATCCTTCCCTCCATCCTCTCCCTGGCCCTCTTCCTCATTTCCTCCTCCATCTCCCTCATGGTCCCGGAGAGGGCCTCCTCCAGCCCCTCCAGGGGGACCTCCCTCCTTTCCCTCCGGTCCCTCCTCACCAGGGTGACGGTCCGGGAGGAGGCCTCCCTCGGTCCCACCTCAAGCCTTATCGGCACCCCCCTCCTCTCCCAGTAGTAGAACTTGTTTCCCGGCCTGAGGTCCCTGGAGTCCAGCACCACCCTAAACTTTCCCTCCAGCCTTCCCCTGACCTCCTCGGAGTAGGTCTCCGGTTCTCTCTCCCCCTTGAAGGGGATGGGAACGATCACCACCTGAATGGGGGCCAGGCTGGGGGGAAGGCAGGGGCCCACCTCGTCCGCGTGCAGCACCAGCAGGGCCGCCACCACCCTCTCCGAGATCCCGTAGCAGGTCTGGTAGGCGTACTCGTGGGTGCCGTCGGGTTTCTGGAACCTGATGTCAAAGACCCTGGAGAAGTTCTGGCCCAGGTAGTGGACCGTCCCTATCTGGAGCATCCTCCCGTCGGGAAGGAGGGTATCGAAGGCCAGGGAGTACTCGGCCCCGGCGAAGGTGTCCCAGCTGGGCCTGCGGGTTATCAGGTAGGGAACGCACAGGCGGTCGAAGAACCTGGAGTATAGGGAGACCGCCTCCCTCACCTGTTCCTCCGCCTCCTCCCTGCTGGAGTGGACGGTGTGGGCCTCCTTGAAGGTGGTGACCTCCCTCATCCTGATCATGGGCTTGGTCATCTTGGTCTCGTACCTGAAGACGCTCACCACCTGGAAGACCTTCAGGGGGAGGTCGGCGTGGGAGCGGATCCAGAGGGAGAACATGGGGTACATGCTGGTCTCGCTGGTGGGCCTCAGCACCAGCTTCACGTCCAGCTCCTCCCCCCCTCCCCTGGTCACCCAGTAAACCTGGTTCTCGAATCCCCTGATGTGCTCCCCCTCCTTCCTGAAGAAATCCTCGGGGATGAGGAGGGGAAAGAGGACCTCCCTGTGTCCGGTCTCCCTCAGGAGCCCCCTCATCACGGAGAGTACCCTCTCCCTCAGCTCCATGCCGTAAGGAAGCCAGACGCACAGGCCCTTCACCGGGTACCTGGGATCCATGATCTCCGCCTCCAGCAGGAGCCTGTTGAACCACTCGCCGAAGGTGTCCTCGCTCATCCCCTCACCGGACGCCTTCCTCTTCCTCTCCCGATTTATATCCCGACAGGGGGATTGCCCCCCTCTCCCCCACCACCACCATGTCCTCCCACCTGGCCCCCCCTACCCCCGGAACGTAGGCCCCGGGCTCCAGCGTGATCACGTAATCCTTCCCCAGCGGGTCCCTGGATCCCGGCTTCAGGCTGGGGAACTCGTGCACCTCCAGCCCTATCCCATGACCGGCCCCGTGCAGCACGTACCTCCCGTATCCCCTCTCCTCCAGTACCTTCCTCGCGGCCTCCTCCACCTCCCCCGCCCTCCTCCCCGCCCTCACCCTCTCCAGCGCGGAGAGCTGGGCCTCCCTCACCGCCCTCAGCAGCCTTTCCTGCCTGGGGGAAGGGGAGAGGGCGAAGGTCCTGGTCAGGTCCGAGCAGTATCCGCGGTAAAGGGCCCCCAGATCCACCACCACCAGCTCCCCCTTCCTCACCCTCCGGTTGCTGGAGGAGGCGTGGGGGAGGAGGGAATTGGGGCCGGAGGCCACGATGGTGGGGAAGGGGGTGCCCTCCGACCCCGCCCTCCTCATCTCGTACTCCACCTCCGCCGCTATTTCCCTCTCGCTCCTTCCCTCCTCCAGGAGCTCGGAGGCGCACCTCAGCCCCCTGCACGCCAGCTCCGCCGCCCTCCTCATCCATCTGATTTCCTCCTTCGTCTTGCTCCCGCAGAACTCGCGGAAGAAGTTCCTGAGCTTGAGCAGCCTCACCCCCCTTCTCCTCAGCCTGTGCAGGAGCAGGGAGGAGGCCTCGTCGTAGGCCATTCTTTCCCTCCCCACCTCCCTCGCCACCACCTCCCAGAGCTCCTCCCTCATCGGATCGTAGGGGAGGAGGGGAAGGCGGCTCTCCCTCCTGGCCCTCCCCAGCTCCATCCTGGAACAGAGGAGAAGGGGCCTGCCATCCCTCACCAGCAGGGCCGCACCCGCGGAGGTGCCGGAGAAGTAGCGCTGGTACCTCACGATCAGGCAGGCCCCCAGCCCCTCCTCCTCCAGTCTTTTCCTGAGCCTCCTCAGTCTTTCCCTCATCGCCACCGTTTTTAGAAGGAGGGCTAAAAGCCTTGGATGGAGCGGAAAAGGGAACTCTCCCTCCTCTACGACCTAACCTCCGCCCACTACGACCGCAGGTACTCCCTCCTGCAGAGGGCCAAGTACCGCCGCCTTCTCCCCCATCTTCCCAGGGAGGGCAGGGTGCTGGATGTGGGATGCGGAACGGGCCTCCTCCTGAAGGAGCTGGGGAGGAGGGGGGTGGGGCTGGACCTGTCAGCCGGTATGCTGCGCCTGGCCAGACGCAGGAACCCTGGGATTCCGCTGGTTCGGGCGGATGCGGAGCACCTCCCCTTCAAGGAAGGGGTCTTCCGGGCGGTCCTCTCGGTCACCGTCCTCCAGAACCTCCCCCATCCCCGGCGGGCCCTCAGGGAGATGGCCAGGGTAGTGGAGGAGGGGGGAAAGGTGGTGGTGAGCACCCTGAGGAAGAAACAGGGGAGGGAGGTGAGGAGCTGGATGGAGGAGGCTGGGCTGAGGGTGGTGGAGGAGGGACAGGAGGGGGAGGACCTCTTCTTCGTGGGGGTGAAGGTCAGAGGGAGCGGAGGACCATCCGCCTGAGGTCCTCCAGCTCCACCCTTCGCAGGTTTCCCTCCACCAGCCTCCGGTTAAGGTAGGCCCTCTCCGCCACCTCCAGGGCCTCCTCCCTCCCCACGTAGTCCGAGAGCCTCCTCATCCCGTATCTCTCCCTTATCCTCTCCACCTCCTCCGCCAGCTTCTTCCCCAGTCTGCCCTCCAGCTCCTCCAGCTTCCTTTCCCCGGAGTAGAACTCCAGGAAGGCCGTGAGGAAGAGGGAGTTGGCCTCACCGTGGGGGATGTGGTACCTTCCCCCAAGCACGTGGCTCAGGGCGTGCACCAGCGAGGCCTGGGCGTTGGTGATGGCTATCCCCCCCAGCAGGGAGCAGAGCATCATCTTCCTCCTTCCCTCGGGCCTGTCCTCCACCGCCCCCTCCAGCCCCTCTAGGAAGAGCCTTATCCCCTGCTCGCAGAGGAGGTCCACCAGGGGGTCGCAGAACCTGGTGAGGTAGGCCTCCACCAGGTGGCAGAGGGCGTCCATGGAGGTGTGGAGGGTGAGGTCCCTGGGAAGGCCCATCATCAGCTCCTCGTCCAGGATGGCCACATGGGGGCAGATGTTTTCCGAGACGATGGACCGCTTCTCCTCCCCCACCCTTATGACGGAGTACTTGGTTACCTCGCTTCCCGTCCCGTGGGTGGTGGGAACGGCGATGAGCCTCCTCATCCTGCGCGGGATCCTCTCCACCCCGAGGAAGTCCCTCACCTTCCCAGGGTTTTCCATCAGGGCGGCCAGCACCTTGGCCACGTCCAGCACGCTCCCTCCCCCCACCGCCAGCACGTAGTCGAACTCCTCCCCCCTCAGCCTCTCCCAGTACCCCTCCACCTCCTCCAGGGAGGGTTCCGGGGAAATCCTCAGCACCTCCATCTCCCCCGCCCATCCCGTGTCCATTCCCCTCCTGCAGCACAGCAGTCCCCTCCCCTCCAGACCCAGCCTCCCCAGCAGCTCCCTGAAGCGCCCGAAGAGCACCTCCGTTCTGAGAATCAACCCCTCACCCCGCACAGGCTCCTCACTAGGCCCTCGAGCTCCCTTCCCGCCTCCCTCAGGGTTTCCCTCTCTATTCCCGGAACCCCGCAGAGGAGGAAGAGCACCCTCTTCGTCTCCCCGGTGACCTTGGTGAGCTCCGAGTCCCTGTAGGGATAGATGGCCACCACCTTTCTTTCGTCCGCCACCACCACCTCACCCCCGAGCTTCAGGGGCTTCTCCATCCCTATCCCCAGAAACTCCTCCCCCTCCCTCGCGAACCTCAGGAGCAGCTCCCCCTCCAGCCTGTCCAGGTCGAAGGCCCCTATGGAGATCAGAAAGCGCACGGAGATCACGTTGTAGAGGTCCACCACGCTGTTGATGGTGGGAAAGGGCTTCCCCAGGAGGATCCTCCTCACCAGGGCCTCAGCCGAGGGCCGGGTCTTGGTTGGATCTATCCCCAGCCTCCACATGAAGTCCCGGTAGGCCCTGATGGCCCTCACCTCCCGCAGGGAGAGGAGGTCGTACTTCCCCCTCACCTTTTTCACCGTTTCCTCCTTGAGCCTCTCCACTTCCGCATTCCTTTCCTCCACCCTTACCCCTTCCACCACCACCTGAAGGGCCCCTATCCCCGGGAACCTCTCCTCCACCCTGGGATCCACCCTCAGGAACATCGCCATTCTATCACAGAAAAGGGTTAAGACGTTATCCCCCTCTGATTAATGGTGCGGCCGTGGTCTAGCCTGGTCTAGGACTCAGGCCCTCCAAGCCTGCGACGCGGGTTCAAATCCCGCCGGCCGCACCAAAACAACCCATGGAAGAAGCTTAAGGGTGGGAGAAAAAAGGCTCCAGGATGAAGCGGGGGTTGAGGACCGTCCTCTTCGTCTGCGTGGAAAACCGTTTCAGGAGCCAGATCGCCGAGGCCTACTTCCGTAAGTATGCACCTGAGGGCTGGGAAGCCACCAGCGCCGGTATCAAGCCTGCCGAAAAGGTCCATCCCAAGGCTGTCGAACTTATGCTGGAAGAGGGAATAGACCTAAGCCAGAAGAAGCCCCAGCTCCTTACCAGGGAACTTCAAAAGAAAGCCGAAATAGTCGTGGTCGTCTGCGGGGAGGGCACCTGCCCGGTGGTTCGTGGGAAGCTTGTTGAGAAGTGGAACCTACCGGATCCGGCGAAAATGCCGCTGGAAGAGGCTAGGAAAATAAGGGATATCATAAAGAAGAGGGTTCTGGACTTGGTTGGAAGGTTGGGAGGTAGTCGGGGGGAGAATGGAAAGCCCCAGGAGTGGTGAGGTTGAGGCTCTGGAGCATCAGTCCGAAGCACCTGGATCCCTTGGGTCTCTTAGCCCTTTGGAGGGAGTCTATCTTGGCCCTTAGGGTTCTTGAGGGCGCCACCCGGGGATACAGGAATCATCCGCAGCTCGACAGATTCAGGAGGTTTCGCGATCCTCTGCAGGCCGCGAATACCTACCTCTACCATGTTTGGCTTGAGGGTAGGAGGCGCGGATTCAGGTTCGATGGGGAGAAGTTCAGGAGGGAGAAGGTGGATACCTCGCTGAGGATACCGGTGAGCGAAGGTCAGCTGAAGTACGAGTTCTGGCACCTCCTTAAAAAGGTGTTCGAAAGGGACCCGAGTTGGTTTAGCCTCCTGCGGGGAGGCTGTTTTGAGCCTCACCCGCTCTTTTATCCCGTCCCAGGAGGCATCGAGGCTTGGGAGAGAGTTCCGGAGCACCTTAGGAAAGCGGATTTAACGATCGTCAAGGTTGGACCCTACAGGATTAAGATGAAACTTTGCTCAGTTAGCTAAGGTGGTTTCTCCCTAGGTTTTCTGATTCAGTGTTTTGCGGTTTATCGAGTACTTATGAAGTGTGGACCGGTCAAATTTGGGGCTTGGAATAGCCTAAAGCATCTATGGGTATAGAAGGTTTTCATCGATTATAATTTCAGAAACTAATTTTCCGGTGATTGCGGAGAAACCTATTCCTGACTCCACCCAACCGCACCATTATAAAATTCTCCAGATCGCAGGGCTTGCCTATTATGGGAAGATAATCCGCCGGCCATGATAAAAGCCCGCCCCACGCCCTAATCCCAATGGACGT
>CAZDZG010000019.1:0-9779 GCA_964509845.1 Hadarchaeota archaeon (SeqCode) | reverse complement strand
GATAATCCGCCGGCCATGATAAAAGCCCGCCCCACGCCCTAATCCCAATGGACGTGATTCTAAAGGCTTGGGTAACGTCTTTATTCCCTCGAATGGTTGCGGCTTTGTTCCTCAGAGCCCAAGCTCCGAGGCCAGCTGAATCAGGATCTCCTGGTACTTGGGGTAGAGCTCCTCGTAGACCTTTCTGCTCTCTTCTTCCGGTTCCCTCCTCTCCACCACCCTCACCGTCCTCCGCACGGCCTCCTCCAGGCTCCGGTAGGCCCCCACGCTCCTTCCGGCCAGCAGGGCCGCCCCCAGGGAGGAGGCGTCCTCCACCACCTCGGTCAGCACCACCGGCTTTCCGGTGATGTCGGCCTGGATTTGCCTCCAGAGGGCGGACCTGGCCCCTCCCCCGTCCACCCTCAGCTCGGAAACGGGAACACCCAGGGACTCCATGAGGTCTAGGAAGAGCCTGATGGTGTAGCCGTTGCTCTCCAGGATGGCCCGGATGAGGTGAGCCCGGGTGTGGCTGAAGGAGAGGTTGAGGAAGAGGCCCCTGGAGTAGGAGAAGAGGGGGATCACCAGGAGCCCCCTGCATCCAGCCTCCGCTTTCTCCGCCTCCCGGTTCAGGAGCTCATAGGGATCCACCCCCAGCCTCTTCCCCTCCTCCTTTTCCCGCTGGGAGAGCTCGTCCCTGAACCACCGGTAGATCTGGCCCGTCCCCGGCATCACCGCCTCCAGGCACCACTTGCCGGGGACGGCGTGCGGGAGGCAGAACATCCTGCAGGAGGGCTCGTAGAAGTCAAGCAGGGGTTCCTCCACCACCGCATCCACGAAGGTTCCCGTTCCCGTGGTGGCCTTCACGATCCCGGGCTCCACCGCTCCCAGCCCCAGGGCGGAGCACTGCTGGTCCCCCCCTCCCACCACCACCGGAAGGCCGGGGGGGAGGTTCAGCTCCCTGGCCGGTCCGGGCAGAAGTTCCCCCGCCACCGTCCCCGGTGGTAGGACGGGGGGAAGCCTGTCCAGCGGGATCCCGAAGGCCTCCGAGAGTTCCCCCGACCACTCCATCCTCCTGGTGTCCAGCAGGCTGTAGGAGGAGTTGATGGGGTCGCTCACGAAGTTGCCCGTGAGCCTTCCCGTCAGGTAGGCGTCGACGGTCAGGAAGAGGTGGGCCCTCGCGAAGACCTCCGGGAGGTTCTCCCTGAACCACACCAGCCGGTGGGCCACCAGCCTCATGGGGAAGCGCCTCTCCAGGGCGGCCAGGGAAGGAGAGGTCCTGGTGTCCATCCAGGTGAGGGCGGGATGGAGGGGATTCCCCTCCCGGTCAGCGGGAAAGACCGTGGCCCTCTGGGTGGTAAGCCCCACGGCCAGCGGGACCTCCCCCCCGCGCAGGGCCTCCCGGCAGGAGCTCACCAGGGCCCTCCACCACTCCCGGGGATCCTGCTCGCTCAGGCCTGGAGCGGGGGAGCGGGTGGGGTACTCGCAGTATCCCTTCCCCACCACCCGACCTTCCGTGCTGAAGAGAACCGTCTTAACGGCTGTGGTCCCCACGTCAAAGACCAGAAGGTGCTCTCCCACCTTCCGGAGCTGGAAGGGTGGGTATTAGTTTTTTTGGGGTTCAGGTGGAAGGGAGAGGATGAGGCTTTTCCCTCCCCCCCGACTCCCCGAGGCCTTTCTCAGGGAGGCAGAGGGGTTATTGGGGAGGGAGGACCTGAGGACGGAGGAGGCGGAGCTCCTCTCCCATTCCCGCGATGCCTGGTTCCTGGCTGGGATCAGGTTCCTCAGGGGGGAGCCTCCCGTCCTCCCAGGGGCGGTGGCCTACCCCGAAAGCACGGAGGAGGTCTCTAGGCTCCTCAAGCTGTGCTACCTCCACGGGGTTCCGGTGGTGCCCTACGGGGGAGGAACGGGGGTGGTGGGAGGGGCTCTCCCCTGCAGGGGGGCGCTGGTGGTGGATCTGAAGAAGATGAACAGGCTCCTGGAGGTGAGGGAGGAGGACCTCCTGGCCAGGGTGCAGGCGGGGATGAACGGATGGAGGTACGAGGAGGAGCTCAACCGAAGGGGTTACACGGGCGGACACATTCCCCAGTCCCTTCCCTCTTCCACCGTGGGGGGATGGATAGCCCACAGGGCGGCTGGGCAGTTCTCCACCCGATACGGTAAGATAGAGGATCTGGTGGCGGGGCTGGAGGCGGTCCTTCCCGACGGCAGGATCGTGCGCTCCAGGGCCGTTCCGCGTTCGGCCACCGGGCCCAGGCTGGAGCAGCTGATGCTGGGAAGCGAGGGGACGCTGGGGATAGTGACGGAGGCCACCCTCCGCATCTTCCCCTTTCCCGAGAGGCGCTCCTTCCTTTCCTTCCTCTTCCGGGGGGTGGGGGAGGCGCTGGAGGCGGCCAGGAGGATCCTGAGGAGGGGGTTCAGGCCAGCCGTGCTCAGGATCTACGACGAGGAAGAGGTGGGGCTTTATTTCCGCGGGGTGGTGGAGGGAGGGGTGCTGGCCCTCTTCCTGCTGGAGGGGGACCGGAGGATGGTGGAGGCGGAGGAGGAGGCCGTGCGGGAGGAGTGCCTGGGAAGGGGAGGAAGGTGGGCGGGGGAGGAGCCGGTCAGGCACTGGCTCAAAACCCGCTTCGACGTCCACCTGGCCCAGGAGGTGCTGAGGGGAGGGGGAGTGGTGGACACCATCGAGGTGGCCGTTCTCTGGAGCGGGGCGGAAGAGCTGTACCGCAGGGTGAGGGAGAGTCTGAAGGAAATGGAGGGAATGGTGCATGTCTCAGGGCACTTCAGCCACTTCTACCCCGAGGGGACCTGCCTCTATCTCACCTTCGCCGGCTTCCCCAGCGATCCCGAGGCCTTCTACTGGGAGGCCTGGGAGAGGGTGATGAGGCTCACGCTGGAAAGGGGTGGAACGATCAGCCACCACCACGGGGTGGGGCTGGTCAGGAGCAGGTGGATGGGGGAGGAGCTGGGCGAGTTCCTCTCCGTGCTCAGGGAGCTGAAGAGGACGCTGGATCCCCGCAACCTCCTCAATCCGGGAAAGGCGGGGTGGGGAGATGGAGCTCAGGGATAAGCTCCTCCTCTGCTCCCTCTGTCCCAACATGTGCCGCTTCGCCTGCCCCATGGAGGAGGTAACGGGGACGGAGTCCTCCTCCCCCAGGGGAAAGTCCCTCACCTCCCTCCTCCTCCTGGAGGGGGTGCTGCCGTGGACGGAGGGGAACGCCCGTCCCCCTTACCAGTGCCTGGACTGCCAGGCCTGCAGGCGTTTCTGCCCCTTCGATTTCGACCTCTCCTCCCTCTATCATCCCGCCAGGCAGGAGGCGGTGAGGAAGGGGGTGCTTCCCCCGGAGGTGCGCTCCCGCCTCTCCTCCCTCAGGGAGTTCGGCAACCCTTTCGGAGAGAGGGCTGAGAGGGAGGTGGGGAAGGGGGAGGTTGCCTACCTGCCCGGATGCACGGTGGAGTTCAGGGAGAGGGAAATCCTCTCCTCCACGCTCTCCTCGCTGGAAAGGGCGGGAATCAGAGCGACCGTGCTGCGGGGATACTGCTGCGGACTCCCGGCCTTCAGGATGGGGGATGAGGAGGAGGCAGGGAAAAGGCTGGCGGAGCTGGAAGGGGCCCTTAGCTCCTCGGGGGCCCGGACCCTTCTCCTTAGCTGCCCGGGGTGCTTCGAGTTCCTCTCGGATAGGCTCGGGGGCGTGAGGGTGATGCATGTCTCCACCTTCCTGCTGGAGCTGGTGGAGGGGGGAAGGCTCAGGCCCCCCTCCCTTTCCGGTAGGGTGGCCTACCACGATCCCTGCTCGCTGAGGAAGAGGGGCCTCTTCGATCCCCCCCGCCGGCTGCTGGGCCTCCTGGGCCTTGAGGTGGTGGAGCCCCCCAAGACCAGGGAGGAGGCGGTCTGCTGCGGAGGGGGGAATCCGCTGGAGGAGGCAAGGAGGGTCTCCAGGAAGAGGGCGGAGGAGCTGAGGGGCACGGGCTGCGAGGTGGTGACGGCCTGTCCCACCTGCAAGTGGGTGCTGGAGAGGGAGGGACTCAGGGTGCTGGAGCTCTCCCAGCTGCTGGGGTGAGGGGTTGAGGGTGGAGGAGTTCTGGGAGAGGGTGAGGGCGGACCCCTCCTTCTCCGGGGTCTCCCTCAGGCTCCGGGTGGAGGAGGGCACGGCCTTTCTGGAGGGGGAGACGGAGAGCTGGGAGCAGGTGGTGGAGCTGGGACATCTGGCGGCTGGACTGGAAGGGGTGAAGGGGGTGGTGAACAGGCTCTGGCCCAGGGGCCTCCCCAGACCGGAAAGGAGGAGGGAGCCCAAGGAGAAGGCACCCTGGGACGGCAGCAGGGTGGACGTGGTGGTGGTGGGGGCGGGCATTGTGGGGGCGGCCATCGCCAGGGAGCTTTCCAGGTACGAGCTGGAGGTGGCGCTGGTGGAGAAGGAGGAGGATGTGGGATGGGGGCAGAGCAAAGGGGGGGCCTCCTGGATCCACGGCTTCGCGGGGCTGGACGCCGATCCCAGCTCCCTGAAGGCCAGGCTGTGCGTGGAGGGGAACGCCATGTACGACCGGTGGGCGGAGGAGCTGGACTTTCCCCTCAGGAGGCCAGGGCTGCTGGCGGTGGTGAGGCAGGAGGAGCTGGTGCCCTTCCTGGAGGAGGTGGCCGAGCTCGTGAGGAGGCACGGCTGTCCGGTGAGGGTGGTGGGGAGGGAGGAACTGCGCCGGATGGAGCCTGGCCTTCCGGAGGAGGCGGTGGCGGCCCTCTTTTTCCCCACCTACGGGGTGGTGGCCCCCTACGCCGTGACGGTGGCGCTGGTGGAGAATGCCGTGGCCAACGGGGTGAGGCTTCTGCTGGGCACGGAGGTGGTGGGCGTGAGGGTGGAGGGGGGGAGGGTGAAAGGGGTAATCACCGACAGGGGGGAGATCTTCTGTTCCTTCCTGGTGAACGCGGCCGGCCTCTATGCCGATGAGGTGGCGGAGATGGCGGGGTCGCCCGAGTTCACCATCCACCCCAGAAAGGGGGAGATGCTGGTGGTGGACTGGAAGAGGGCGGGGGCCTGCCTGCACAACCTGGCTCCCGCGGAGCTGAAGGAGGATCCCCACACCAAGGGCGGGGGGATTTCCCTCACGGTGGACGGCAACCTTCTCTGGGGACCCACCGCCCAGGAGGTGCCTTACAAGGAGGACACCGACACCAGCAGGGAGGGAATAGAGAAGGTCTGGGAGAGGTTCAGCCCCCTCCTGCCCTCCATCCGCAGGTCGGACGTGATTACGGCCTATGCGGGGGTGAGGGCGGCCACTTACACGGAGGACTTCCATATCGCGCCCTCCAGGCGGGTGAGGGGCCTGGTGAACGTGGCGGGCATTCAGTCCCCTGGAATCACGGCCGCCCCCGCCATAGCCAAGAGGGTGGTGGAGCTCCTGAGGGAAGAGGGACTGGTGCTCAGGGAAAAGCCCTCCTTCAACCCCAGGCGTAGGGCCATTCCCAGGTTCAAGGAGCTGGGGGAGAGGGAAAGGATGGAGCTGCTGGCCAGGGACAGGCGGTACGGACACGTGATTTGCAGGTGCGAGCACGTCACGGAGGGGGAGGTGGTGGAGGCCATCAGAAGAGGGGCCACCACGCTCGATGGGGTGAAGTTCAGAACCAGGGCGGGGATGGGAAGGTGCCAGGGGGGCTTCTGCACCCCACACCTCCTTCGCATCCTCTCCCGGGAGCTGGGAAGACCGGTGGAGGAGATCACCAAGAAAGGGGGAAGGAGCAGGGTGGTGCTGGGCAGGATCAAGGAGACCTTCCTGGGGGGCTGAGGTGGAGAGGGAAGTGGAGCTGGTGGTGGTGGGGGGAGGGGCGGCGGGTCTGGCGGCCGCCCTGAGGGCCAAGAAGGAAGGAATAAGGGAAGTTTGGGTGCTGGACAGGAACGAAAGGCCGGGCGGGATCCTTCCCCAGTGCATCCACACGGGCTTCGGCCTACACTACTTCGGGGAGAACCTGACCGGGCCGGAGTACATCCACCGCTTCGTGAGGAAGGCCAGGGAGGAGGGAATAACCCTGAAGCTGGAGACCATGGTCCTGGAGCTAACCCCGGAGAGGGAGGTCAGAGCGGTGAATGCTTACGATGGTCTCCTGAGGCTCAGGGCTGGGGCGGTGGTTCTGGCCATGGGGTGCAGGGAGAGACCCAGAGGCTCCCTCCTCATCCCGGGGGGGAGGCCTGCGGGAATCTTCACGGCGGGAACGGCCCAGAGGCTCCTGGACGTGGAGGGCCTCCTGCCCGGAAGGGAGGTGGTGATCCTGGGGTCGGGAGACGTGGGGCTCATCATGGCCAGGAGGTTTGTGATGGAGGGAATCAGGGTAAGGGCGGTGGTGGAGCAGCTCCCCTACCCGGGCGGGCTTACCAGAAACGTGGTTCAGTGTCTGGAGGACTTCGGCATCCCCCTCCTCCTCCGCAGCACGGTGACCTACATCCACGGAAGGGAAAGGGTGGAGGGGGTGACGGTGGCGGAGGTGGATGAGGGGGGGAGGCCGGTGCCCGGAACGGAGAAGAGAATACCGTGCGATACCCTGATCCTGTCGGTGGGGCTGATACCGGAAAACGAGCTCTCGGAGGGGGCCGGCATCCGGCTGGACGAGAGGACGGGAGGGCCGGTGGTGGATGAGTTCATGCGCACCTCGCTGGAGGGGATCTTCGCCTGCGGGAACGCGGTCACGGTCTTCGACCTGGTGGATCACGTGACCTTGACCGGGGAAAGGGCGGGCGAGGCGGCGGCCAGGTATCTCAGGGGGGAGCTTCCGCCTCCCCGCAGAGTGAGGGAGGTGGAGCCCGGGGAAAACGTGAGGCTGGTGGTCCCTCAGAGGATAACGGGGGAGGGGCCGGTTAGTTTGTACCTGAGGGTGAGCAGGCCCCTGAGGGAGGTCAGGGTGAAGGTGGGGGAGAGGTCCTTTCCCAGAAAGGCGGTGAGGCCCCCGGAGATGGTGGTCCTCAGGCTGGGGAGGGAGGAGGTGGAGGGGCTGGGGGAGAAGGTGCCCGTGAGGGTGGAGGGGCTTCCGTTGGAGAGGTGAGGGAATGGAGATCAGGGAGCTTACCTGCATTGTCTGTCCGGTGGGGTGCAGGGCCAGGGTGCAGGTGGAGGGCGGGAAGGCGGTGGCTTGGGAGGGGCTGGAGTGCGGGGCCGGGGAGGAGTATGTGAGAAGGGAGGTGGAGTCCCCCCTTCGGGATTTTTTCACGGTGGTGAGGGTGAGGGGAGGGGGGGTGGTACCGGTGAGAAGCACGGGTCCCATACCCAGGGAGAAATTGCTGGAGGCCTCCAGGGTTCTGGCGGAACTGGAGGTGGAGAGACCAGTGAGGGTGGGGGAGGTGCTGGTCAGGAACCTGCTGGGGACGGGGGTGGACGTGGTGGCCACCTGGGAGGTGGAGTGAGGCTTTTTTTGTGGTCTCTCCTAAAAGGATGAGGATGGCGGAGAGGATCCTGAAGAGGTACCTGGAGATGAAGAACCTGGAGGGGTGGAAGGAATACAAGGAGCTCAAGGAGAGGAGGGTCAGGAAGAAGGAGCGGTTATAAACTCTCTCCCCTTCTCTTTTGATGATCACCTTCGAGGAGCTGGACGCCATCTTCCATCCCCGCTCGGTGGCGGTGGTGGGTGCCACGCCTGCTCTCGACCACTTCATCCTTCCCATGCTGGAGGCCGGGGGCAAGGTCTTCCTAGTAAACCCCAACCGGCAGGAGCTTTTCGGCCTCCGCTGTTATTCTTCCCTGCTGGAGGTGGAGGAGCCGGTGGACTATGTACTGGTGGCCGTTCCCGCCCGCCTGGTGCCCGAGATCCTGCGCCAGTGCGTGAAGAAGGGAGTGAGGGTGGCCCACGTTTTCAGCTCTGGTTTCGGAGAGGCGGGGGAGAGGGAGCTGGAGGAGGAGCTGCTGAGGGCGGCGGAGGGAAAGGTCAGAATCATAGGTCCGAATTGCATGGGCGTTTACTGCCCCACCTCCTTCCTGCGTTTCGCCTACCACCAGCCCTCGGAGCCGGGGGAGGTGGGCTTCATCTCCCAGAGCGGGGGGCAGGCGGTCAACTTCATCTACGCGGGGGTGATCAGGGGGTTCGGGTTCAGCAAGGTGATCAGCTACGGGAACGGGGTGGACCTGGACGCGGTGGATTTCCTACGCTACCTGGGGGAGGATCCGGAGACGAGGGTGGTGGGGATGTACCTGGAGGGTCTGAGAAGGGGGAGGGGGAGGGAACTGAGGAGGGTGATGGAGGAGGTGAGCGTGAAGAAACCTGTGGTGGTGCTCAAGGGGGGAAGGACGGAGGAAGGGGGAAGGGCGGCCTCCTCCCACACCGGCTCGCTGGCGGGAGTGGGAGAGATCTGGTCGGGCTTTCTGGAGCAGGCGGGTGCGATGGAGGTTAGCAGCTTCACGGAGATGGCTGACCTCATCTCCGCCCTCCTCCGCTCCCCCCTCCCCTCTGGGACCGGAGTGGTGGTGACCACGGTCTCGGGAGGGACGAGCGTGGTGGAGACGGATGCCCTGGTGGAGGAGGGCCTGAAGGTGCCGGCGCTGGAAGGGGGCATGGAGGCCCTGGAAAGGCTCAGGAGGGCGGGAACCAGCCTCAGCAACCCCCTGGACATCTGGCCCGCCTACGCTAGGGGCTTCCTAGACGAGGTCCTGCTGGCTGTGGCCTCCCACCCCTCGGTGCACTCCCTGATCGTGGAGATACAGGCGGAGGAGTTCAGGGCCTACAGGGAAACCCCTCCCGAGTGGCTTGAGGACTTCGTGAGGAGGGTGGCGGCGGCGGGGAGGAGGGTGCAGGAGGAGAGGGGGAAGCCCGTGGTGGTGGCCGTTCCTCCCTCCTACTTCAGGGACACGGAGGAGGAAATGAGGAAGGGCTTTCAGAGGGAGGGCCTGGCCGTGTGCGGTTCCGTGAGGGAGGCGGGAAGGGTGCTTCACCGGATGTACCGGTACCGGAGATGGCTGGAGGGAAGGGGCTACCGGCCGCCCCTTCGCTGAACCCCTTTCAGGTTGCCGTCCAGTCTTAGACTGAGCTCCTCCAGCTTTCTCTCCACCCTCTTCAGCCTCTCGTTCAGGTCAGGCTCGGACTCCTTGGGCCCCCTGACGAGGTAGGCCGCGAGCAGGCCCGCCAGTGCCCCGTAGACCCCTATCCCGCTCGCCATGAGCCCCATGGTGAGGATCCTCCCTCCCGTGGTCACCGCCACGATGTCCCCGAAGCCCACGGTGGTGAGGGTGGTGAAGGCCCAGTACAGGGCGTCCAGGGAGCCTTTCAGGTTGGGGTTCTGGCCGTACTCTAGGAGGTGGAAGCCCATTCCCCCCAGTAGCCAGATCAGGAGAAAGCTCACGGCCACGTGTCCCAGCCTGCTCTCCTCCAGGAAGGAAAGGGCCCTTATCAGCTTCAGGATCCTGAAGAGCCTTACCATTCTGATCACCCTTATCACCCTGAAGAGGCGGACCGCTGCGAAGGGGACGGGTATGGAGGAAAGCAGGTCGTACCAGTGGGTGAGGGCGTACCTCGCCCTCCTTTTCGCCCGGAGGATCGAGCCCACGTATTCCGCGAGGAAGACCAGGGCGATGAAGAAGTCCGCGGTGGTCGTTAGGGGGGCCACCTGCGGATGGTCCAGCTCATAGAAAAGCATCCCTACGCTCAGCAGAGCCAGGCCTATGAGCAGGGCGTTCGCCCACCCCTCCCTATTTTCTTTCCAACCGGGCAAGAACTCAGAAGAGAAGGTCAGAGCGGGATAAATCCTTTTTCCGATTCAGTAGTTTCTTATGAGGTCCCCCGCTCCCTCCAGGCTCAGGACCTCCGTGGTCCCATCCTCTATCAGCTTAACCCTGGC
>CAZDZG010000018.1:0-22576 GCA_964509845.1 Hadarchaeota archaeon (SeqCode) | reverse complement strand
TGGTAGCGGGGGGAGGACTTGAACCTCCGACCTCCGGGTTATGAGCCCGGCGGGCACTCCACGCTGCCCCACCCCGCTTCCAAATATCATAGCCCTTAGCCGATAAAATGCTTACGAGCCGTTTTCCCTTTTTCCGATCCCTCCCCTCTTAGACCTCCGATGAAGGGGGTGGGGATCTCGGATCTTATAAGGTCCATGCTCAGGATGGGCTTCTCCCGGGAGGAGATCTACGAGGTGCTGGCGGGGGCGGGGGTCTTCGGGGAGGAGGTGAGCCTCCTCCTGGAACACCTGAGGGCGGAGTTCGAGGAGAGCGGACTGGAGGCCAGGCCCTCCCACCTGGCCGGGGAGCTCCTACGCCTCCTCAAGCCGGAGCTGGGCCTCCTGCTCAGGGAGCTGGACACCCGCTTCAAGCTCCTCCTCCAGGAGCTGGACTCCCTCAAAAGGGAGCTTCGAGGACGGAGAAGGGCCAGGGGCTGAAGACCACCACCCTGGTCTCGAACCTCAGCCTGGGAATCGTGAAGCGGTAGGAGAGGGGGAGACGGGAGGAAAGGCCCGGGAGGAGGAGGGTGGGATGGGAGAAGTCGGAGATTTCCTCGACGGGCTCCCGCTCCAGCAAAAGCTCGGTTTTCCACTGGGCCCACCAGACCCTCACCCCCAGATAGGGAAGAAAAAGAGGGGTGGCGGAAGAAAGGCCCAGAAGGCCCGAGGGGTCCTCCCTTCGAAACCTCACCTCCCTCACCTTCAGCTCCCTGAGGACGGAGAGACCAAGCTTCCCCCTCACGGGGGGCGGAAGGACTTCGGGGTAGGGTCCTGAGGGACCCACCAGCCTCCCGAACTCCTCCGCGGCCCCTTGCAGGAGAAGGCGGAGGGAGTCTAGTGCGTCCTCGCCATTCTCGGAAGAAACCCCTGAAAGGCTGGAGCGCAGCCTCGGCAGGAAGGAAGCGGAAAGGCTTCCCACCAGGGGATCCCGGGAACTCTCCACCCGTCCCCTGAGCCTTTCAAAGTCTTCCTCCAGGGCCCCCAGCACCTTTTCCCCGTTCTCCTCCCCCCGACGGAGGACACGGGCCTTCTCCTTCATCCCCTCCAGCAGCCGGAGGACCTCCCTCCGGTCCTCGGTAAGGGGGGAGAGGATCTCCCGCAGGGGATGGGAGTAGTCGAAGGAGTCGAAGGTCCTGAGCTCCTCGGAGGCCCAGGCCGCCAAGAGGCTCCCTTCCGCGAAGGAGGGGGAGAGCTCCACCCTGCCCAGGGAGAGGGCCTGCCCCCAGGCGGAGAGGTACTGGGCGTTCCTCCATTCTTCCTCTATCCTCGCCAGGCGGCTCACGAAGAGGTTCATTCTCTCCTGAAGGAGGAAGAACCTGGAGTCGATGAAGACCTCCAGCTCCTCCAGGGGAAAGCGAAGCCTGGCGGAGCCGTCGTGGGAGCTCACCAGGAGTTCCGCTCCTGGCATCTCCACCCTCAAAAGGCAGAAACCGTTCTCGGCAGGAAAGAGGTGGAACCCGATCTCCTTCCCGGGGAGGAGGGAGAGGCGCGGATCGGCCTCGGAGTAGAGGGAGGGGAGGAGGGAAAGCCGGGAGGAGAAGAGATCCCTGGCCAGGTTTTCCACCGCCTCCACCCTTTCTCCATCGCTCCGATAGGAGGAGGCCTGGAGGCCCACCTTCCAGAGGGCCTGGTAGGTGGCGTACCTGCACAGGTCCCTGAGGTCATTCTTGGCGTTCACCCCCACCAGCACGAGTTCCCGCAGGCCGATCTCCTGGGCGTAAAGAGAGGAGCGGAGGCGGTTTATCCTGAGGGCCTGGAAGGAAAGCGAGAGGGAGAGGAGGAGCAGGAGGAGGCCCGAGGCGGTGAGGGGGAAGAAACCTCTCAGGGAGACCACAGCTCCATCCTCACCTCCAGCCTGCCCACCTCGGGAGGGGGGAGGGTGCGGTGAAGGACGGTGGAGTAAACCCTTCTACTTCCTTTTCCCGTGGAGAGTTCCAGCAGGGGGGTCCGGCCCCAGGGCCTCAGCACCTCCACCCGGAGGGTACAGCTCCACCTGCCACCGCACAGCTCCCTGAGGGCGTTCTCCAGTTCCTTCCCCACCTCCTCCCTCCCCAGCACCCCCTCTTCCACCAGCTCCCCCATCACCGTCTTGTACCGAAGTCCACCTGCTTCTGGGGTCAGGGAGTCCAGCGTGACGGACTGGAGGGCGAGCATGAGGTGCTGGCCGAAGGAGGAGGCCACCCTCTCCTCCCCGGAGGATGGCGGTAGGTACAGGGAAAGGCAGGCGGCGGAGACGAGGAGGGAGAAGAGCAGCAGGTCCGGTAGGGCGCCCATGCCCCTCACTCCCAGGCCTCCACCTCCACCAGCTCCGCCGAGAGGCCCCTCCGCAGGGCAGCGGGCAGCACCACCGTCCCGCTTCCTCCCGGTTTTTCCCCTCCCGCCAGCAGCTCCTCCCCCCTCCACACCCTCCACTTTCCCCCCGGCTCCAGGTTCTCCAGCAGACCGGGCTCCCTGCAGAGGAGGGAGAGGGTCCTCTCCGTTATCCTTACGGCCTCTCCCGTCTCCCATTCCTTCTCACGGAAGGAAGAGAGGGAGTGCAGGAAGAGGGAGAGCAGGAGGAGCACCACCGGCCAGGCGTAGAGGTCCTCCGTGGACTCACCCTCCCTCCAGGAGCAGGAGGTTTTCTCCCCTGATCACCAGAAGCCTTCCAGCCCCGGACAGGGGGACCTCGAAGGATCCACCCTCCACCGGAAGGGATAAGAGAGAGGATGCCAGCAGGTCTCCTCCGGTCCGTACCTCCACCAGCTGGCTCCCCCTCCATTCACCCCTGAGCAGGAGATCCCTTCCCAGCGGGGGGAGCAGCACCTCTATCCTGCTGCCCGCGGGAAGGGAGGTGGAGAGTTCCAGCATCTCGATCACCATGAGGGCGGCCCCTCTTTCCTCCTCCTTCCTCCCCTCCAGGAGCAGGCGGGAGGAGAGCTGGAGGCAGCTGGCGAACAGGAGCATGGAGGCGAGGGCGGCGGCGGTCTTGGCGGAGAGGAAAAGACTGAGGCTGCCCATTCTCCCGACTTGGGTCCCTCCCCCTTAAGAACGGGAAACGGGGAGGATCAGGACGTGTTTCCCTTCCAGCCTGAGCAGGTACCTTCCCTCCCTCAGGGAGAAGGGGGAGGGAAGAAGGGGTAGGGTGGAGATTCCCTCCCCCACCTTCTCCCCCTCCAGCCAGACCTCCACCCTTTCCCCCAGCACCAGAAGCTCCCCCCTCCCCAGCCGAAGCTCCACCTCCCTCTCGCTACCCCGGTGGGAGAAGGAGAGGGCCCTCACTTCGTCCAGGAAGAGGCGGAGCTGCTGGAGGGCCCTTTCCCTCTCCTCCATCCTCCTGAGCCTCTCCACCCCCGCCAATCCCAGGGAAAGGGTGGAGAGGGAGAGGAGGAGGCCAAGGAGAAGCACGAGCGGAAAGGACTCCATCGTTTACTCGATGGCCACCTGACCCTCCCAGGGTAGGTAGCCTGGATGGGTCACCCTCACGGTGGCGAGGTAGGGGGTCCCGCTCTTGGGAAGGGAGAAGGTATAGCTGCTGGAGCCCAGCGTGTGCATCTTCATTCCTCCCGGATACCTCACCTCCACGGTGGCCCCGCTGAGCGGCTGCCCCGTTTCCCCGTCGAAGACGCTCACCTGGAGGGACCCTCCTCCCTTGTAGGAGAGGAGCACCCTCAGATCCCTCCACATCATCCTCTGGGAGGTGCTGACGAACTGGGTGAGGACCCCCATGGAGATGGCTCCCACGGCCAGGGCTATCACCAGCTTGATGGGGATGTCCATGGCCCCCCTCTCGTCCATCGGGGGGTTGGGGGAGAACCCCCCTTTTAAGGGGGCAACGTTTCCACCCTCACCCTCCGCCAGAAGTAGAGGCGGGGAGGCAGGAAGCGGATGGAGAAGGCCCCGAGGAGGACCCCCTCCTCCTCCGCCTTCCTGAGTTCCCTCGAGAACTCCGGGTCCACCTCCCTGAAGGGCCTCAGGATCCTAGCATCGGGCCTCTGGACCACGAAGAAGAGGCAGGTTCTCTTCCCCCTCCTGGAGAGTCCGCGGAGGAGCCTAAGGTGCCTCCTCCCCCTCTCCGTGGGCCTGTCCGGAAACTTCGCCACACCCCCCTCCACATGGGTGCAGGACTTCACCTCCACGTAGCTCCTCTCCCCGCCGGCCCCTTCCAGCACGAAGTCCAGCCTTCCTCCCTTCACCTCCTTCTCCCGGAAGAGGATCCGGTGGCCCCTGAGCTCTGGAAGGAGTCCCCCCTCCAGGGCCCTGGCGAAGAGGGGGTTGGCCAGGGAGGAGTCCACCATGACGTAGATCCCTCCCACCCTCACGGCCAGGGCGGTGAGACGGGTCTTCCTCCCGGTTCCCTCCCTCCTTTCGCAGATCACCTTTCTCCTCGGGGCCAGCACCGTCCCGAGGGCCCCCGGATCGGGCAGGTGGACCCTCTCCACCCCCCGGTCCGTCTCGATCAGCAGGGTGAAGCGGTTGGGCCTTTCCAGTATCCTCCCTGTAAGGAAAGGACCGGGGCGTTCCAGGAGGAGCCTCATCCCTCGAACTGGCCGGCTTTTGCTTAATTCTATTTTGTACAAAAGTGTACTACAAAGCATTAAAAAGTACAATGAATCAAAGAGGGAAGATGGAAGCGGGAAGAACCGTCCTGCTGCGCAGGAGGGGATATCTGGACCCCGCCCGTTTCTACCTGGGGATAAGGGGGAAGCTGGGACCCTCCTTCCTGCTGGAGTCGGCGGAGGGACCTGGGGAGCTGGCCAGGTACTCCGTAGTGGGGTACTCCCCCCTGCTCCACCTGGTGGTGAAGGACGGATGCTTCAGGCTCTGGAGGAGAGGAGAGCCGGTGGAGGAGGGAAGGGTGAGGGGGGATCCGCTGGAGCTTCTGAGGGAAAAGATGTTCACGGGCTCCCCTCCCGGGAACAGGTACCTGCGTCCGGTGGTGGGCTATGTGGGCTACGACTACGCGCGGTATCAGGTGGAGCTGGGCAACCGGGCGGCGGACGACCTGAGGGAGCCGGAGCTGGAGTTCATCCTCCCAGAGAGGGTGGTGGTCTTTGACAGGGTGAGGGGGGAGAGGACCTACGCGGTGAACCTGCTCCCGGGCGAGGAGGGGGAAGGGGCGGAAAGGATCCTGCGGGAGATGGAGGAGGTGAGGGGGAGGGAGCCGGAGGGGGAACTGGGGGGAAGCAGGGTGAGGAGCAACCTGAGCAGGAGGGAGTTCGAGAGGAGGGTGGAGGAGGCCCGCAGGTACATCCTGCAGGGGGACGCCATTCAGGTGGTCCTTTCCAGGAGGATGGAGCTTTGTCCCCCTCCCCCTCCCGAGCCCTTCTACTTCAGGCTGAGGGAGCTGAATCCCTCCCCCTACCTCTTCATGCTCGACTTTCCCGGGCGCACGGTGGTGGGATCGAGCCCGGAGCTGCAGGTGAGGGTGGAGGGAAGGGAGGTGAGTGTGAGGCCCATCGCCGGGACCAGGCGGAGGGGGGAGGGAAAGGAGGATGAGAGGCTGGAGGAGGAACTCAGATCCGATGAGAAGGAGAGGGCCGAGCACGTGATGCTGGTGGACCTGGCCAGGAACGACGTGGGGAAGGTCTCGGAGTTCGGGTCCGTGAGGGTGACCGAGTTCATGAAGGTGGAGAAGTACAGCCACGTGCAACACCTGGTTTCCCACGTGGTGGGGCGCCTCCGTCCCGACAGGGATGCCCTGGACGCCTTCAGGGCCACCTTTCCCGCCGGGACGGTCACCGGGGCCCCCAAGCTGAGGGCCATGGAGATCATCGAGGAGCTGGAGCCCACCAGGAGGGGAATTTACGCCGGGGCGGTGGGGGTCTTCGGTCCCCCCTCCTCCGCGGGCGACCCGGGGACGGCGGACTTCGCCATCACCATCCGGACGCTGGTGGTGGAGGGGGGGAAGGGGTACGTGCAGGTGGGGGCGGGGGTGGTGGCGGACTCCAGGGGGTGGAAGGAATACCTGGAGACCAGGAACAAGGCAAGGGCCCTTCTGCGGGCGGCGGGGGTGGGAGGCTGAGGGTGGTGGTCATAGACAACCTGGACTCCTTCGTTTACAACCTGGTGCAGTACCTGGGAGAGCTGGGGGCAGAGCCCGTGGTGCTCACCAACCGCTCCTCCCTGGAGGAGGTGAGGAGGGCGAGGCCCGAAGCCCTGGTGATCTCCCCCGGGCCCAAGACCCCTTCGGAGGCGGGAATCTCGCTGGAGGTGGTGAGGAGGTTCCACCGGGAGCTGCCCATCCTGGGGGTGTGTCTGGGGCATCAGGTGATCGCTCAGGCCTTCGGCGGAAGGATAGGGAGGGCCAAGAGGATCGTGCATGGGAAGACCTCCCGGATAAGGCACGATGGGAGTGAGCTCTTCAGGGGGGTGCCCAACCCCTTCGAGGCCACCCGCTACCACTCCCTGGCGGTGGAGAGCCTTCCGCCCGAGCTCCGCCCCATTGCCTGGACGGACGACGAGCTGAGGGAACTCATGGGCCTGAGGCACGTCCGCTTTCCCGTCTTCGGCCTCCAGTTCCACCCGGAGTCCATCCTCACGGAGCACGGGAAGACCATCCTCAGGAACTTCCTGGAGGTGGTGGGGTGAATCCCCTGCGCTCCGCGCTGGAGAAGGTGGTGGAGGGTAGGGACCTGCGGGAGGAGGAGGCGGAGGAGGCGATGGGTTACCTGATGTCCGGGCAGGCCCCGCCCGCGCTGATGGCCTCCTTCCTGACCGCCCTGAGGATGAAGGGGGAGACGGTGGAGGAGCTCTCGGCCTTCGCCCGGGTGATGAGGGAGCACTCCCTCAGGATAAGGCCCAGGGTGGGGGGAAGGCTGGTGGACACCTGCGGGACGGGTGGGGACAGGATAAAGACCTTCAACATAAGCACCGCCGCCGCGTTCGTGGCGGCGGGGGCGGGGGTGCCCGTGGCCAAGCACGGTAACCGCTCCGTCACCAGCAGGGCGGGAAGTGCGGATGTGCTGGAGGCGCTGGGGGCGGTGATAGAGCTTCCCCCGGAACGGGTTCAGCGATGCCTCGAGGAGGTGGGGGTGGGTTTCATGTTCGCCCCCCTCTTCCATCCCGCCATGAGGCATGCCGCTCCCGTGAGGAGGGAAATGGGGATACGCACGGTCTTCAACCTGCTGGGACCCCTCACCAACCCGGCTGGGGCGAAGGGGCAGGTGGTGGGGGTCTTCGAGGAGGACCTGACCGAGAAGCTGGCCAGGGTGCTGGGGAGGCTGGGGTGCGAGCGGGCGCTGGTGGTCTACGGGAGGGATGGACTGGACGAGCTCTCCACGCTGGGAGAGACCAGGGTCTCGGAGCTGGTGGAGGGGGAGGTGGTCAGCCACGTCCTGAGGCCCGAGGAGCTGGGGGTGAGGAGGGCCAGACCGGAGGAGCTGGCGGGAGGGGATGCCGTGGAGAACGCCAGGATCCTGGTGAAGATCCTCTCCGGGGAGGACAGGGGGGCGAGGAGGGAGGTGGTGCTGGTGAACGCGGCGGCCGCCCTCCTGGTGGGGGGAAAAGCCTCCGATCTCAGGGAGGGAATGGAGAGGGCGGCTGAGGCCCTGGATTCCGGCAGGGCCCTGGAGAAGCTGAGGGAGTTCGTGAGGGCTACGGGCGGAGATCCTGGGAGGCTGGAGGAGCTGGGGAGATGAGCTTCCTGAAGGGAATCCTGCCCGAGGTGGAAAGGGAGGTGGAGAGGAGGAAGAGGGAAAGGCCTTTCCACGGCCTCCTCCCTCCCAGGCCCAAGCGGAGCCTGATCGGGGCGATAAGGGGGGCGAGGGGGGCTCCGGTGATAGGGGAGCTGAAGCTCTCCTCCCCCTCCGCCGGAAGGCTCCGCCACCCGGAGGAGAGGAGGAGGCTGGCGGAGGCCATGGTGAGGGGAGGGGCCGTGGCCCTCTCCGTCCTCACCGAGCCCAGGTACTTCGGGGGGGACCCAGGCTTCCTGAGGGAGCTCTCCGACCTTCCCGTTCCCCTCCTTTGCAAGGATTTCGTGCTGGACCCCTACCAGATCGAGGAGGCCTCCAGGCTTGGCGCCGATGCCATCCTCCTCCTGGTGGCGGTGCTGGGGAGGAGGCTCCCCTCCTTTCTCCGCAGGGCGGAGGAGGAGGGGATGGAGGCTCTGGTGGAGGTGACGGACGAGGAGGAAATGGAGCTGGCGCTCTCGGCCGGGGCCAGGCTGATAGGGATAAACAACAGGGACCTGAACACCCTGGAGGTGGATCTGTCGCGGACGGAAAGGCTCGCCCCCCTGGTTCCCCCCGGAGTGACGCTGGTGAGCGAGAGTGGAATTGAGACCCCCGAGCAGGTGAGGAGGATGCTGAGGGCGGGGGCCCACGCGGTGCTGGTTGGAACCTCCCTCATGAGGGCGGAGAGGGTGGAGGAGAAGGTGGGGGAGCTGGTGAGGGCATGGCCGTGAAGGGGAGGTTCGGACGCTTCGGGGGAAGGTACGTGAGCGAGGTACTGGTGCAGGCGCTGGAGGAGCTGGAGGAGGCCTTCGAGCGCCTCTATCCCTCCCCCGACTTCCAGCGGGAGCTGGGAGTCCTCCTCAGGGACTACGCCGGCCGGCCCACCCCCCTTTATCACGCCAGGGGACTTAGCGAGCTGACCGGCTGCAGGGTTTACCTGAAGAGGGAGGATTTGGTCACGGGGGGTTCCCACAAGCTCAACAACACCCTGGGACAGGCCCTGCTGGCCAAGCGAATGGGCAAGAGCAGGCTCATCACGGAGACCGCCGCGGGTCAGCACGGCCTGGCCACGGCCATGGCGGGAAACGTGGTGGGCATGGAGGTGGAGATCTTCATGGGGGTAAGGGACATGGAGAGGCAGGCCAGCAACGTGAAGCGCATGCTGCTGCTGGGGGCCAAGGTCACGCCCGTCAGGACGGGCTCGGGGGTGCTGAAGGATGCCGTCTCCGACACCCTGCGGGAATGGGCCAGGTCCAGCAGGACCACCCACTACCTCATGGGCTCCACCGTGGGGCCCCATCCCTTCCCCGAGATCGTGGCCACCTTCCAGAGCGTGATAGGGAGGGAACTGAGGGAGCAGATCCTGGAGAGGGAGGGGAGGCTGCCCGATGCCATCATAGCTTGCGGGAGCGGGGGCAGCAATGCCCTGGGGGCCTTCAGACCCTTCCTGGAGGACGAGCAGGTCAGGCTTTACTTCGTGGAAGGGGGAGGGGAGAGCCTGGAGGCGGATAACAGCGCGGCGGCCTTCCAGCTGGGAAGGCCTGGGGTGCTGCACGGGGCCCTCATGCAGCTCCTTCAGGACGAGCACGGGCAGGTCAAGCCCTCAAGGACCAGGGCGGCGGGTCTGAATTACCCCGGAAGGGGTCCGGAGATCTCTTACCTGTGCGAGAAGGGCCGGGTCAAGCCCGTTTACGCCTTTGACCGGGAGGTCTTCGAGGCCGTCAGGATCACCTGCAGGAGGGAGGGCCTCCTCCCCGCTCTGGAGACCGCCCACGCCCTGGCCTTCCTCCTGCATCACCCGGAGGAGTTCGACAGGGGGGAGGTGGTGGTGATCAACTTCTCGGGCAGGGGGGACAAGGACCTGGAAACCCTGATGAGGTACTTCTATGGAGCTTGAGGTCACCCTGAGGGAGCTGAGGAGGAGAGGGGAGGGAGCCCTCATGCCCCACGTTTACTTCGGGGATCCCTCTCCCTCCTTTTCCTTAAGACTCCTCAGAACGCTGGCCGAGAGGGCGGATTTGCTGGAGGTGGGAATCCCCTTCTCGGATCCCGTGGCGGACGGTCCCACCTTCGTGGAAGCCTGCGAAAGGGCCCTTTCCGCCGGGGTGACCCCCGAGGACTGCCTGAGGGGCGTGAGGAGGCTGAGGGAGGAGGGGCTGAGGCTTCCCGTGGTCCTCACCACCTACTATAACGTGATCTTCTCCAGGGGGCTGAGGGAGTTCTGCGGGCAGGCCAGGAGGGCGGGGGTTCAGGCCCTGCTGGTTCCCGATCTGCCGGTGGAAGAGGCGGGGGAGCTGCTGGAGGAATGCAGGAGGGAGGGATTGCACCTGATCCTTCAGGTGGCCCCCACCACCAGCGAGAGGAGACTGGGTAGGATCGTGGAGAGGGCATCCGGTTTCCTCTACGTCATAGGGGTGGAGGGGGTGACGGGGGCGAGGGAGGAGGTGGAGCCTTTCGCCCTGGAGTTGCTGAGGAGGGTGAGGGGAATCACCGATCTCCCCCTCCTGGCCGGCTTCGGGATCTCCCGCCCCGAGCAGGTGAGGCTCCTCCTGAGGGCGGGGGCGGACGGGTGCGCGGTGGGGAGCGCCATAGCCAGGATTTACGCGGAGAGCCTGGAGGAGCCGGAGCTTGCCCTTCCCAGGATCGCGGAGTTCCTGGGGGCCCTGAAGGAGGCCACCAGGAACGTCTTAAGTCCCGCCCGCCCGAGGAGGGAAGATGGGGATCAGGATAAAGATGTGCGGTTTCACCCGGCCTGAGGATGTGGAAAAGGCCTGCGAGCTGGGCGTGGACTTCATAGGGATCAACCTGGTTCCCTCTTCACCCAGACGGGTCTCGGTGGAGGAGGCCAGGAAGCTCTTCGATCGCGTCCGCTCGGGGATCAAGAGGGTGGTGGTGCTGAGGCCCGAGAACCCGGAGGAGGTGGAGAGGGTCTACCGGGAGCTGGAGCCCGAGGTGATCCAGGTTAATCCCCTCTTCCCCCTCTCCAGGCTTAGGAGGCCCGGGGCGGAGCTCATGGTGACGGTTCCCATCCCTCCCTCCCCCTCCGAGTCGTCCCTCCTCCTTAGGGCCAGGGAGGCGGAGAGGGTGGGGGACTACGTGCTCCTGGACACGGAGGGTCCGCTGGGAGGGGGGACGGGCAGGACCCACGACTGGTCGGTGAGCAGGAGGATCAGGGAAGCCCTGGAGAGGCCGGTGTTTTTGGCGGGGGGCCTCAATCCCCGGAACGTCAGGAGGGCGGTGGAGGAGGTGAGGCCGGACGGGGTGGATGTCTCCAGCGGGATAGAGCGCTCCCCGGGGGTGAAGGAGGAGGGGCTCATGAGGGAGTTCGTGAGGGCCGTCAGGGGTCTGGGCTAGCCCGGACGAAGCTTTAAGGGGGATTTCCCATCCTTACTGATGCCCAGGCTCTTCGGGACCTTCGGGGTGAGGGGGGTGGCCAACGTGGAGCTGACCCCGGAGCTGGCCTACAGGCTGGGCCTGGCCCTGGCCACCCACCTGGGCAACGAGGGAGAGGTGGCGGTGGGCAGGGACAACCGCACCTCCTCGGAGATGCTGGAACAGGCCGTGATCGCCGGCCTCACCAGCGGGGGTTGCAGCGTGCTAAGGTTTGGCCTGGTCCCCACCCCCGTCCTCTCCTTCGGGGTGAGGTATTTCCGGTGCTCGGCGGGGGTGATGATCACGGCCTCCCACAACCCTCCCGAGTATAACGGGGTGAAGTTCTGGGAGGAGGACGGGAGCGGCTTTTCCAGGGAGAGGGAGGGGGAGATAGAGAGGATGCTGGAGGAGGGAAGGCTGAAGAAGGTGGGGTGGAGGGAGATAGGTGGGGTGGAGGAGGCGGACGCCCTGGGGCCCTATCGGGAGGAGGTGCTGAAGAGGGTGAGGGCCCCGGACAGGAGGCTCAAGGTGGTGGTGGACTGCGGGAACGCCGTGGGCTCCCTGGTGGTCCCGGGTTTGCTCTCCGAGCTGGGCGTGCAGGTGATCTCCATGAACGACTACCTGGACGGGACCTATCCCTCCAGAAAGCTGGAACCCCTCCCCGAGAACCTCACCCTCCTCTCCCGCATGGTGGTCTCCACGGGGGCGGACCTGGGCATAGCCCTGGACGGGGATGCGGACCGCTCCGTGGTGGCGGACGAAAGGGGAAGGGTGCTGATGGGGGACAGGGTTTTCGCGCTGGTGGCCAGGCACTACCTCAGGGGAAGGAGGAAGCCCAGGATCATCACTCCCGTGGCCACCAGCTCCGTGATAGACGATGTGGCCAGGGAGCTGGGAGGGGAGGTGGTGCGGACCAGGGTGGGGGAGCCGGAGATCGTGGGAGAGTTCAAGAGGAACGGGGGGGACCTGGGAGGGGAGGAGAATGGGGGGGTGATGTTCTTCGACTGGTCAAGGTGCAGGGAGGGAATCTTCACCTCCCTGAAGTTCGTGGAGGCGCTGGCGGAGAGCGGGAGGAGCACCTCGGAATTCGACGCTACGCTTCCCCTCTACTTCCAGATAAAGGAGAGGGTCCCCTGTCCCGACGAACTGAAGGGGAAGGTCCTGGGAAGGCTGGAGAGGGAGTTCTCCTCCTATCCGGTGGACAGGACGGATGGCCTGAAGGTGCAGCTGGAGGATGGCTGGCTCCTTCTCCGGCCCTCCGGGACGGAGCCGATCTTCAGGTGCTTTGCGGAGGCCAGGACGGAGGCCAGGGCCAGGGAGCTGGCGGAGCTGGGGCTGAGGAAGCTGAGGGAGGCCGTGGAGGCCGCCTAGGGCGACCAGCGTTTGGCGGCTCTGGCGACCCTCCTCAGGCACTCCAGGGCGCTCTCGTAGGTGGGGAAGCCCCTGAGACCACACTCCGGTCCTGCGTAGACCACCCTCTCCCCGAACTTCTCCACCGCCTTCCTCAGCCTGAGGCCCATCTCCTCCTCCTCCTCCAGGTACTCCTCAGCCCTCACCCTCCCCTCCCTTATTCCCCTCCACACCTCCCCCACCTTCTCCCCCGTTCCCACCTTCCCCTCCACCAGAAGGTCGAAATCCGTCCTGGCCACGCTGACCTTCAGGAACTTGTCCTTCCTCTCCAGCAGGCGGAGGGTGTCGGGGGAGGAATAGAGGGGATCGTCCACGTGGGACTCCACCACCTCCAGGTTCTGCAGCTCCCAGAACAGCCCATCCGAGGTTCGGTGCAGGTGGAGGGAGGTCCTCACCCCTTTCCTCCTCGCCGCTCCCAGCACCTCCTCCCAGGCCTTCAGCAGGACCTCCCTTCCCTCCGATCCCCTGTCCAGTCTGGGATCGTCCACCCCGAAGACGGGCTCATCGAGGGAGAGGAGCTCCACCCTCAGTCCCCTTCCCCGGGGAAGGTTGTGGGACACCAGCTCGGCCAGCGGCCTGGAGAGGAGGGTGAAGAGGCTTTCGTCCCATCCCGGGAAGAGGGAGGCCAGGGTGTAGGGACCGGTTACGCAGACCTTCATCCTTCCCTCCCCCAGCTCCCCCGAGTTCCTCAGGAGGGCCCTCACCTCCGGAAGGACCTCCTCCCCCGGCCTGAGGGAGGGCTCCTCCTCCAGCACGTATCCCTCTCCCTTCCTCCTCACCCCCCGCAGGGGCTCCAGGAAGCTTGAGATCATGTCCGAGAACTGGGGATAGTTGGGGAGGTCTATCCCGCACCTGATCTTGTCCAGGAAGGAGGAGACCACCAGGCGCTCGAAGTACTCCGCCTCCTCCCCCCCTTCCTTTGCATACTTTCTCCTTCCCTCCTCCAGCCTCCTCTCGTCTCCGGGCACGGGGAGGCTTCCCACATCGTAGGTCTCCATCACCCTCCCCCGAACTCCCCCACCATCCTTATCTTCCTCCCGCAGCGCGGGCACCTCCCCTCCTTCAGCCTGTAGCCGAGGACGGTAAAGCCCGCCCTCTTAACCAGCAGCTCCCCGCAGGAGGGGCAGAGGGTGTCCTCAGCCCCGGGCAGGGCCACGTTTCCCAGGTAGACGAATTCCAGTCCCTCCTCCCTGGCTATCTCCCTGGCCCTCTCAAGGGTCCTGAGGGGAGTGGGGCCCCTGTCCAGAAGCCTGTAGTGGGGGAAAAACCTGCTGAAGTGGACGGGGACATCAGGGGAGAGCCTCTCCCTAACCCAGCGGCAGAACCCCCTTATTTCCTCCGGATCATCGTTCTCCCCAGGGATGAGGAGGTAGGTCACCTCCAGGTGCTTTCCCTTCTGCACCAGCCACTCACAGCTCTCCAGCACGGGTTTGAGGCTGGGGACGCCGGGGAACTTTCGGTAGAAGCGGTCCGTGAAGGCCTTCACGTCCACGTTGGCCGCGTCCAGGTAGGGGGAGAGTTTTTCCCAGGCAGGGAGGTTGAGGTACCCGTTGGTCACCAGCACCGTGTACAGGCCCTTTTCCTTGGCCAGCCTGCTGACGTCATAACAGTACTCCCACCAGATGGAGGGTTCGTTGTAGGTGAAGGCTATGCCCAGGCATCCCGTCTCCTCCGCCCCCTCCACCGCCTCCCCGGGTGTCATCTCCCTGAAGTAGACCTCCCCCAGCCTGCTCTGGGAGAGCTCCCAGTTCTGGCAGAAGTCGCATTTGAAGTTGCATCCCACGCTGGAGAGGGAGAAGACCAGGGAGCCGGGCCAGAAGTGATGCAGGGGCTTCTTCTCTATGGGGTCGGGATTGGCCGCCGTGACCACCCCGTAGATGAGGGTGTAGAGCCTTCCGTTTTCGTTTTTCCTCGCCCCGCAAAACCCCGTCTTCCCCTCCGGGATGAGGCAGAGTCTGGGACAGAGAAGGCACCTCACCTTCTCCCCTTCCGGTTCCCAGAATTCGGCCGGCCTCTTCATCACCGGAAAGTGGTCGGGCCCACTTTTAGGGTTGAGCCTGCGAGAAGCTATTATAGAGGTCGGGGCCTAAAGCAGAAGATGGAGGATGCCAGGGCCGAGATGAGGAGGTACCTTTCCGAGAACTGGAGGAAGGCCTTTGAGATGTGGTTCTGCTGCATGCTCCACATGGGGAGGAAGATCGAGGAGGTGATCCCCAGGGACATAAGGACGGGCCTGCCCTACTCCCTGCTCTACGAGATAGGGTTCGGCTGCGGGAAGAAGGCGGGAAGGTGGATGGTGGAGGAGTTCGGGCTGGAGGGGAGGGACATAAGGGAGAAGGTGAGGTACTCGAATGCCTTTTTCGAATGCAGCGGGGCGGGGGAGATAGAGTTCTTCAAGGAGGGGGAGAGGAGGATTCTCAGGTTCAGGGGAGGGAGCTTCCTCGCCAGGAGGCTGAGGACGGGAAGCAAGGCCTGCCACTACCTGGCGGGGTTCATAGCCGGGGTGACGGAGGTCTTCACGGGAAGGAAGTTCAGGGTGGAGGAGGTGAGGTGCGTCTCTCAGGGGGATGAACACTGCGACTTCTGGGTCCTTCCCAAACCCTGATCCTCTGAGGGCGGGGCCTTGGCGATGAAGACCAGGGGAGAGGACTGGAGAAGGGAGGTAGAAAGGAGCGCGGAGGAAATCCTGCGGGCCCTCTCCAGGAGCCTGGAGGTCCTGACGGCGGAGGGAGAGACCTACCAGCTGGGGGAGTTCCATCAGCCCCTCAGGGAGGATGGAGAGCCCTCCCCGGCGGAGGAGAGGGAGGCCTTCAGGAAGAGGTTCCTGTCGCTTGCCCCCTCCAAGGATGAGGAGGGCAACCTGAAGGTGGAGGCGGCGGGATGGGTACGCTAGAGAAGCTGGAGGCCCTGAGGGGAGGGGATCTCTCCCCCGTGGAGAACCTGGAGAGGATCCTGAGGAAGGTCGAGGAGATGAACGGAAAGCTGAACGCCTTCCTCCAGCTCAACCCGCGGGCCAGGGAGGAGGCGGAAGAGGTGGAGAGGAGGATCAGGAGGGGAGAGGGGGGGAGGCTCTCCGGTCTGACGGTGGCGGTGAAGTCCAACATCAACGTGAGGGGGCTGAAGGCCACCTGCGCCTCCAGGGTCCTTGAGGATTACGTCTCCACCTACGATGCGGAGGTCATCTCCAGGATAAGGAGGGAGGGAGGGGTGATAGTGGGCATGACCAACATGGACGAGTTCGCCTGCGGCTCCAGCGGGGAGACCAGTGCCTTCGGCCCCACCCAGAATCCCTCCGCCCCCGGCTACATCCCCGGAGGCTCCAGCAGCGGGAGCGCGGCGGCGGTGGCGGCGGGGCTCTGCGATTTGGCCCTGGGAACGGACACCGGAGGATCCATAAGGAACCCCGCCAGCCACTGCGGGGTGGCGGGTCTGAAGCCCACCTACGGGCTGGTTCCCAGGCACGGCCTCATAGACCTGGGAATGAGCCTGGACCAGATAGGGCCCCTGGCCCCCGACGTCCACGGTCTGGCCCTCCTGCTGGAGGTCATAGCGGGGGAGAATCCCAGGGAGGGGATGATGCTGGGGGTGCAGCGGGTTTCCTTCCCCAACCTGGAGGAGGGGGTGAGGGGGATGAAGGTGGGGGTATGCCCCCAGTTCTCCTCCCTAACGGATCCTCGCATCAACGGACTGGTGGAAGAGAAGGTGGAGGTGCTCAGGGAGCTGGGGGCGAGGGTGGAGGAGGTCTCCCTCCCCCATCTGGAGCACGCCCTCTCCGCCTACTACCTGATCGTCTCCGTGGAGTTCTTCTCCGCCACCAGGAGGTACGACGGGAGGAAATACGGGAAGCGCATCGAGGAGGCGTGCGGGGAGGAGGTACTGAGGAGGATAGCCATAGGGAGCTACATAAGCAGGAAGGAATACCGGGACAGGTACTACCAGAGGGCCCTGCAGCTCCGTACCCTGATAAGGAAGGAACTCTTCTCAGCCTTCCAGCGTGTGGAGGTGCTGGTGGGCCCCACCGTCCCCAAGCTTCCCCACCGGCTGGGGGAAAAGCTCTCCCCCCTGGAGATGTACGCCTACGATTATCTCACCGTTCCCGCCAACCTGGCGGGCATCTGCGCGGGGGTGGTTAAGGCGGGGGAGGTGGGGGGGATTCCGGTGGGGATTCAGGTGCAGGGCCCACCGCTGGCGGAGGAGAAGGTCCTGAGGGTGATGAGAGCCCTGGAGGAGTCCGGATGCAGGTGAAGATAGGCTTTGAGGTTCACCTCCAGCTCAAAACGGAGAGGAAGCTCTACTGCGACTGCCCCACCAACTACGCCGAGGTTCCCCCCAACACCAACATCTGCCCCATCTGCACGGGCATGCCTGGGGCCAAGCCCATGAAACCCAACAGAGCGGCCGTGGAGGCTGCCGTGGAGATCTCCCTCATGCTGGGATGCAGGGTCAGAACGGGGGAGCCCCTCTACATCCTCCGGAAGCACTACGATTATCCCGATCTGCCCAGCGGCTACCAGCGCACCAGCGTCCCGCTGGCCGTGCAGGGGGAGCTGGAGGGGGTGAGGATAAGGGAGGTTCACCTGGAGGAGGATCCGGGACAGTACGATCCCGTCTCCGGGGCCGTGAACTTCAACCGCTCCGGCATCCCCCTGGTGGAGATAGTGACGGAGCCCGACCTGCGCTCGCCCGAGGAGGCCAGACGCTTCCTCAGGCTCCTCACCAGGGTGCTGGAGTACACGGGGAAGGTCAGACCGGAGGCGGGGGGAGCCATGAGGGCGGACGTCAACGTGAGCCTGGAGGGAGGGGGGAGGGTGGAGGTGAAGAACATCAACTCCGTAAAGGGGGTCTACAGGGCCCTGAAGTTCGAGCTCCAGAGGCAGGCGGAGAGGCTGAGGAGGGGGGAGGTGGTGAGGAGGGAGACTAGGGCCTACCTGGAGAGCCAGATGGTGACGGTGCCCATGAGGACGAAGGAGCTGGAGGAGGACTACCGGTACTTCCCGGATCCGGACCTCCCACCCCTGCTGCTGGACGAGGGGTGGGTGGAGGAGATCAGGGGAAGGATGGCGGAGCCTCCCCACCTCAGGGAAAGGAGGCTGGTGGAGAGGTACGGAATATCTCAGGCGGCGGCCAGGGTGATAACGAGCGAGAAGGAGCTGGCGGACCTTTTCGAGAGGGTGGCGGGGGAGGTGAATCCCCTGCTTGCCGCCGACTGGTTTCGGACCAAGCTCAAAAAGGTTCTGAACTTCCTCGGGCTCAGGGCCAAGGAGGTTAGCTTCTCCCCGGAGCAGCTCGTTTCCCTCCTCAAGATGGTGGAATCGGGGAGGATCTCCAGGGAGCAGGGGGAGCTGGTCCTGAGGGAGCTGGTGAAGAAGGGGGAGGATCCGGAGAGGATCCTGGCCAGACTCGGTCTTCTACCCCTGGAGGAGGAGGAGCTGGGGGAGCTGGTGAGGAGGGTGATGGAGGAGAATGTGAAGGCCGTGAGGGATTATCTGGAGGGGAGGGAGGAGGCCCTGAACTTTCTGACCGGGAGGGTGATGGGGGCAAGCAGGGGGAGGGCGGATCCCAGAGTGGTGGTGAGGCTCCTGCGGGAAAAACTGGAGGAGAGGAGGGCGAGGGGGACCGAGCCTGGGGAGGGATGAGGGCCGGGAGAATCCGGCGGCCTAGTCCTCCAGCAGGCTCTTGATCAGGATTTCCGGCTTGAACTCCACCAGATCGTCGTACCCCTGTCCCGTTCCCAGGAAAAGGATGGGCCTGCCCGTCACGTAGGTGATGGAGAGGGCTGCCCCGCCCCTGGCATCGGCGTCCATCTTGCACAGGATGGAGCCGTCTATTCCCACTTCCTGGTGAAAGCTCTTGGCCTGCTCCACCGCATCGTTTCCCGTCAGGGCATCCCCCACGAAGATCCTGAGATCGGGCTTGGTGACCCTCACGATCTTTCTCATCTCGTCCATCAGGTCCCTATCCGTCTGCATCCTGCCGGCCGTGTCCACCAGCACCACGTGGAAGCCCCGGGCCCTGGCGTGGGAAATGGCATCGTAGGCCACGGCGGCGGCATCCGCCCCCTGTCCCTGCTTCACCAGCTCCACTCCCAGCCTCCTGGCGTGGGTCTCCAGCTGCTCTATCCCACCCGCCCTGAAGGTGTCCGAGGCAGCCAGCACCACCCTCAGTCCTTTCTCCTGCAGGTACTTGGCCAGCTTGGCTATGGTGGTGGTCTTGCCCGTTCCGTTGATGCCGAAGAAAACCAGAACGGCCGGCTCCCCCCTCTCATTTTTCTTCCTTATCACCTCCAGCAGATCCACCCTCTCCTTCGGCTCCAAAACCTCCCTCACGGCCTCCTTCAGCACACCCTCCGCCACCTCCCGCGGATCCTCCCTCAGGCCCAGCTTCCTCCCCGTGAGCTTCTCCCTGACCCTGGCCAGAATCTCGTCGGCCACGGGAACGGCCACGTCGCTCTCCAGCAGGGAAACCTGCAGGTCCCAGAGGATGTCCTCCAGGTCGGAGGGGGAGAGCTCCATCCCCGCGACCCTCTTCAGGCCCCTCTTGAGCCTGAGCCTGAGGGGAGACCCGGTCCGTCCCGGTTTCTCCTCCGGCTCGGGCCTCACCTCCTCGACCGGAGGGGCCCTCTTTTCCTCCAGCTTCCTGCTGAGCTTCGCCTTGACCCTGCGCAGCTTCTCCCTAAGCTTCTCGAGCATCTACCCCCTGGCCTTGGAAAGAAGCTTCTCTATCTCCGGCCTGAGGGCCTCCATCCTCTCCAGGACCCTGGCCATTTCCTCCCTCAGCTCCTGGAGGGCCCTGCCTATCTCCGAGGACTTCTCCTCCAGGAACTGCACCGCCTCTTCCGGGGTCCTCTCCACCACCACGTTCGCCCCTATGCCCATCAGCACCCTCTCCAGGGGCAGGAGCCTGGCCCTCACGAAGGACCCTGAACCCACAGGGGTAAGGATCTCGACCTCCGGAGGGGCCTCCTTCAACCTCTTTATGGTCTCGATGGTGGAAGAGAGCTCCGAGAGGGTGGCGGTGAGGAGGGCCACCTGCTGGTTCAGGGCTTCCATCAGGGCCTCTTCCTTTTTGAGCTCCACGAGGGACCTCTCCAGCTTTTCCCGCTCTTCCTCCGTCAGCTCGGCCATCTATCCCTTTCCCTCCTTCTCCCTATATTAGCTTCGAGTCAGGGTTCGGAGAACAGGGCCCTCTCTATGACCCCCAGCTCCGTCCCCGTGGTGGGCTCTCCCGTGAGGAAGCCGTGCGAGTTGGCCCTCACACATATGCCCACATACTTCTCCCCGTCACAGGCCGTTCCGGTGGACACGGGCACCTTCAGGACCCTCCTCACCCTCTCCATCTCCTCCTCGCTGGCGTCGGGGTGCAGGAGGGCCCCGCGGTTGGTGGCCACCCCCGCGCTCCCCACCGTTTTGAGGCCGGAAATCGTGCCCTTTTCCAGGGGTACCCCTAGGGCCTGGCTCAGCTCTTCCATGGTCCTGGCAGGCAGGGAGGGGCTGGCCAGGCCGCCCCTGTCGTTCACCAGGAGGAGGTTGCCCAGCGCGGTGAGCTTTCCCCCTATCCTGTGGATCTCCACTCCTGCCTTGCGGAGGTCTTTCTCCTCCTCCTCACTCAGCAGGTAAGGGGCCACGATGGCCTTGGAGTTTCCCGCCAGGAAGACTCCGAGCAGGGAGGAGCCCATGACCTCCGCCCTGACCACCGGAACCCCGAGCTTCTCCTCCAGCTCCCTTTCATCCAGCTTAACCCTGCGGGGCAGAAGAGCCACGGTGTCGGTGACGAGGCAAAAAACCCCCAGGTAAGGAATCCTTCCGAAGTTCAGGCGAAGGAAAGGCATCCCACCTACTCCGCCAGGAACACCTCTACCGAGCCGTCATCCTTCTTTACGGCCCTCACCCTTACCTTGGAGGGTGGCTTCTTGGCCCCCCTGCTCCAGATCTTGCGGTTCAGACCCTCGTCTATCTTTATCCTCTCCGCCTTCAGGTGCCTCCTGAGAAACTCCCGAATCAGGTCTATGGCCTTGGAGGCCCTTTTGTACCTAGGCTTCTCCTTCGCCTCCCGCAGCGGGATCACGTAGATCCTTTCCTCCACCATGGTCCTTCCTCAGGGCTTTATCTTGGAGCGGTACCAGCGCCTCCTTTTCACGCTGTCCCTGATCCTGCCCCTGGTCTTCACCACCACCCAGACGGGGGCCCTTCTGGTCATCCTTCCCGCCCTTCCCAGCCTCTTCTTCAGGGACAGCACCTTGTTGCGGCTCACTCAAACCCTCCTTATCCTTATCTCCCTTCTCCTCTCCTGCAGCCTCCTGAGCAATTCCTTAAGCTGGAGGTCGGTGAGGGGGGCCCTAAGCCTCCCGCTCTGGGCTAGGGCTATCAGCTCCATCTCCAGGGCCTGAGCGAATTCGGGTCTTACCATCTTGAGGTTGGCCAGCCTGCTTCTGGCCTCGGGGGTGAGGATATGCTGGAGGATCAGTCTCTTTTGAACCTCCATTTCCTCCCTTCTCCTCTGCTCCTCCAGGCTCGCCTGTAGCTCCAGCATTTTTCTCCTTCTTATCTCCTCAAGCTCCTCTTCCTCCAACTTCCATCCCTCCTTTGAGCTCCTCCGCCAGTCTCTCCAGGAGCTCCGCCCCCTTCCTGGTGACCTTTCTGCCCTTTCTTTCCTTCTTCTCCACCAGTCCCGCCCTTTCCAGCTGCTGGAGCAGGGTCCTGATGATCTTCCCCCCTCCCCTCCTGAAGTGCTCGGGGGCACTTCCCCTCTTCTTCCTCCCCCCGTAGCGGACGCGTAACCTGGAAACCCCCACCGGTCCATCCAGGTAGAGCCGGCGGAGGAGGGAGGCTCCCCTTATGTACCACCAATCCGGTTGCTCCGGTGGCCTCTCCTTGTGCACCCCGGTCTTGACGTACATGCTCCAGGCCGGGGGCTTGAGTTCCTCCAGCTTCTTCAGCTCTCCCGCTACCTTAGCTATGAGCAGGTTGGGAGGGACCTCCCTCACGGACATCTTTTGCTCTCCTTCTATTGCTTATTAATCCTATCGTCCCTTCTGCCCCTCAGCGGTATGCGCTTGACGTGTCCACACTCCAAACAAGTCCTAACCACCCTTCCGCTCCTCACCCTCACCCTGGAGGTGCTTCCGGGCTTAAGGAGGGTCCTGCACTTGCGACAGAACCTGTCCTTGAGGACTTCGGGAAGCTTCACCCTGTGGCGCAGCTTGATTCGCCAGGCCAGCTCCAGGTAGCGTTTGGAGAGGAGGGGATCCTGGGGCCAGACCTCCTCCGCCAGCTCCACCAGCCTACTTATCCTTTCCAGAGCTATGGTTTTCCTGTCCTCTTTCATCCCTCAACCTCCTCTCCTGAACGCCTTTTTTCTCCTCGTAAGAAAAGATCACCCTGGCCACGATGGAGCTGGAGGGCAGAGGCTCAGGGTCCACGCACACCCTCTCCACCGGAAGGTCGTTGAAGTCGGAGAGGTAATCTCCCTCCGGAAAGCCCCCCACCACCACGCAAGTTTCCTCCTCCTCTCCGTAGAGGTCCCTCCACAGCCTGGGAGAGCCTCTTGGATCCATCACCAGAATCCTGGGGCTTCCTATCCTCCTCAGGAGGTCAGCCAGCTTTTCCTTCCTGAGCCTGAGTTTTCCCCCCTCCGTCTGCCCCCTTAGGAAGAGCTCCTCCATCAGCCCCACGAAGCGGTGAAAGGATCTCGGTAGCCTCGTCTCCGGATCCACCTCTATCACCTCATCGTTCCTGGTGTGGAGATACACCCTGAGCAGACCCTCCCTGTTCAGGGGGGAGTCCAGGCTAAGGAGCAGGCAGCGGTGTACGATGTCGGGCCTGCCCCTTCTGTTTCCATCTTTGAGCCCGCGCATGGCGGAATGGAACAGACTGGAGTCCAGAAGGAGCTCCGTGGGCTTCTTTCCCCTCCTTTTTGCCCATCGCTTGATCACCCGGTGGTTCGCGATCTCGGCTGGAACCCTCTCCAGCTCACAATCGGCCAGCACCAGGTGAAGCATCAGTAGTTTCTTCCCCCCGGCCAAAAAATTTTTAAAAGACCCCTTTAAAGGGGGAAGATGGAAGCCACAACGGCATTGTTGCTGGTGAGCGGTCTGTACCTGCTGG
>CAZDZG010000017.1:0-24512 GCA_964509845.1 Hadarchaeota archaeon (SeqCode) | reverse complement strand
TAGCCGGTGACGAGTATCACCTCAGGGATCCCCTTTTCAGTGAAGCCCAAGAACTCGTTCTGAATCAGGCCTTCGAGCCCCTCGAAAACCTTTTCGTTCTTTCCCCCCTGGGTCAACTTCTGTACCAGGCCAAGAAAAGAGGCATAAGATGTTGCTATGTGGCAGTCGTGGTGGAGAACCTTAGAAGCGGGGAGAGAGGTCAATACGAACTCATAGGATTCAACACCTTGGACAAGGGCATGGTTTACTTCGAACCTAACACGGGCTACCGCGTTTTTCCTGAGATTGGAAGACCGTACACAGACTGCGTGGAAGGTTTGCCTTACTCCTCCCCAGAGCTCGTGATAAATAAGGTGGTAACGGCATGGTGAGAGGAAAGGAAATTCTGCTGGTAATCCTTGCCCTTTTAGTGATATCTTGCGCTTTTCTCATCCTCACCGCTCAATCCGGAGTGTCCAAACTAAAAACCGAAAAAGAGTCCCTGCTACTTCGAATAGATGAAACCGAGTTGCTGGTGAGCACCATGGAGGAGAACTTGAGATTCTATGAAGAATATCTCTCCCGATTGGAGGAGGAGGTAGGGTTATTGCGCTCGTACGTCAGATATGAGTTACATGATCCCACCTTCTTGGAGGTGGCAGAATTCCTAGCCATGGACCCAACGAACTCTATTCCCTACGACGAAAGGAACTTCAACTGCTTGGACTACGCCGCAACCCTAAACAACCGCGCTGAGAACCATGGGTTGAGATGCGCGTTGGTGAGGGTATACCTTAGCGGGGTTGATCATGCCATCGTGGCCTTCAGAACCGTAGACAGGGGTTTGCGCTACTTCGAGCCGCAAACGGACGAGGGAGTGAACCTTTCCGTAGGACGACACTACTGGGGAGAATGCGTGCTAAACTATAGCTCTCTCTGGTACTACCCAACCGACTCCGACGACATAGTGGAGAGCTGGGAGCTCTACTGGTAATTCCGCTGGAAGGGCTTAAATTCCACCAAATCAATGAAATCAGGTATTCTTGATCATAGACTCCCATGCCCACATTTGGGAGAGGGAATGGCTGCCCGAAGCCTTCTGGAGAGGTCTAGCCTCCGTGATCAAACACATGATCCCGGGGATGACGGAAGAGGAGGTGATGAAGAATGTTATGCCGGTTTTCTGGCACTCCCCTCCCGAGGAGCTACTGGCGGAGATGGATGAGGCCGGAATAGAGAAAGCCGTAATCCTGCCCCTGGACTGGGGGCTCAGGCTGGGGGAGCCCAAGCTCTCCGTGGAGGA
The DNA here is from genome assembly GCA_964509845.1 of Hadarchaeota archaeon (SeqCode). Lineage (GTDB taxonomy): Archaea > Hadarchaeota > Hadarchaeia > Hadarchaeales > WYZ-LMO6 > WYZ-LMO6. The sequence goes on along the minus strand of CAZDZG010000017.1, from coordinate 23,230 downwards.
GTTGAACAGGCGCTTCGCCGAGATAGGAAAACAGTATCCCGACCGCTTTCTCCCCTTCGTGGGGGTGGACCCCCGGAGGAAGAACGCAGTGGAGCTGCTGGAGAGGGGGCTGGGCGAGTGGGAGATGGCTGGCCTCAAGCTTCATCCCACCTCCGGCTTCTATCCCAACGACCCACTCTGCTATCCCCTTTACAGGAAATGCGAGGAGTATGGGGTTCCCGTCCTCATCCACACGGGGACCGAGCTGCCCCCCCTCCTGAGCAGGTTCGCCAGGCCCGTCTACGTGGACGATGTGGCGGCGGACTTTCCAGACCTAAAGATCATCCTGGCCCACTTTGGGTTCGGGTGGTGGGAGGAGGCCATGTCCGTGGCCATGATGAAGCCCAACGTCTACCTCGACACGGCAGCCTGGGGAAACTGGTGCACCCTTCATTTCTACAGGATCCTCAGAACTCTCTGCGACGTTTTGGGAAGCGAAAGGATCCTCTTCGGGAGCGACTGGCCCCTAACCCCCAAGCCCCTCCTCAGCGAGGCGGGATGGGTGGAAAAATTCAGGAACCCCCCCGAGGAGGTGAGGGCCGCAGGAATCACGTTCAGCCAGGAGGAGGTGGAGAACATCCTCGGCAGGAACGCGGCGAGGGTTCTGGGACTCTAGAAACCCTTTTTTATCACGCGGGGGAGGGAAAAAGATGCCTAGGGTGAAGGTGGGCGACATTAACATGTACTACGACACCCGCGGGGAGGGTTTTCCCCTCGTTCTCATCATGGGCTTCATGGGAAACGCCGACTGCTGGGATCCCCTCTACTTCCTCCCCAGGCTCTCCGAGCACTTCAAGGTCATCACCTTCGACAACCGGGGAGCGGGAAGAACGGATGTGTCCGATAAGGAGGAATACACCATCAGGATGATGGCAGACGACACGGCAGGCCTCATGGAGGCCCTAGGGATAGGGAGGGCCCACGTGCTGGGAATCTCCATGGGAGGAATGATCGCCCAGGAGCTAGCCATCAACCACCCCGAAAAGGTGGAGAAGCTGGTGCTGGCCTCCACCTTCTGCGGGGGGCCCAAGGCGGTTCCCATCCCAGGGGAGGCGGCGGTCATGGTAACGGAAATCGTGGAACTCCTCAACCGGAAGGGAGGGTGGGACAGGGAGGTGGCCTCCAAGCTCCTTCCCTTCATCTTCACGGAGGAGTTCATGAGGGAGAATCCCGGGGTGGTGGAGGTGGCCATCGATCTTATCCTCACCGCTCCCACCCCACCGGAGGGAATCGTCAGGCAGGTTTCAGCCATCCTCAGCTTCGATGCCTGCGACAGGCTTCCCTCCATAAGGGCCCCCACCCTCATCCTGGCGGGGAAGAGGGACATCTACATCCCTCCTGAGAACGCCGAGGTGATGGCCAAGCGCATCCCTGGGGCCAAGCTGGTGTATTTCGAGAGATGCGCCCATCAGCTCTAGGAGGAGATAGAGGCGGTGACGGACACGGTGCTCCAGTTCCTTCTTTCCTAACTTTTTTAGGGGGGAAAGCCGAAAACCGGCGATGGAAGACCCCTTCAAAAGCCTCATGGAGGGCCTGGGCTTTCCGGAATCCCCCTACCTCAGACAGATTCTGGAGTATCTCATGACCCCGGAGCAGGCACGGGTGGCCGCCTCCCTCCCCGGAAGCGTGCAGGAGGTGGCCCAGAAGCTGGGCATGCCCGAGGAAAGGGTGAGGGAACTCCTAGAGGACCTGTGGAAGAAGGGCCTGGTCTTCCCCAAGGACTTCGACAGGAGGGAGTACTTCAGGTTTGCCAGGGACCTGGTTCAGCTGCACGACGCCACGCTTGCCACCCAGCAGCTGGATCTGGAGAAGGACAGGAAGTACTTCCAGCTCTGGCATGAGTTCGGGAGGGAGGAATTTTACCGGGCAATGGGGGAGCTGCTGAGCTCCCTCTTCACCGAACCCATCTGGAGGGTCATCCCCGCCTACGGAGCCATCCGGGGAATGGAGGGGGTTCTTCCCTGCGAGAACATCGTGGAGATCGTCAATGCCCAGGAGAAGCTGGGGGTGGTTCCGTGCTCCTGCCGGCTGGTGAAAGAGGGGGTGGGAGAACCCTGCAAGTACACGAGGGAAAGGGAGGTCTGGCACTGCACCCAGTTTCACCGGGGAGCGGAGTATGTGGTGAAGAGGGGATCGGGCAAACCCCTCACCCGGGAGGAGGCCCTGAAGGTGCTGGAAAAGGCGGAAAAGGACGGACTGGTGCACATGGGACCCAATCACTCCAAGCTCACCATCAACACCATCTGCAACTGCTGCCCCGACTGCTGCGAGTTCTTCAACTTCTACCGGTACGGGGGGGTGCCTCCCGAGAAACTCACCGCTAAAAGCAGGTTCGAGGCCTACGTGGATCAGGAGAGATGTACCGGCTGCCAGACCTGCCTGGAGAGGTGTCCCTTTGAGGCCATAGAGTTGGTGAGGCCCGAGGGCAGCAGGAGGTACAAGGCCAGGGTGGTGCCGGAAAGGTGCTTCGGTTGCGGGGTCTGCGTGGTGGGATGCGAGCAGGGGGCGATGAAGTTCAAGGTGGTGAGACCGCCCGAGCACATCCCTCAGGGCTAGTATACAAAAGAGGGAGGGGATGATGGTGGGGGGTCCGGATCTCCTTCAGGGCAGGGTCCTTTCGCCAGGAATCTGCACCGGATGCGGGGCCTGCACCTCTTTGTGCCCTTATCTGAACCTGGTTCAGGGCAGGGCGGTGCTCCTGGAGCCCTGCGGAAGGGAAGAGGGAAGGTGCTATTCCTTCTGTCCCAGAACGGAGGTGGACCTCCCCCTGCTGGAAGGGAGGATTTTCGGAACCACCAGGACGGATCCCGCCCTGGGGGTGCATTCCTCCGTCATGAAGGCTAGGGCAAGAAGGACGGAGGTGAGAGGGAGGGCCCAGTACGGGGGAACCGTCACCTCCCTCGTTCTCCGCGCTCTGAGGAGCGGAAGGGCAGACTCTTTCGTCCTGACGGGCTCCAGGAACGGTCTTCTCCCCCAGCCCCTTCTCGCCAGGACGGAGGAGGAGGTGCTGGCCTGCACGGGATCCAGGTACCTCCTCTCACCCTCCGTGGCGGAGGTGGTGAAACTCCTCCGGAGCGGGGAGGGCGGAAGGGTGGGTTTCGTGGGGACACCCTGTCAGGTGCTCGCCCTGAGGAAGATTCAGGTATACGAGAGGGAGTGGGAGGTCTCCAGGGTGGGGCCGGTGATAGGTCTCTTCTGCACCTGGGCCCTTTCCCACAGGGCGGAGGGCTTCCTCAGGGAGAAGCTGGAGGGGAGGAAGGCCCGGAGATTCGACGTTCCACCTCCCCCAGCCAACCTGTTCGTGATCGAGACCGAGGGGAAAAGGATAGAGCTTTCGCTGGACAGGGTGAAGGAGTTCGTTCCCCTCTCCTGTAGGGTGTGCTTTGACATGACGGCCGAGCTGGCCGACCTCTCGGTGGGGATGGTGGAGGGGGAGGAGGGATGGAACACCGTGATCCTCAGGAGCGAGGAGGGGAAGAGGCTCTTCCGGGAGGCCGCGGAGGAGGGTGAAATAGAGGTGGCCCCCCTGGAGAAGGAGAGACTGGAGCACCTCAGGGAGGCCAGCCTGAACAAGAAGAAGAGGGCGAAAGAGGAGGGGGAAAGGCTGGGGATCCGCTACCTGAAGGGGGTGGAGGGGTGAGCAGGATAGGAAGGGACCAGCCGGGCAAGAGGATGCTGCTGAGCGGGAACGAGGCCATAGCCCGTGGGGCCCTGGAGGCCGGAGTGCAGGTTTGCTCGGGTTATCCCGGAAACCCCGCCTCGGAGGTGGTGGAGGCCCTGATAGAGGCTTCCAAGGAGTTCGACCTCTACGTGGAGTGGTCCACCAACGAAATGGTGGCCCTGGAGGTGGCGGGGGCGGCGGCGGCCGCGGGCCTCCGCTCCCTGACCGCCATGAAGAACCTGGGCGTGGACGTGTGCTCCGACTTCCTCCTGACGGTGAACCTATCGGGCACCAAGGGGGGCTTCGTGCTCGTAACCGGGGACGATCCCTCCGCCCACTCCACCACCACCGAGCTGGACACGCGCAACTACGCCAGGCTGGCCGATGTTCCCCTGCTGGAGCCCTCCACCCCCCAGGAGGCCAAGGAAATGACCCGCTGGGCCTTCGAGCTCTCTGAGGAGCTCGGCCTCCTCTGCATGGTTAGGAGCGTAACCCGCCTCTCCCACTCCAGGGGAGTGGTGGAGCTGGGACCGATCTCCAGGGAGAGGAGAAAACCAGAATTCACCTTCCCTCCCCCCTGGACCTCGGGAAGCTCCTCCTTCACCTGTATGTTCCACGAGGCTCTCCACCAGAAGATGAAAACGGCGGCGGAGAGGTTCGAGACCTCCCCCTTCAACCGGTACGAGGGACCGGAAGGGGCGGAGTTCCTGATCGTGGCCTCGGGTCCTCCGTGGACCTACGCCTTGGAGGCCGTGGAACTCCTGGGGCTAAAGGACTCGGTGGGGATCCTTAAGCTGGGTACCACCTGGCCCCTCCCGGAGGGTCTGCTGCGCCGGCACCTAGAGCATGCCAGGGAGGTCCTCTTCGTGGAGGAGATAGACCCCTTCGTGGAGCAGAACGTCAAGGCCCTGGCTGCGGAGCTGCACTCGGAGGGGGTGGGGCCCATCAGGTTCTATGGGAAGAGGAGCGGTCACCTGCCCGCGGTGGGAGAGCTCAACCCAGACCTGGTGCTGAAAGCCCTCTCCTCCCTCAGAGGGGTGGGGTACTCCCCAAGGGAGGAGGGGTACGGAAGGAGGGCGGAGGAGCTGGTGGGGAACTACGTGCCCAGCCGCTCCATGGCCTTCTGTCCTGGCTGCCCCCACCGGGCCTCCTTCTGGGTGCTGAAGAGGGCCCTGAGGTGGGACGGGAGGGAGGCCGTGGTCACGGGGGACATAGGGTGCTACAGCATGGGGCTCCTCCCCACCGGCTTCTCGGTGGAGCAGACCCTCCACTGCATGGGGGCGGGAATAGGAACGGCCTGCGGGTTCGGGAAGCTGGGGAGGTTCGGCTTCGATCGTCCGGTGGTGGCGGTCTCAGGGGATTCCACCTTCTACCACGCCTGTCTCCCCGCCCTGGTGAACGCGAGGTGGAACTCCTCCGACCTCCTCTACGTGATCCTCGACAACTCCACCACAGGAATGACCGGACACCAGCCCCATCCGGGCTCCGGCTTCACGGCCTCGGGGGAGCCCTCTCCACCCGTAAGGATAGAGGACGTGTGCAGGGGGATAGGGGTGGAGGTGAGGGTGTGCGATCCCTTCCAGGTGGAGGAGGCCACCAGAACGGTCTTCGAGCTCCTGCAGGGGAAGGGGCCCAGGGTGCTGGTGCTCAGGCACCCCTGTCCCCTCACGGAGGCCGAGAAGAGGAAGAAGAGGCCCAGGGTATACGTGGATCAGGAGAAGTGCATCGGAAGGGAGTGCGGGTGCATGGCTTTCTGCTCCAGGATGCTGGGATGCCCCGCCAACATCTGGGACTTCTCCAAGGACAAGGCCAAGATAGACGAGGTCCTCTGCACGGGTTGCGGGCTCTGCGCCATCCTCTGCCCGGCGGGGGCCATCGTGGTGGAGGAGGAGGAATGAAGGACCCGCTAAACCTCCTGGTAGTGGGGGTGGGAGGACAGGGAAACCTCCTGGCCTCCTTCCTGCTGGGCTCGGCGGCGGTGGAGGAGGGCCTATACGTGTCCGTGGGGGAGACCTACGGGGCCACGCAGAGGGGGGGAACGGTGATGAGCCACGTTAGGCTCTCCCGGAGGAGGAGCTATGCCCCCCTCATGCCGGAGGGGAGCGGGGACGTGCTGCTGGGGTTCGAGCCCGTGGAAACGCTGAGGATCCTGGGCTCCTTCGGGAACAGGGGGACCAAGGTGATGGTGAACCCCAGGCCGGTATACCCGCTGGAGGTGCTCTCCGGGCAGGCCAAGTATCCCGACGTGGGGGAGGTACTGAGGGCCATAAGGGAGCTTTCCTCGGAGACGGTGGTGGTGGAAGCCACGGAACTGGCCAAAAAGGCTGGGAACCCCGCCATGATGAACGTGGTGATGGTGGGGGCCCTGGTCTCCAAAGGCTGGCTGCCCATCAGGCCCGAAACCCTCAGGAAGGTGGCGGTGGAAATCTTCGGGGAGGGTAACCCCAACCTCAGGGCGCTGGAGCTGGGAATGGAAGAGGGGAGGAGATGAGCCCGGAGAGGCCGGGAAGGGAGGAGCTTGGAAGGGCGCTGGAGGAGATGGTGGGGAGGGAAAACGTGCTCACGGAGGAGGTGGACCTCCTCCCCTACTCCGCCGATCACTTCCTGAGGGGACTGCAGCACTACTTCCCCCGCTTCAAGTTCCTTCCCGACGCCGTGGTCACACCCTCCAGCACCGCCCAGGTCTCCAGGATCCTGAGGTTCGCCAGCCTGCACCGCATCCCCGTCATACCCCGGGGGGCAGGCACCAGCTTGGCGGGGCAGCTCATCCCGGTGGAGGGGGGAATCGTGATGGACCTGAGGAAGATGAACCGAATTGAGCCTAGGGTGGAAGACCGCATGGTCGTGGTGGAACCGGGGGCCACTTACGCGGAACTCAACCGGGAGCTGGAAAGGAAGGGCTATTTCTTCCCCCCGGAGCCCGGAAGCGCCATGGCCTGCACCATAGGAGGGATGGTTTCCACCAACGCCAGCGGATCGGGAGCCGTGAAGTATGGGGCCACCAGAAACTACGTCCTCTCCCTCGAGGTGGTGCTGGCGGATGGGGAAGTGGTAAGGCTGGGAAGAAAGGTTACGAAGTCCGCCTCCGGCTACTCCCTCAAGGATCTCTTCGTGGGGTCGGAGGGGACGCTGGGGGTGATCACGGAGGTCACGCTGAGGGTGGAGCCCTATCCACCCCTCCGCAAGACCGCCCTAGCCATTTTCCCCTCTCTGGAGGATGCCTTCAGGTCGGCCCTGGAGATCCTGGGAAGGGGAATCACCCCCGCCTCCCTGGAGCTGATGGATGAGCTCTGCCTGCTCGCCCTGAACATGAGCGGCTTCTCCCTACCGGAGGGAAAAGGGGCCCTCATGCTGCGCTCGGACGGCAGGTACGAGGAGGCGGTGGAGAGGGAGATGGGAGAGATGGAGGAGGTCTGCAGGGGGAGGGGGGGCCAGCTCGTGGGGGTGGAGGACGAGAGTCTGGGAAGGAGGCTGTGGGAGGCTAGGGAGAAGATAAGCGCCTCCCTCACCAAGCTCCTGCCCAGCCCCGAGACCCCCAGGCTGGTCTTCCAGTCCTCCGTCGACGTGGGTCTTCCCCTGTCACGGATGCTGGAGTACGTGAGCAGGATCAAGGCCCTCATGGAGGAAAAAGGCATCATGGGGGTATGTTTTGGTCACGTGGGAGACGGTAACGTTCACATAGGTTCCACCTTCGTTCCGGAATCCCCCGAGCAGGTGGAGAGGATCAGGTCCTTCCAGGAGGAGGCCATCAGACTGGCCCTCTCACTGGGGGGAACCCTCACCGCCGAGCACGGGGTGGGCCTCTGGAAGGCCCCCTATCTGGAGGAGGAGCACGGCCCCGCCCTGGAGCTCATGCGCTCCCTCAAGAGGCTCCTGGACCCCCAGGGCATCATGAACCCCGGTAAGATGGCCCTAGATGGGATTCCGAGGGTGGCCTTCATGGAGAGGTGGTGGGAGGAGGGATGAGACTAGAAGAGCTCTCCACCAAGATCTACGCCTGCCTGAGCTCCAGCACTGCCTGCGGCCTCTGCCGGACCCAGTGCCCTTCGCTGGAGTGCTGGGGGGTGGAGTCCAGGACCCCGAGGGGAAGGATGGCCCTCTGCGCCCACCTCCTCAGGGGGAACCTCAAGCCCTCCCCCGCCCTCTCCGAGAGGATGTTCTCCTGCACCCTCTGCGGCAACTGCGACTCCGTTTGTCCCGTGGGGGCGGAGCCCTCAAGGGTGATAGAGGCCGCCAGGGAGAGGCTCAGGAAGGAGGGGTTTCTCCCCCAGAAGTACCGGGAGAGGGGATCCCACGTCGCCAGGGAGCACAACCCCTATCTGGAGCCCCACCGCGACAGGCTCTCCTGGCTACCAGCGGGCCTGAACCTTCCGGAAAGGGCTCCCGTGGTTTACTTCGTGGGCTGCACCTCCTCCTACCGGGAAAAGGGGCTGGCCAGAAAAACGGTGGAGCTCCTGAGGAGGATGGGCGTCGACTTCACCCTATGCGAGGACGAGTGGTGCTGCGGTTCCTTCCTCCTCAGGACGGGACAGGATGAAGTGGATGGGACCAGGGTGGAGGAGATGGCCAGCCACAACCTGGAGGAGGTCAGGAAGAGGGGGGCTAAGACGGTGGTGGTGAGCTGCCCCGGCTGCTACAGGGCCTGGAGGAGGGACTATCCGGAACTGGGGGTGGAGCCCGACTTCGAGGTGCTACACCTGACGCAGTTCCTGGAAAGGGAGGGAGTGAAGGGAAGGGAAAGGGGAAGGGTCAGGGTAACCTACCATGATCCCTGCCATCTGGGAAGGCACATGGGGGTTTACGAGGAACCGCGCAGGATCCTCTCCGCCCTTCCCGGGGTGGAGCTGGTGGAGATGCCCAGAAACAGGGAGAACTCCTGGTGCTGCGGGTCGGGAGGGGGCTTCAGGGCGGGGTACCCGGAGGCCTCCAGGCTGGTGGCCCGGAGGAGGCTGGAGGAGGCCAGGGGGACCGGGGCCGAGCTCCTGGTGACCTCCTGCCCCTTCTGCCTGAGGCAGCTCAAGGAAACGGCCGAGGCCCTAGGCTTCGACCTCCGGGTCATGGACCTGGCGGAGTTCCTGGTGGAGAGGTGCGGGTAGATGGGGGAGCTCTGGTTCTTCAGGGGATGCATGAGCACCTTCAGGGAGAGGGCGATGGCGGAAGCCACCCTGGAGATCCTGCGCAGGCTCCGCCTTCCCTTCCGCCTCTTCGGAAGGGAGCGGTGCTGCGGCTCCGTCCTCTTCAGGACGGGACAGGAGAGGGAGGCGGAGGAGGTGAGGAGGAGGAACGAGGAGGAGTTCAGGAGGCTGGGGGTTAGGAGGCTCCTCACGACCTGCCCCGGATGCTACTCCACCTTCAGGAGGGACTACTCCCTGGACGGGGTGGAGGTGCTCCACCTCAGCCAGCTCCTCCGGGAGCTGATCCGGGAGGGGAGGCTGAGGCTGAGGGAAAGGAGGGTCAGGGCTACCTACCACGATCCCTGCCACCTGGGGAGGGAGTGGGGGATCTACGAGGAGCCCAGGGAGGTGCTGAGGAGCATCCCCGGCCTGGAGCTGGTGGAGATGACCCTCTCCCGCGAGTTCTCCAGGTGCTGCGGGGCGGGGGGAGGGGTGAGGTCTGCCTTCCCCGAGGTCTCCCTTGCCGCCTCCAGGACCAGGGTGGGGGAGGCCCTGGAGGCCGGGGCCGAGCTCCTGGTGACCTCCTGCCCCTTCTGCTACCACCACCTGAAGGAGGCTGCGGAGGGGAGGATGGAGGTGAGGGACCTCTCCCTGCTGGTCAGGGACCTGATGGAGGGATGAGATGGGCCTGTACGAAGATACCAGGGAGAGGTTCGAGAGGGGAATGAGAAGCGGGAGGGCCGACACCCTCAAGGTGATCTCCTCGGTGGTCCTCTCCAGGCTTAGGGCGAACGAGGGAAGGCTTGCGAGGATGAAGGAGAGGTACCGGAGGATCAAGGAGGGGGCCGTGGATAGGCTGGAGGAGCTGGTGGAGCAGGCCAGGGACTCCCTGAGGGCGGTGGGGTGCGAGGTCTTCGAGGCCAGGAGGGGGGAGGAGGCGGTGAAGTACCTGCTGGACCAGCTGGAGGGGGAGGGGGTGGTGGTGAAGTCCAAGTCCAACACCCTGAAGGAGCTGGACCTGCTGGAGAGGCTGGAGGAGAGGGGGGTGGAGGTGGTGGAGACCGACCTGGGGGACAGGATCATCCAGCTTAGCGGGGAGGAGCCCCTCCACCCGGTGGGGCCGGCGGTCCACCTCACCCTGGAGGAGGTGGCCGCGGCCCTCTCCAGGGAGGTGGGAAGGGAGCTTCCCCCGGACGTGGAGGAGCTCATAAGGGCCTCCAGGCTCAGGCTGAGGGAGAGGATCCTGGAGGCCAGGGTGGCCCTCACGGGCGCCAACGTCATAGCGGCCGAGGAGGGTGCGATAGGGCTGGTGGAGAACGAGGGGAACATCAGCCTCATCACCAGGCTACCGGAGAAGCACCTGGCGGTGGCGGGAATAGACAAGATAGTGCCCACGCTGGAGGAGGCGGTCACGGTCATGAAGACCTGCGAGGCCTTCCTCACCGTGACGGGGGCCTACTACTCCTTCATCAGGGGTCCTTCCAGGACGGCGGATGTGATGGGAATAGAGCAGTTCGGCATGCACGGGGCGAAAGAGGTGCACGTGATCCTTCTGGACGGATGGAGGAGGGAGGCCGCGAGGAAGGGAATGAAGGAGTTGCTCTACTGTTGCAACTGCGGGGCCTGCCTCTCCGTCTGCCCCGTCCTGCTGGAAACGGCCCATGCCTTCTCCTCCAGGGTGGGGGCGGGGCCCATGGGGGTGGTGAGGACCTGGTTCGTGCTGGGGCCGGAGGAGGCGATCAGGGGAGGCCTCTTCGCCTGCACGGGATGCGGGGCCTGCAGGAAGATCTGCCCGGCCTCCATAGACCTTCCCCGCCTCATCGAGAGGCTCAGGGTGGAGGCGTGCTCGAGGGGATTCACCCTTCCCCCCCACTCCTCCCTTGCCGAGAACATCCTGAGGGTGGGAAATCCGTTCGGGGAGAAACCTGAGTGAGTAAACCTATAAAAATCCTGTATCCGGCGGGAAAGGAAAGTGTCCGGGAGAAAAAGGGCCTTGCACCTCATCCTCCTGCTGGGCCTGGTGAGCCTGCTGGGGGACATGGTCTACGAGGGGGTCAGGGGGGTGGCCGGTCCCTTCCTGGCCTCCCTGGGGGCGAGCGCCGCCGTGGTGGGGGCGGTCTCCGGTCTGGGGGAGTTCCTGGGATACGGCCTCCGTCCCCTCTCCGGTTACCTCTCCGACCGGTGGGGGGGATACTGGGGCCTAACCTTCTTGGGCTACCTGGCCCTCCTCTCCCTCCCCCTCCTCTGCCTGACGGACTCCTGGCGGCTGGCGGTCCTCCTCCTCCTTCTGGAGCGGATGGGCAAGGCCGTGAGGACCCCTCCCCGGGACGCCATGCTCTCCCATGCCACCTCGCAGGTGGGAAGGGGATGGGGCTTCGGCATCCACGAGGCTCTCGATCAGGTGGGGGCGGTGGCAGGTCCCCTGCTCATGGCCCTCCTGATCTCCCTCCGGGGCTACAGGGGGGCCTTCTCTTGTCTCTTCCTGCCCGCCCTGCTCCTGCTCCTCTTCCTCGCCATGGGCTGGAGGCTCTACCCCCGCCCCTCCCTGCTGGAAACCGGAGGGGAGGGTGGCCGGGTGAGGGGGGGCTTCAGGCTCTACCTCCTCTTCGTGGTCCTCTCCACCTCCGGCTTCCTGACCTTCCCCCTCCTGGCCTACCGCCTCACCTCCTCCTTCTCCGACGCCGAAATCCCCCTCCTCTATGCCCTTGCCATGGGAACGGACGCTCTCCTGGCCCTTTGGGCGGGAAGGTCCTATGACCGGAGGGGCCTTTCCTCCCTCCTCCTCGTTCCCCTCCTCTCCCTCCCCATCGCCCCCCTGGCCTTCCTGGCGGGAGGAAAGGGAGGAGGACTGCTCGCGGTCGTGCTCTGGGGGGCATCCATGGGCGTGCAGGAGACGGTGATGAGGGCCGCCGTGGGGGAGATGGCCCCGGGGGGGAAGAGGGGAACCGCCTACGGCCTCTTCTCCTCCCTTTACGGCTTTTCAGGCTTCGCGGGAAACACCCTGATGGGCCTCCTCTATTCCTCCCCCGGGCTGGTGGTGGCCTTCTCCCTCTCCGCCGAACTCCTTTCCCTGCCCGTCCTCCTCCGCCTTTGCGGGAGGTAGAACGTGAAGAAGAACGTAAGGGCCCTCCTCCTCTCCGCCGCCGCCATCAGCTTCTCCATGGGTGTGGCCTATCCCTACTTCTCGGAGTACGCCTACTCCCTCACCGGGAACCCCCTGCTGGCCGGCCTCATCAGCTCCGTCCGGAGTCTCACCTGCGTTTTTTCCTTCCTCCTGGGAGGAATGCTGGCGGACAGGGCGGGAAGGAAGGCTCCCCTCGTCTGGGGAACGGCCCTGCTCGGCCTCTCCCTCCTCCTCTACTCCTCCGCAAGGGATACCCCCGAACTCCTGCTGGCCGCCCTCCTGGAGGGGACCTCCTACCTTTACTTCCCGGCCTTCAACGCCATGATCATGGACTCCGTCAAGGGTGGCCTGCTGGAGGTCTTCACGCTCGCGCTGGTGGTGGAGCACCTGCCCTACTCCCTCGCCCCCCTGCTGGGAGGGGCGATGAGGGACGCCTGGGGGGTGCCAGGACTCAGGCTGGCCTTCCTGGCGGGTGGGGCGGTGATCCTGACCATGGCCCTGGTGAGAACCCTCACCCTCTCCGAGACCCTGCGGGGAAGGAGGATCTCCTGGAATCCGCTCAGGAGCTTTCTGGACCTCCATCCCCTCCTCAAGGGGCTCATCCTCCTCAGGACCCTGCTCCTCATCGTCGCCCTCTCCATGTTCAACTTCTTCCTGGTGCTCTACACGGTGAGGGAGCTGGGGCTGATGAGCTTCACGGGGTTCGGGTTGGCGGTGGCCCTCTCCTCCCTCTCCTATCCCCTGGCCCTCCCCCTCAGCCGCAGGCTCAGGGGGGTGCCCCCCTCCCTCCTCTACAGCCACCTGCTCCTGCTGGAGAGCCTCTCCCCCCTCCTAGTCCTCTTCCGCTCCGTCCCCTGTATCTTCCTTTCCCTGGCCCTTCTCAACCTCTGCGGCTCCCTCACCTACGGGGTGGAAAGGGGCTCCGTCACCCTCCTCACCCCCCCGGTCCTAAGGGGAAGGGCGGAGGCCTTCATGGATCTCTCCTTCTACCTGGGCTCCTCCCTGGGAACCCTCGCCGGCGGGTACCTCTACTCCCTCTCACCCCCCTCCGTTATGTGGGCCTCCTTCCTCCTCTTCCTCCTGGGCTCCCCCCTCTCCTACCTCCTCCTGAGAAGGTGGCCCAGGGGCCTCTCCCACCTTTTTTAAAGGGGGGAAAATACCCTTCCAGATGAAGCTCGGGCTCTCCAGCCTGCTCTTCGTGAGGGAAAAGCTGGAGGGGGTCCTTCCCCTCCTCCAGGAGCTGGGCTACGAGTGTCTGGAGGTGATCTACGAGGTCCCCCACTTCTCCCTCCGATGGGAGGAGGACCGGGAGAGGCTAAGGGGGCTGGGAAGGGAGCTGAGGGAAAGGGGAATGGAACCCTCCGTGCACACCCCCTTCCTGGACCTCAATCCCGTCAGCCATCTTCCCCAGCTCTTCGAGCTGAACCGGAAGCTGGCGGAGAGGGGGATGGAGGCCTGCAGGCTGCTCGGGGGAGAGATCGTGGTGATACACACTGGGACGTGCAAGATCCCCACCCAGGAGTTTCGCCGGCGGGCCAGGGAGAGGTGCCTCTCCCTGCTGCGGTCCCTGGCGGAAAGGGCCGGGGAACTGGGGGTGAAGCTGGCCGTGGAGAACGGGAGCTCCCCCTCCAATCCCTTTTCCGTTCCGGCCGAGCTGAGGGAGCTGGTGGAAGAGGTGGGTGCCGGCATAGCCTATGATGTGGGGCACGCCAACCTGAGGGAAAGGGAAGAGGGGAGGAGGCTGGACGTTCGCTCCCACATCAGGGCCATGGGGAGAAGCCTCCTGCACCTGCACGTCCATGACAACCGGGGGAAGGACGATGACCACCTGGTACCGGGTGAAGGGGAAATAGACTTCGATGCCCTTTCCGGGGCCCTGAGGGAAGCAGGATACAGGGGGATGGTCATAGCGGAGCTGTGGGATCCGGGGAAGCCGACGGAGGTGGCGAAGAGGGGGATGGAGAGCCTGAAGAGGTACTTCGGATAGCTACTGGAACTCCGCCGTGATGGTGGTGAAGACGGGCCCCCTCACGTCAATTCTCTTCCTCTGAGAGGTGAGGTACCTTAGGGCCACCTCCTCCACCACCACGTTGATGTCGGAGGGGGACTTCACGTTTCTCACCCTGATCTTCACGGGCCTTCCCTCCTCGGCGGCCTCCTCTATCCGCCTGGCCGCCAGCGCGGCCAGCGCCCCAAGGTACGTGATGCCCGTGCACACCCCCCTCTCCCTCACCTGGCGCAGGAACCCGTCGTCCTTCCAGCCGGCGGGCGGCAGCCCCACCAGGTTCCCCTCGAAAACGTATAGGGTGTTGAAGCCCGCCGGACCGATGAGCCTAGTCCCCTCCTCAGGCTCCACCAGCTTCACCACCACCCTCCTGCCTTTCACCACCCCCCGGTAGGCCTCGAACTCGCAGGGGCTGGGGGCGTCCGCGTGCTCCCTGGCCACCTTCAGGATGGCTTCCGCTATCCTGCGCCCCTCCTCCGTCTGCGGCTCCTCCTTGAGTCTTACCATCCCGGCCAGCTCCTGGTCGGAAAAGAAGGGGGGCTGGTAAAGATAGGGATAGACCAGCCTCCTCACGTCCTCCTCCCCCATCCTGACCATCAGCAGCCTTTCCAGCCCTATCCCCAGGTTGAAGACCGGATAGGGGATGTCGTACCTGCTGAGGGCCACGGGACTGTACATGCCCCCATCGGCCACCTCCACCTCCTCCCCCCGGCTGGTGAGGAAGACCTCGAACTCCATGCCCGGGGCGTAGTACTTGGAGGTGACCTTCTTCGTCCTGAACTTCACCTCCCTGAAGCCCAGCTTTTCGAAGATCCTGCCGGTCAGCTCCTTTCCGTCCTCGAGGGAGAGGTCCTCGTCCATCTCCACCAGGGAGGCGGTCCAGGACTCGTACAGGTGGGTCCTGTCCAGCCTCTGCTCCCTCCTGAACTTGGGCCCGACGGAGAAGAGCTGTATGGGAAGGGGCTCCCTCTTCAGGAACTCGGCCAAAGCCGGGAACCAGAGGGAGGTGGTGTGGGAGCGGAGGGAGAGGGAGGAGGGAACGGGCTTCATCTCCTTCAGCCTGGGGAAGACCCTGTCCACGATCCCCGAGGCCTGCTCCTCCGAAATCCCCAGCTCCTCCACCATCACCTCCAGCAAGTCATCGGGCCCTATCTCCCCTCTCTTGTATCTCCTCAGGATGCCCTGCAGCTCCTTGAACTTCTCAAAGCCGGGAATGAGCCCGAGGATGCTTTCCCTTTCCCTCCTGCTCATCCCTATGTCCGGTCTCTCGAGCCCCGCCAGAAAAAAGACCCTGTCCAGGATGACCGGGGCCTCTGGGCCGTACTGCTTCACCACCTCCGCTGAGTCCACGATCATGGGAAGCACCACCTCGCTGAAGCCCTCTTCCAGCATCACCTTCCTTACCTCCTGCACCAGCTCCATGAGGGGATGAGGCCTGGCCTTCCAGGCATGCCTGTGGGTCCCCTTTTCCACCCTCAGGAGCCTGGCGCTCTCCCTCCAGGCCCTCTCGAAATCTTCCTCGGCCTGGGCCCTTATCCTTTCGACCTCAAACCTCAAGCTCTCAAACCGACGGAGAACCTACTTCACCCTCTCGATCTTGCGCCTTCCGAGCGCCTCTATGTACTCTACCTCCACCCCTTCCTTTATCTCCCCCCTGAGCTCCATGGGAATGGGAAGCTCGAAGGTCTCGTAGGTGGTGAGGTCCATGAGCTGGGCGTTGTTCCTGGCCACGGCAAGGACCTGGGCGCTCCCCCTCTTGACGATGGGAACCTCCACCTTGGCGCTGGTGGGCTTTATCACCGTCCTCTTCTGACCGTCGAAGAAGCTGATGGCGTCTATCTTGGCCTTGGCGTGCCCGTGCTTTCCGGGGGCGGAGGTGCTGTAACCCACGATCTTGCAGGGTTCCCCGTCTATGATGATGAACCTTCCTTCCCGCAGCTTGCTTACCTCCACCACCTCTTTCATGGGGACCTACTATCTTAGCCTCCCTTACTTTAAAGGGATTTTGATAACCGCCGGGGACCCTCGAGTTAAAAAGGGGGCCGGGAACTAAGGTTGGGAGGATGAAGGTTGGAGTGGTGGCCCGCCTGGATCTTCCCCCGGCCCTCGACATGGTGAAAAGGTTGCTCGCCCTCGCCCCCGAGGGTTCGCTGGTGCTGGAGGAAAGGCTGGCCGAGAGGCTGGGAAGGGAGGGAAAGAGGGTGGAGGAGATGGAGGTGGAGGCCCTGCTGACGGTGGGAGGGGACGGAACCCTCCTGCAGGCCCACCATCTGGCCCCCCACCTCCCCCTGCTGGGGATCCACATGGGGAGGAGGGGATTTCTGGCGGAGGTCCCACCCTCCGAGGCCGAAGAGGCCCTGAGGAAGCTCCTGGCGGGGGAGCTGGAGGTGGAGAGGAGGATGGCGCTGGCCACCCTCGTGGGAGGGGAGAGGCTTCCGGACGCCATAAACGAGGCCTGCCTGGCCTGGCTCTTTCCTGGCAAGTCCCTTTCCTTCCGGGTGGAGGTGGATGGGGAGCTGCTCTACGAGGCTAGGGGAGACGGGCTGGTGGTCTCCACCCCCACCGGCAGCACGGGACACTCCCTCTCGGCGGGGGGGCCCGTGGTGGAGCCTGGACTGGAGGCCCTCGTGCTCTCCCCGCTCTCCGTTTTCCCCCGCCTTTACTCCCTCGTCCTCCCCGCCTCGAGGAGGGTGGGGGTGGAGGTCCTAAGGGCGGACTACGAGGCCTCCGTGGTGGTGGACGGACACGTGAGCAGGAGGGTTCAGGAGGGGGAAAGGATTCTCTTCTTCAAGTCGGAGAGGCCCGTTTCCTTCCTGAAGTGGAAGGGAAGCTTTTACGAGAAGCTGAGGGAGAGGAAATGGTGAGGAAGGTATACGTGCTGGACACCTCGGCCATCATCGGGGGGTTCTCCGGGAGCGAAGGGGCCGAGCAGGTGACCGTCCCTTCGGTCTGCGAGGAGCTGAGGGAGGGTCTGTCCCGCTGGAGGCTGGAAGCCGGCCTCCTAACGAAGAGGATCAAGGTCATGGAATCCCCCGCCGGTGAGGTGGAGGAGGTGAGGAGGTTCCTCCGCAAAACGGGTGACAGGCTCTCCCAGACCGACGCGGAAGTGCTGGCCCTGGCCCTTCACCTCAAGCGGAAGAAGAGGGAGGTGGAAATCGTCACGGACGATTACGGCATTCAGAACCTGGCTTCCGTCCTGGGAATCCCGCATAGAGGCCTGCTCATGCCGGGAATAAGAAAGGTGCTCCGCTGGTCGAAGGTGTGCCCGGCCTGCGGAAGGGAGTACCAGGTGGAGGCCCTTCACTGTCCCTCCTGCGGTTCCGAGCTCAAGCGGGTGGGGAAGGAGAGAGAAGGATGTGGGGGAAGAAGGAAAGGGAAACCCTGAGGCTCCTCCAGCTCCACTCGGAGAAGGTTCTGGAGGTGGTGAAGAAGTTCGAGGAGCTCCTCCGGGCCTTTTGCTCCTTCCAGTGGGAGAAGGCCTGCGTGCTGGGGAGGGAGGTCACGGTGCTGGAAACGCAGGCTGATGAGAGGCTGGAGAGGTTCAATCGCACCCTGGCCAGGGGGGCCTTCCTCCCCGCCTACCGGGGAGATCTGGCAAGGCTGGGCTCCCAACTGGACGATGTGGCGGATGTGACGGAGGAGGTGACCAGGACCATCCTGAGCAGGCAAAGGACCTGGAGCGTGATGAAGAGGGAGGGCAGAAAAACGGCCGGACTCAGGGAAGGAATGGTCAAGATGGGGGAGCTGGGCACCCTGTGCGTGGAGGCCCTCGCCTCTTCCGTCAAGGCCCTAACCTACAACATGGATCTGGCCGAAACGCAGGCCAGGGAGGTGGGAAAGAGGGAGCACGAATCCGACCTGGTGGAGCAGGGGCTCATCGTGGAGCTCTACGAGAGGGAGAGAGGACTGGACCCGCTGACGGTCGTGCAGCTGGACCAGATCATCCACGGAATAGGGGACATCTCGGATCAGGCGGAGGAGGCCAGCCACCTCCTCCTCGTCCTCCTTTACAGCCTCAGAGTTTGAGGTAGAGGAGGTAGGAGAGGGCCCCAAGCCCGAAGGAAAGGAGGGGACAGAGGATCCAGAAAAGCATGATCCCCCTCATCTTCCTCCTCCCCACCGTCAGAACCTCCATGGCCAGGCCCGCCCCCAGAACCCCGCACACGACGGCATGGCTCATGGAAACGGGAAGACCGTGCTGGGTGAAGAGGTGAACGCTGAGGGAGGCCCCCAGCTGGGAGGCTATGGCGCTGACGGGTGAGAGGGGGACAAGACCGCTCCCCACCGTCCTCACCACCCTCTCCCCGAGCAGGAGGGCCCCCAGCCCCGCCGCAAAGGCCCCCAGCAGCGCCATGTCCCTCAGAAAGGAGAAGGTGAGCTCCCCTCCCCTGGCGGCGAAAAATCCCCCCATCACGGTGCCCAGTCCGTTGGCCCCCATCACGTAGGCCATGTAGCAGCCGCTGGCCAGCACCCCCAGGGAGAAAAGGAGGTTCAGACCGGCGGGATTCTTCACCCTCAAGAAGAGCTGTCTCAGGAGGAGACAGAGCAGGAGGGAAAGGAGGAGGGAGAGGAGGGGGGAAAGGCACCAGGCCAGGAGGACCCCCAGGATCCTTCCCGTCTGAAGCCCCGCCTGGGAGGACCCCAGCAGAAGGCTACCCACCATCCCCCCTCCCAGCATCCCCCCCACGATGATCTGATGGGTGGAGAGGGGTATCCCGTGTCCCGCGCCCGCCAACACCAGCAGACCGGAGAAGAAAAGGACCAGGGAGAGGGGAAGGGGGTGACGCTGGAAAAGGGGGCCCGAGACCATCCCCCTGCCCACGGGCTCCACCAGCTTCCCCCCTTCCGCCGCCGCCCCCAGGAAGAGGAAGAGGGTGAAGAGAAGGAGGGCCCTTCGGTAGGAGAGGATCTTCGCCCCCACGGCCGTCCCCATGGCATCGGCGGTATCGCTGGCCCCCACGCTGGCCGCCAGCAGAAGGGAGGCCGCGAGCGAGAGGAAGGGGGCGACCTCCAGCCCTCATCCCTCCGGCTCCCCCGCCCCCACAAAGCGGAGGAGGGCCCTCCCCACCCTCTCTAAGGTGGAAAGGTCGAGCCTCTCCGGAAGGTCCTCCTCGGTGTGGAGGTACCTCCATCCCCTTCTACCCGCTTCCCTCGGCCCCAGCCTGAGGAGAAGGCCCCTCCTCGGTCTCACATCCGCCGTGAGGGTGGTGGCCGGGAATCCCCTGTGGAGAAGGGGGAGGTGGTCATGGAAGGAGAAGACCGTCCACCACTCCCCCGGTCTCAGGCCCTCCTTTTCCAAACACTCCTTCACCTCCCGGTTGAGCCAGGAAGGGGTTCTCCTCCTCCTAACCAGCCCCCCTCCCGTCACCACGTAGGGCCTGCCCACCCCCACGGTGTCCACGTTGAGGATCCTGTCTCCCTCCCTGAGGAAGCCTCCGGAGGCCAGGGCCTTGGATCCCCAGAGCCCTTCCTCCTCAGCCCCCGTGAAGACCACCAGCAAAGGGGGCCTGGGGTTAAGCTGGGAGCAGACCCTGGCCACCTCCAGCAGGAGAGCGACGCCTGACGCGTTGTCGTTGGCTCCCGGCGAGGCTCCCGAAAGGGAGAGGAGGGAAAGGGAAAGGGGGAGGGAAAAGAGAAGCAGGGCCAGGATCCCCCCTAAGGGCCAGAGGGAGGGAAAGGGAAACCTCAGGAGGAGGAGAAGGGTGGGAAGGAGGAGAGTGAGGGGGCGGGAAAGGATAAGGAAATCGTGCAGGCGGGGAAGGGAGGAGCAGGGGGCCGAATCCCAGTGGGCCAGCAGCACCCTCCTCTCCCCCTTTCCCCCCACCTCCGCCAGCAGGTTGCAGGCCCTCCTGCCAGGGAGAAGCTCCGGCCTCAGGGCCAGCAGGAGGACGGGGGACCAGAGAAGGAGGGAGAAAAAGGGGGAGAGGAGGAAGCTGAGGAGGAGGGAGGTGAGACCCAGGAGCAGGAGGGCCCCGAGCCTCTCCTCCTGGCTCACGAACTTGAACTCCTGCCTGACCACCCTCAGCCCCCACTCCCTGAGCCTGGAGGAGAGATACTCCACCGCCCTTTCCCCGCCTTTGCTCCCCGTCCTTCTCGGTCCTATCTCGTAGGCCAGTCTGTCCAGATGCTCAAAGACCTTCCTCACCTCAAAACCTTCCCGCATATCCTTCCTCCGAAAGGCAAAGTTTAAATATAAAATCTCGACAAAAAGGATGGTCATTTTCTGGAGTTGAGTTGGTGAAGCTGGACTGGAGGAAACTCACCGGCACCACCACCGTGGGAGTGGTATGCAAAGACGGCGTAGTGCTGGCCGCCGACACCAGAGCCACGGCTGGGTACCTGCTGGCCAGCAAGAGGGCCAGAAAGCTGTATGAAATAACGGAGAGAATAGCCGTCACCACGGCCGGCGGGGTGGGGGATGTGCAGGCCCTGGTGAAGCTGCTAAGGGCGGAGGCCTCCCTGTACGCGGTGAGGGAGGGAGTACCCCTCTCCGTGACCGGGGTGGCCAAGATGGCCTCCAATCTCCTCCACTCCCAGTTCCTGCTCCCCTACCTGGCCCACCTCCTGGTTGGAGGGGTGGACGGGGAAGGTCCCAGGCTATACTTCGTGGGGATGGAAGGCACCCTGACGGAGGAGAAAATGGTGGCCACGGGATCTGGGTCCCCGGTGGCCTACGGGGTGCTGGAGAGCGGATACAAAGAGGGCGCGAAGGTCAAAGAGATCCTGCCCGTAGCCATCAGGGCCGTGAAGACGGCGATGAAGAGGGACGTGGCCACCGGGAATGAGGTGGAGGCCATGGCGATAAGGGAAAGCGGGATTCAGCTCCTCTCACCCGAAGAAATCCTGAAGCTTTCCTGATCCTCCGGACGTGAAAGCATGGCGGCGGAAGAGCTGCTGCAGCAGGTGAAGGAGCAGATCAAGCAGGACCCCCTGCTAGCCGAGCTCGTCTCAGAGGTGAAGCTGGAGGGGCCCAAGATCGTCCTTTACTGCAAGAACCTGGCCCTGCTGGGGGAGAGGGGGGAGGCCATAAAGGAGCTGGCCAAGAAGCTACACAAGCGCTTCATGCTCAGGCCTGATCCCAAGCTGCTGATGGAAGAGGGGGAGGCGGAGAAGAGGATAAGGGAGCTGGTTCCGCCTGAGGCGGGGATAACCTCCATCCTCTTCGACAGGGTCACGGGAGAGGTGATGGTGGAGGCCCAGAAGCCAGGACTGGTGATAGGGAAGGAGGGCTCCACCCTCAAGATGCTGATGAAGGAGGTGGGTTGGATCCCTAAGGTGGTCAGGACCCCACCCATCAAGTCCGACCTCATTCAGGCCATACGCCTCTCCCTTCTGCGAAGCAGCGAGGAGAAGCTGGAGATCTTCCAGGCGATAGGAAGGAGAATCCACCGGGAGCCCAAGGGGAGGGGGGACTGGCTGAGGATAAGCATGCTCGGGGGAGCCAGGGAGGTGGGGCGCTCCTCCATCCTCCTTCAGACCCCGGAAAGCAAGGTCATGCTGGACTGCGGGGTGAACGTAGCCTCGGAAAACAAGGCCTACCCCCACCTGGAGGCCCCCGAACTCAGGCTCTCCGACCTGGATGCCGTGATCATCTCCCACGCCCATCTGGACCACGTGGGCTTCCTCCCCTATCTTTTCCGATACGGTTACGACGGTCCGGTTTACTGCACCCCTCCCACCAGGGATTTGGCTGTCCTCCTCCTGCTGGATTACCTTGAGGTGGGGGAGAGAGAGGACAAGCAGGCCCCCTTCACCCACAGGGAGATACGGGCCTTCGTTCAGCACTGCTTCCCGCTGGAGTGGGGTGAGATAACCGACATCTCCCCCGACCTGAAGCTGGCCCTCTACAACGCCGGCCACATTCTGGGCTCCTCCCTGGTTCACCTTCACTTCGGGGAAGGATTACACAACGTGGTCTACACAGGAGATCTCAAGTTCGATAGGACCAAGCTCTTTTACCCCGCCACCACCTCCTTCCCCAGGGTGGAGACCCTCATCATAGAGAGTACTTACGGAGGGCCGGACAGCATCCAGATCCCGCGGGCCGAGGCCGAGCAGAGATTTCTGCAGCTGGTAAAGGAGACCCTGGAAGGGGGAGGAAAGGTGCTGGTGCCCGTCTTCGCAGTGGGGAGGTCCCAGGAGATCATGATGGTCCTGGAGGAGGCCCACCGGAGGGGAGAGTTCGACGAGGAGGTCTATCTGGATGGGATGATATGGGAGGCCACCGCCATCCACGCCCTTTACCCCGAATACCTCTCCCCCACCCTGAGGAAACTCATCTTCCAGGACGCCAACCCCTTCCTGTCGGAGATCTTCATTCCCGTCAAGAAGCCGGAGGAGAGGCAGGAAATCGTGGACGGGAAGCCATGCGTGATCCTAGCCACCGCAGGCATGATGACGGGAGGTCCCGTCCTGGAGTACTTCAGACACCTCGCCCCCGATCCCAAGAACACGCTGGTCTTCGTGGGGTACCAGAGCGAGGGTTCGCTGGGTAGGAGGATACAGAAGGGGTGGAGGGAAATACCCATGATGGGAAAGGACGGAAGGACGGAGGTGCTGGAGGTGAAGATGAGGGTGGAGACCATAGACGGGTTCAGCGGTCACTCGGACCGCAACCAGCTCCTTAACTACGTTAGAAGGCTCTCACCCAAACCCTCTCGCATCATATGCTGCCATGGGGAAGAGAGCCGGTGCCTGCACCTGGCCAGCACCCTTCACAGGCTCTTCCGGGTGGAGACCAGGGCTCCCCTCAACCTAGAGGCTATAAGGCTCAGGTGACGGGGCTTGCGCTCTGCTCCCTGAATTGGATGGTCACGTACCTAGGAGTAGCCACTATCCAAGTATCCCCCAGCCTTCCGATGTCCCCCCCTATGGCGTAGCACATCCCCTTCAGCTGGGCTATCGCCTGCTTCAGCCCCTCCACATCCCTACTCATGAAGGAGGCTATGTTCAGGATCACGATGTTTCCGGCCCTCAGCTCATCCCCCACCTTCTTGAGATCCTCCGAAGATTCCAGATTCATGCTCTTTATGTAGATGGGCTCTATCTTCAGCCTTTCCTCCTTGACCTCGCTTTCCACCATCTGGATCCCCTCTGCCCTCTCGGGAGGCCTCTGGAAGATTTTCTTGAACACCCTCATGCTCAGAATTTTCCCTTTCTCTTTATTTAAGGATTAGGTTCCACCGCGTGCGAATTCTCGGCCAGCCCTTTCTTCCCTAGGGCCCCTTCGGCCAGCCTCCAGCTCCAGTCCCCCACGTGATGCAGGTTCCTCACCACCCTTCCCCTCC
>CAZDZG010000016.1:12479-25299 GCA_964509845.1 Hadarchaeota archaeon (SeqCode) | reverse complement strand
GGCTCGACCTCCAGCCCTCAGTTCTTGGGAAGCTTCCCCCTCAGGGCGAGGGCGGAGAGGAGGTTGGTCAGGAGGATCAGGCAGAGGACGAGCTGGGGGAAGACCTCCGTCCCCTCAAAGCCGTACTGGAGGGGGAGGTAGGCCAGCACGGCGGCGGCCAGCCCCTTCGGGAGGAGAAGGCCGATCAGCCTTCCGTTTTCCCTCAGCTGGGGGTCGCCCAACCCGGTGACCTTGGCCGAGGCCATCCTGGCTGCCACCGCCGCTAGGAAGAGGAGGAGGCTGTGGGGGAGCAGGCGGAGGATGCCCCGGTCCAGCATCACCCCCAGCGAGAAGAGGAAGAAGGCCCTGAGGAGAAAGGCGATTTCCCCGTAGAAGCTCCTGACCTCGGGTGCCAGGGGGGCGGTGCGGATCTTGAACACCCTTCCCAGCCCGGGGGCATTTCCCAGGACCAGCCCGAAGGCGAGAACGGCCACCCCCCCGCTTGCCCCCATCTTCTCCGTTAAAACGTAGAGGGCTATGGCCATGGCGAGCAGGACCCCGTAGTGGGACGTTTCCTTCAGGCGGGAGAGGGGAGGCAGCCAGAGGATTCCCATCACCGTTCCCAGCCCGAAAGCCGAGAAGAAGACCAGGGCGAGCCTCCTTCCCACCTCCGGGAGGGTGGCTCTTCCCAGCGTGCAGAGGACGAGCACCACCACTATGCACAGGACGTCCGTGATCACCGAGTCCAGCAGGACCACCGTGCGGACCTTGGGGGGTAGGCGCAGCCTTTCCACCAGCGGGACGACGATGATGGAGCTGGTCCCGCCCAGCGCGGCCCCCAGCATGAAGGAGCTCACCAGGGGAAATCCCAGGAGGAGGTGGGAGAGGAACCCCAGGAAGAGGGTGGAGAAGAGGAAGGTGGAGAGGGCCAGGAGGACCGCCCTGGGAGCATCCCTCAGAACCCTGCTGTAGCTCAGCTTCATCCCCTGCTCCAGCAGGATGGCGATCAGGGTCAGGGAGCCCAGCACGGGGAGGAAGGGCTGCAGGTTCCGGGGAGGGAAGAGGCGGAGGAGGGGGCCCAAGAGGATGCCCAGAAAGATGAGGGGGAGGGTGTCGGGGATAAGGGTCTTCCTGAACAGGAGATCGGAGAGAACTCCCACTGCCATGATCAGGCTGAAGGTGGCCAGCAGGGTCAGGGGGTCCAACCCCAGCTCTTCGCCGGGGCACGTTATGTAGGTTGCTGCGCACTCCCCGGCCTCGGGAGCCCAGGGCGCCGGGCGGGGTTAAAGGTTCGGCCCTCCACTCTCTCTTGATGCTCTACCTGATCAGGTACGGGGAGCTGTCCCTGAAATCAGAAAGGGTGAGGAGGAGGTGGGAGGAGGTTCTCCTCCGCCAGCTGAGGTCCCTCCCCGGGGTGGAGAGGGCCTGGAGGGAGAGGGGAAGGCTGTGGGTGGAGGGGGAAGGGCTGGAGGAGGGGCTCAGGAGGGTCTTCGGGGTGGTTTCCTTCTCCCCCTGCGAGAGGTGCTCCCTGGAGGAGCTGGAGGAGAGGGTGGTGGACTTCTGCCGGAGGAAGGGTTTTGACAGGGGAGGAACCTTCGCGGTGAGGGTGAGGAGGACCGGGAGCCACCCCTTCACCTCCCCCCAGAAGGCCGCCGAGCTCGGCTCCCTCCTTCTCCAGACCTTTCCGGGACTCAGGGTGGATCTGGATCGGCCGGAGAGGGAGCTCTTCGTGGAGATAAGGGGGCGGGATTGTTACCTCTTCTCCGAGGTGATAAAGGGGGCCGGGGGGATACCGCTGGGGGTGGAGGGAAGGGTGGTCTCCCTCTTTTCCGGGGGGATAGACTCCCCGGTGGCCTCCTGGCTCATGATGAAGAGGGGGTGCGAGACGGTCCTCCTTCACCTGGACGTTTCCCCCTTTCAGAGCGCGGAGGCCAGAAGGAGGGCCGAGAGGGTGGCGGGGATCCTTTCCCGCTACCATCCCGGGCTGGAGCTCGTGGTGAGGGAGCACGGGGGCTTCCTGAGAAGGGTGAGGGAGTTCCTGGAGGAAAAAGGTGAGGAGAGGTACACCTGCTTGCTCTGCAAGAGGCAGATGTACAGGGAAGGGGAGAGGCTGGCGGAGGAGAGGGGGGCCCAGGCCCTGGTCACCGGGGAGAGTCTGGGACAGGTGGCCTCCCAGACGCTGGCCAACCTCAGGGTGCTGGATCAGGCCTGCTCCCTTCCCGTCCTCCGTCCGCTGGTGGGTCTGGATAAGGTGGAAATAGAGAGGCTGGCTAGGGAGATAGGAACCTGGGAGGAATCCTCTAAGGAGGTGGGGAGGTGCGGGGCCGCCCCTCCCCGACCCTCCACCGCCGCCAGGCTGGAGAGGATCCTGGAGCTGGAGGAAGAGCTGGGTTTGAAGGAGTGAATCGAAGACTTTTTTCCTAACCCTCCAAGAAAAGACGTGGCGGTGGTGGTTCTGGGGGGAGCGGGTCACATAGGCTCCGGGGTGGTGAGGGAGTTGGTCAGGCTCTCCCCAGGTTTGGAGGTGGTGATAGCGGACAGGAACGTGGAGCGGGGGAGGGAGCTGGCGGGGGAGCTGGGGGACAGGGTTTCGGTGAAGGGGGTGGAAGCCGAGGATTTCTCCTCCCTGGTGGAGTCCCTGAAGGGAGCGGAGGTGGCGGTGAGCACGCTGGGGCCCTTCTACAAGCACGGGGAGAGGGTGCTGAGGGCAGCCCTCAGGGCTGGGGTGAACCTGTTGGACATAGACGATGACTATGATGCCACGGAGAGGTGTCTGGGCCTGGACCGGGAGGCCAGGGAGGCGGGAGTGCTGGCGATCGTGGGCTTGGGGGCCACCCCGGGCCTCACCAACCTGATGGCCAAACTGGGGGCGGAGGGAATGGAGGCGGAGGAGGTGGATACGGCTTGGGCCTGGACGGCGGTGGATCCCTCCATGGGTCCCGCCATCATCTATCACTTCTTCCACGCCATCACGGGAGAGGTGCCCACCTACCGGGACGGGGAGTGGGTGAGAGTGAGGGCCCTCTCCGAGCCCGAGGTGGTGGAGTTTCCTCCTCCCCTGGGGAGGATGGAGGTGGGCCACGTGGGACACCCGGAGCCCATTACCCTCCCCAGGTACCTCAAGGGGGTGAGGAGGGTGACCAACAAGGGCACGATCTGGCCCAGGCTCCTGGCTGAGGTGGCGGGGACCTTCGCCAGGCTGGGGCTGACCGGACTGAGGGAGATAGAGGTGCGCGGCCAGTCCCTCTCCCCGCGGGAGCTGCTGGTGGAGCTCACCCTGAGGCTGGAGGAGCTCGCTCCGCCGGAGCTGATGGAGGAGGCGGCCAGGGAGCTGGAGGCCTTCGGGGAGTACGCGATGGGGGTGGGGCTAAGGGTGGAGGTGAGGGGAAAAAGGGAGGGGAGGGAGGTCAGACGCTTCTACTCGCTGGCCTCCCCCTCGGCCGTGCGGGCCACCGCCCTGCCCGCCGCCCTGGGAGCGCTGGAAGTGCTGGAGGGGAAGGTGGAGGGGAAGGGGGTCCATGCCCCGGAAGGGGTGATCGAGCCTTCACGCTTCCTCAGGAGGGTAGCGGAGGAGTTCGAGATATGGGAGGGGGAGGAGAGGAGGGAGAAGGTGGGCAGGGTATAGATGTTCCCAGTTCTCCTGAGTTCCTTCGCCACGGTGTTCGTGGCCGAGTGGGGGGACAAGACCCAGCTGGCCGTCCTCCTCCTTTCCTCCCGCTACGGGGCCAGGGAGGTCTTCCTGGGGGCCATGCTGGCTGTATGTCTGCTGGATGGGGCGAGCATTCTCCTAGGGGGAGCTCTTGGCGAGTTACTCCCCTCCAGGCCGGTCTCCATACTAGGTGCTTCCCTCTTCCTCGGTTTTGGGATCCGGTCCCTGTTTGATCGGGGGGAGGGTAGGGAGGAAAGAAGGACGGGCTCGATTCTCCTCTCCTCCTTCCTGACGGTATCGCTGATGGAGCTGGGGGACAAGACTCAGATTTCCGTTTTCGCCCTCTCCACTCGCTATTCCCTCCTGCCGGTGTTCTTGGGGGCAGTGCTTGCCTTTTTCCTTCTCATGGGGGCTGGAACGGTGGTGGGAAACCGGCTGAGGGGTCTGCTGGAGAGGAGGAGCCTGAGGAGGATCTCGGGTACCCTCTTTGTACTCTTCGGTCTGCTCTTCCTCCTCACCAGCCTCTGAGTCCGGTTCCTCAGGATTCAAGGGGGAGCAGCTACACGTGTGGCCCCGATTCCCCACCTCAGCCCAAGAGCTCGTCGGCGTCCTTCAGCCTCTCCGCGGTCAGAGCGGTGAGCATCCCCACCTCCTCCGCGCCAAGATAGTGGGAGACGGACCCGTCGAAGAGGATCTCCATCGAGGCGGGGAACTCCTCGTCCGCCAGCGTGAGCACGATGGTGAGGGGGATGAGGGGGAGGGGCCTGAGCCTCACCGCGTAGTCCCCGTACCCCACCTTCACCTCCGATCCCCCCAGCAGCCTGGCCGCCTTCACCAGCCTCTCCCCCCTCGACCCGAACCTCTGCAGGAGGAGGGATTTGCTCCGCTCGGTCGCTGCGTCGGGACAGTACTCCCCCCCTTTCAGCTGCTTGTGGGTGATGAGCCTGGAGGTCTCGGGCACGGGTTCGGCCCTGGCGTAGGAGGTCAGGAAGCAGTAGATCCTCTCCCAGCGCAGCTGCTCCTTGGGATAGGGACGGTTCCTGAGCTCGTCGTAGATGGTTCCATCCTCCAGGGAGAGCCTGAGGCCGAGGAACCTCACCTCCTCCCCGAACCCCATCCTTCCCCTCAGCCTCCTCAGGTCCTCCTTGCAGTTCTCCCAGGTCCACTTTTCCTGCGCGAACATCACCCTTTTTCCTTCCCCCTTCTTTTATCCCTGCCGAGTCAGCGCAGCCCCAGTCCCTCCAGCAGCTCGCAGGTCCTGCACACCCTCTGTGGGGTGGGCTCCCCACACGATTCACAGGGCTGGAGCCCCACCTCCTCCCTCCCGCCCAGCCTCTCCTTCAGCCTCTCGAAGGTCCTCAGGAGGCCGAACTTGCAGTTGGGGTGCCTGCTCTCCAGCCTGTTCAGGAAGTCCCTGACCTCCGCATGCAGCCCCCTGGCGTACGGGCACTGCCCCAGGTGCACCTTCAGGTCCCTAACCAGGGCATACGCGGCCACCTCCCTCTCCGGTATTTCCCTCAGCGGCTTCACCCTCGGCACGAAACCCTCCCTGGGGGAGTAGGAGGGTCCCAGGCGCAGGAGCCTGGAAAGGTCACCCCTGAGGTAGTTCAGCAGGATGGCCTGAACCTCGTCGTCCAGGTTGTGACCGGTGGCCACCCTGCACACCCCCTCCTTCCTGGCCACCCTGTTCAGCAGGTACCTCCTCATCACCCCGCAGTAGGTGCAGGGATCCAGGCCCGTTTTTCTCCGCTCGGCCAGCCCCACCATCTCATCGAGCGTGACCCCGAACTCCTCCCTGAAGCTCACCACCCTATGCTCCACCCCCAGGGAGGAGCAGGCCTCCCTCGCGCACCTGAGGGATTCCTCCCGGTACCCCCTTATCCCCTCGTCCACGGAGAGGGCCACCACCTGGAAGTTCATCCTTCTTCCCAGCTCCGTCATCAGGTAGAGCAGGGAAACGCTGTCCTTCCCCCCCGAGAGGGCCACCCCCACCCTCTCCCCTGGACGGGCCATCCCTCCCTCGTAGACTGCCCTCCTGAACCTCTTCTCCACGCTCCTCAGGAGGCAGCGATCGCAGAGGAAGACCCCGGCGTACCTCTGGTGGTAGACCGCCGAGCGCCCGCAGAGGGTGCAGCGAGGCGTCCTCAGCCCCCCGTCACCACCCTGAGGATCTCCAGCTCCTCCCCGTCCCGGAGCCTCTCCTCCTCCACCACCAGTCTCTTTCCCCTCCTCACCAGCACGCTCTCCCTGTCGTAGCCCAGCCTCTCCAGGAGCCCCTCCACGGTGGTCCCCTCCTCCACCTCCACCTCCTTCACCGTCTCCCCTTCCCTCACCCTGACCCTCATGCCTACATCCCCCTTCCCATGGCCAGGGAGACGA
The DNA here is from genome assembly GCA_964509845.1 of Hadarchaeota archaeon (SeqCode). Lineage (GTDB taxonomy): Archaea > Hadarchaeota > Hadarchaeia > Hadarchaeales > WYZ-LMO6 > WYZ-LMO6. Next base: position 19,292 of record CAZDZG010000016.1, on the reverse strand, counting down.
TGCGCTCCACCTGCTGCTGCAGGAACTCCGGGAGCTTCAGGATCCTCACGTCCAGGAAGCCCCTGATGAGGAGGTCCTCCGCTTCCTTCCTCCCCAGCCCCCTGGACATCAGGTAGAGCACCTGCTCCTCGTTCAGCTTCCCCACCGCCGCCTCGTGGGTGAGGTTGGAGGTGGAGCTCCTGGAGATGAGCTCGGGAACGGCCGAGATCTCGGAGCGGGGGGAGAGCATGAGGCCGTTGCACTCCACGTGCCCCACGTTGTCCTTCCCGGTGCAGCTTATCCTGGCCCTCATCACCACCTTGGCCTCATCCGTGGTGACGGTCCTTCCCAGGATCTCCGCCCTGTGCTGGGAACCCTCCATCTCTATCCATCCTCCCAGGTCCAGCTGGGAGGTTCCCCTTCCGTAGATGATGGAGTTAAGGGCGGCGGAGGCCCTCCTCCCCTTCATCCACACCCGGGGGTAGGCCTGGAGGGAGGCCACGGGGGTGAGGCAAACGTAGTTGCTCACGAAGGTGCTCCCCTCCTCCATCACCACCCCCGTTCTGGGTCTCACGTCCACCCTTGGTCCCCAGTTGTGGACCATGGTGAAGGTTAGCCTGGAGCCCCTCTTCAGGTAGAACTCGGAGACCCCGATGTGCAGCCCCCTCTCCGTCTGGGGATGGGTGAGGCAGCCCGTGAGGAGCTGGGCGGAGGAATCCCTCTCCATCAGGATGACGTTGTGAACGGCCTGCAGCAGGTTCCTGGTCCGGAGGTAGAGGCATGCCTGAAGGGGGAGAACCACCTCCTTCCCCTCCAGCACCCGGACGAAGTATCCCCCCTTCCCCTTCAGGGCGGTGAAGGCCGTGTACTTGTCCGCGGTGGGGCTCACGGCCTTCCAGACGTACTCCTCCAGCCAGTCGTACCTCCTCACGGCCTCCTCGAAGCTCAGGATCTCCACGCTGTCCTCGTACATCTTCTGGATCTGCGCGTAGAGGGCGGAGTGGTCCACCTGCAGGAAGCTCCCTGCCCTCCCCTCCCCTCCCGGGGCTATTCCTACCTGCAAGAGTTCCGGTCCGGGGTTCTCCTGGCTTCCTCCCTCCGTGAGGTAGGAGGAGAGGTCCAGGTCGGGACCGTAGGGGGAGGGCTTGCGCAGGGCCTCCCTCAGCTCGTCATCGCGGACGGGCATCGCTTGCACCACTCGTATCCCTTGGCCAGGATGGTCTCGAGGATCCGCTCGGGCTCCCCGTGGCAGGCGATCCTCCCCTCGATCATCACGTGGGCCTGCTTGGGCTTCAGGTACTTCAGGATGTGGCTGGTGTGGGTGATCACCAGGGCCGACTTCCCCTCCAGGGAGCGGGAGAGCTCCCTTCCCATCAGCTCCAGGTTCTCCACGTCCACCCCCGAGTCCGGCTCGTCCAGGATGAGGAGGTCGGGGTTCATGGCCAGCACCTGCAGGGCCTCCGCCTTCTTCTTCTCCCCTCCCGAGAAGCCGTAGTTGAGGTCCCGGTGGAGGAGCTCCTCGCCCACCTGCAGCTGGGAGGTAAGCCTGGCTATCTCGGTGCTTCCCGTCCTCTCGCTCAGGATCTTCAGGATGTCCCCCAGCTTCACCCCCCTCACCGCCGGGGGGTTCTGGAACATCAGGGCCATCCCCATCCTCACCCTCTCCTCCAGCGGGAGGGAGGTGATGTCCTTCCCCTTGAACCTGATGGTTCCCGAGACCACCTGGAAGGTGGGCATGCCCAGCAGAACCTGGGCCAGCGAGGACTTCCCGGAGGCGTTGGGTCCCAGCAGGGCGTGCACCTCCCCTTTGGGGAGGATGAGATCCACCCCCCTCAGCACGGTCCTTCCATCCACCACCGCCCTGAGTCCCCTCACCTCAAGGATGGGCTCCATCTACCGAACTGTTCCTCCCCGCCTAAAATCCCATCTGTCTCACGATCTCCTCGGCCGCCTGATGCAAGGAATGGGTCACCGGGGAGGGGGTGAGGAGGGGATGGGTGCCATGCTGGAGGAGGGGAAGGTCCGTTGCCCTGAGCCCCGAGAGCAGGCAGGCGGAGAGGAGATAGACGAGCTCCGTGGCCTCCCTTCCCCCTACCACCTGTCCCCCCACCAGTCTTCCCGTCCCCCTCTCGCAGACCAGCTTCAGCAGGAGGGGGGAGGCCCCGGGCAGGTGCCTGGGATGACGGTTGAAGGAGGTGGCCCTTCCGGTCAGGATGCCGAGCCCCTCCCGTCCCGCCGCCTCCTCGGAGAGGCCAGCCAGCCCGAAGACGGTCTCGCGCAGCAGGGTTAGGAAGGTCCCCACCGCCCCCGGGTTCCTCCGGAGGTTCTGGAAGGAATTGAAGCCGGCTATCCTTCCCTCCCAGGCCCCCACCGAGGCCAGCATGAGCCTTACGGGCTTTCCCGTGAGGAGGGATCTTTTTTCCGCGCAGTCCCCGCAGGCCAGGATGTGGGGGTCGGAGGTGCGCTGGTACTCGTCCACCGCCACCGCCCCGGTGGGTCCCAGCTCCAGGCCCCCCTCCCTCGCCAGCTCCACGTTCGGCTTGGTTCCCACGGAGACCACCACGGCGTCGGCGGGTAGCTCCTCTCCCCCCTCCAGCCTCACCCCTTCCACCCCTTCCTTCCCCACCACCCCCTCCACTCTCCTTCCCGTCAGGATCCTCACCCCCTCTTCCCTCAGGATCCTCTCCGCCTCCGCGCTCACCTCCGGGTCGAAGATGGAGAGGCAGCGGGGAAGGAGCTCCACCACCGTTACCCCCTTCCCCTCCTTGCGCAGCTCCTCGGCCAGCTCCATCCCCACGAACCCCCCTCCCACGATCACCACCTCACCCGCCTTCCTCAGGCCGCTTCTCATCCTCTCCACGTACTCCGGTTCCTTCCTCATCACGAACACGTTCTCCTTCTCCCCTCCTGGGAAGGGAGGGGGAAGGGGGGAGGAGCCGGTGGCTAGGATAAGCCTTTCGTACCCAATCTCTCCCTCCGAGGTGAGCAGCACCTTTCTCCCCCTGTCGAGGGAGCTGACCCGTGCCACCATCAGCTCCACGCCAGCTTTGGAAAGGACCTCGTCCGGGATGAAGGCTTGCTGAAGGGAGTGCAGGGTGTGAAAGAGATAGGGTAAGGCGCAGGGGACGAGGGCCCTTTCCTCCCTCCTCACCAAGGCCACCTTCTTTTCCGGGTACCTGCGCGCGGCGGTGAGGGCGGCGGACATCCCGCCGGGCCCTCCCCCCACCACCACCACGTCGAAGGCCTTCACTCCTCCCACCTCAGGATCAGTCCCTCCCTCCTCAGGAGGGCCGCCGCTATTCCTTCCCTGCCGCACGAGGGGCTTCCCTCCTTGAGCAGGGCCTCCCTCACCCCCAGGAGCCTGGCCAGCCTCAGGGTCTCCTCCGCCCCCCTTATCATCTCCTCCGTCACATCCCTTCCCCCCTCCGTGATGGCCCTCCCCCTCCCCTCCAGCACCTCCTCCCCCCTGGCCGTGAGCCTTACGGGTTCCCTGGGAATGCCCATTCCCCCCAGCACCTCGGGACAGACGGGAACCAGCCAGGCCCTTCCCGCCAGCTCCATCACCCCCTCCTTGCCCTTTTCCAGACCGTCCCACCTGCACCTCACCCCCAGCAGGCAGGCGCTGACCAGCTTGGGAGGCTCCGGAGGGGGAGGGGGAGGGAGGGATCCCAGCGCCCTTCTCTCCGCCTCCGGTGGAATCCCTATTCCCTCCACCACCACCCTCCCGGCGTACTCCGGACGTTCCCGCAGCCCCCTCTTCATCCTGTGGAAGGTCAGGGTGAAGGCGGCTCTCACCGCCTCCCCATGCACCTCCCCCGTGGAGGGATCCAGGCCGGTGGGGGTGTCCACCGCCACCACGGGAAGGCCGGAGCGGTTGATCCACCTCACCGCCGAGAGGTAAGGCTCCCTCAGCTCCCCCTTCACCCCCGTGCCCAGCAGGGCGTCCACCACCACCCCGAAGCCCTCCCTGTCCACCTCCTCCAGCTGCTCTGGACGAAGCACCACCCTCTTCCTCACACTTTCCATCCTCTCCACCACCTCCCAGTTCAGGCGGGCCTCCTGGGTCCTGATCCTGGAGGGGTCCCCCACCATCACCACCTCCACCGGGCAACCGTAGGAGGAGAGGTGCCTGGCCGCCACCAGCCCATCCCCTCCGTTGTTTCCCGTGCCGCAGAAGAGCAGGACCCCCGTCCTTCCGAAGGTCCTGAGGATGAACCTGGCCACGGAGGCCCCCGCGTTCTCCATGAGGAGCAGGCGGGGAACCCCGAACCTCTCCGACTCCTCGTCCACCCTCCCCATTTCCTCGGAGGTGATGGAAACCTCAGCCAACCCTTTCACCCTTCACCACCAGATCCCCCACCCTCCCTCCAAGCCTCCTCGCCACCACGGGGCACTTGATCATGAGGAGGTAGAAAAGGTTGGCCCCCATTCCTTCCAGGGTCTCGTAGTTTCCCTGCCCCTTGCTTATCACCAGCTCAGCCTCCCTGAGGAAGGACGCCTGGGCGGGGGTGTAGATGGTCTCGGGATTCAGCTCCACCTCCACCACCTCCGCCACCTCCTCCATCCCCGCGAACTCCGCATCCTCCCTGGAGGCGTCGTTGAGGAGGGGATCCTTCTTCACCACGTAGATCACCTTTTTCCCCAGCGTTTCTATGAGGATCCTGTCGAACACGACCTCCCCGGCGTTGTCCGCCAGATAGACCACCGTGCTGCTTCTCTCCAGTTCCCTCCTGAGGTGCTCCAGATGGTTGAGGCTGAGATCCCTATCCAGCACCTCTGAAACCGTTTTTTTCAGGTCGAAGTCCATTCCCGGTCCCACGTCTATCACGTTTCCGGCTATGGCCAGCTTCACGGCGGTGAGGAGGGGATCGGGGGAGCTCTCCACCTTCCGCCTGAGCTCCGGATACATCTCCTTGGCCAGCCGGTTGAAGGCCCTCTTCACCTCCCGGTAGGGATCCGCGTTTCCCGTGATCCTCTTCACCTCCTCGTGCACCTTCAGGCAGAGAAGGGGAGGGGTGCTTTCAGGAGGGGCCTCCCCCAGGATCCTCAGGGCCGCCCTCACCACCTCCAGCCTCTTTCCCTCGTCCTCGGTGGCCAGCCTCCCCGCCTCCACCGCCTGCCTGAGCAGGCAGGGGAAGCACTCCAGGTCCATCCTCACCTATTCCTCCCCCAGCCTCCTTCGGACGGCCTCCACCTTCCCCTCCAAGGAGAGGGGCTTGTCCCTTCGCTCGTCCACCTTCAGGGTGGTGATCACCCTGGGTGCCCCAGCCTCCAGCACGGCCCGGTGCATCTCCTTCACCGCCTCCAGCACCTCCTCCAGCTCCCCCTCCACCAGCGTGCCCATGGCCGTCACCTGGTGCTTCATTCCCCTCCTCCTAAGCACCTCCACGGCTTTGGCCACGTACCCGCTCACCGAGGCACTTCCCGTTCCCAGGGGAACGACGGAGATCTCGGCCACCACCATGGGCTCCGCAGAACCTCTTCCGTGAAACAAAAAAGCTTGCGGGTCAGGGAAGGGACTTACCTTCCTCCTTCCTCCTCTCCCCCTCCTTTGCCGCCCCCGCTTTCTTCACCCCCGCCACCTTCTTCACCCCCTCCAGTCCAGGCTTGAACTCGGTCAGGGGCCTTATCTCGGCCTTCCCCGATCGCCTCAGGATCTCCAGGGCCTCCCTCCCCCTGGCCGTCCTCACCAGGACGGTGGACCTGCCCAGGGGGGAGCCCACCGCCCCCACGGAGAGGTCGGCCAGCTCGGAGGTGAAGTCGGTGCAGAGGGTGCAGGAGGGGTTAACACAGTCGTGGAGGGCCTTAACCTCTATCTCCTTGCTCTGCCCGTCCCTCAGCCTGCAGATGAACTTCCCCTTCTTGATGTCGAACTTGACCACCTCCTCAAAGGTGACCCCCAGCTTCTCCCTCAGGAAGTCCCCGAGCTTCTCGTGGTGGAAGGACTCCATGCAGAAGAGGCCTATCACCAGCCTGATCCTCTCCCCCAGCTTGGGGTAGGGAAGGTCCCCGCGCTGTATCTTCCTCACCGCCCTCACCTGGCAGGGGACGCCCACCACCGCCACCTTCTGCAGGGAAAGCTTCTCCACGGCCTCCCTTAGGGGCAGGAAGAGGGGACCCCTGGTGTACTTGGTTCCCGCCGCGGAGAGGACCTCCTCCCTGGTCCTGGCCACCATGGCCTTGGGCCTCCAGGGTTCCTCCCCCACCCCCATCAGGAGGGCGCCGTCCAGGTAACCCTCCTCCAGCAGGGAGAGGAGGAGGGAGGAGACCGCTCCCCCGTCCTGGCACCTCTTCAGAACCTCCTCATCAAGCGAGCGCACGGAAAGGGCCTCCAGGAAGCTCCCCACCGAGGGATCAACCTGGGCCCCCTCGGGAGGCTCCCCCAGCAGGTCCTTTTCCGTGGGGGTCTGGGGGCAGACGGAGTAGCAGGTCCCACAGGAGGTGCACTTCCCCTTGATCTTGGGCTCCGCCTCGAAGACCAGCACCCCAGGGTCGCAGCAGGCCACGCAGGCGGCGCAGCCCGCGCAGAGGTTCGCCCTCACCACCTCCTTGAGCAGGTGGCCGAAGACCTTGGGCTTGGCCTCCATCCTTTCACCGGAGTTTACGGGGAAATTGAAAGACCCGCTTATTTAACCTTTGCTGCCAAACCGGCCGAGAACTGGCACGAGCGGCTGGGCCCGCCTGGTTCTGGCAATCCGTGGCCAAGAGTGACCCGTTGACCGGCCCCTCCAGCGATAAAACTTCGAGGGCCAGAGATTTTTCCCTCCCCCGACCGAGAGAGAGGATGCGCGGGAGGGAACTGCTGCTGACGGTTACCGCCGCCTCCTTCCTCAC
>CAZDZG010000016.1:0-12379 GCA_964509845.1 Hadarchaeota archaeon (SeqCode) | reverse complement strand
AGAGGATGCGCGGGAGGGAACTGCTGCTGACGGTTACCGCCGCCTCCTTCCTCACTCCCTTCCTGGGCTCCTCCGTCAACCTGGCCCTTCCCTCCCTCCAGGAGGAGTTCGGAGTGGACGCGGTCCTCCTGAGCTGGGTGAACACCTCCTTCCTCCTGAGCTCCGCGGCCCTTCTCCTCCCCCTGGGAAGGCTGGCCGACCTGAGGGGCAGGAAGAGGTTCTTCGCCTTGGGCCTTTTCGTCCTCCTCCTCTCCACCTTCCTCTCCTCCCTTTCCCCCTCCTTCTCCCTCCTCCTCCTCTTCCGGATTCTGCAGGGAATGGGGAGCGCCATGGTGGTTTCCACTGGCGTGGCCCTCCTCACCTCCTTCTTCCCCAAGGAGGAGAGGGGAAAAGTGCTGGGGATAAACACCGCCGCCGTCTACCTGGGCCTCCTCACCGGACCCTTCCTGGGGGGCCTCCTCACCCAGGGCCTGGGCTGGAGGAGCCTCTTCCTCTTCGCCTCCTCCCTCTCCCTCCCCGTTTTCCTGCTCTCCCTCAGGCTGGAGGAGGAGGGAAGGAGGGGAGGAGGCTTCGATTCCTTGGGCTCCCTCACCTACGGAGCCATGCTGGTGCTCCTCGTCTACGGCTTCTCCTCCCTTCCCTCCAGGCCGGGGGTCCTCTCCCTCCTGTCCGGAGCGATCCTTCTACCCCTCTTCCTGGCCCTTGAACTGAGGAGGGAGGAACCGGTGCTGGATCCCAGGCTCTTCAGGGGAAACAGGGTCTTCGTCTTCTCCAACCTGGCCGCCCTCATCAACTACAGCGCCACCTACGCCGTGACCTTTCTCCTCAGCCTCTATCTGCAGCACCCCCGCTCCCTTTCCCCGGGTGAGGCCGGTACGCTGCTCATGGTTCAGCCCCTCCTCCAGACCCTCTTCTCCCCCTGGGCGGGAAGGCTGTCGGACAGGGTGGAGCCCCAGCTGGTGGCCTCGGCGGGGATGGGACTCACCTCCGCCGGGCTCCTCTCCCTGGTCTTCCTGGGGGAGAGCACCCCCCTGGTCTGGGTGGTGGGTAGCCTGGCCCTGCTGGGCCTGGGCTTCGCCCTCTTTTCCTCCCCCAACACCAACGCGGTGATGAGCTCCGTGGGGAGGGAGTTCTACGGGGTGGCCTCCGCCACGCTGGGCACCATGAGGCAGGTGGGGCAGGTGACCAGCATGGGGATCACCGCCCTGGCCTTTTCCCTCCACCTGGGGAGGACCAGGCTGGAGCCCTCCGTCTATCCCCTCTTCCTGGAGAGCCTGAGGGCTCTCTTCCTCCTTTTTTCCCTCCTCTGCCTCTGCGGGGTCTTCTTCTCGCTGGCCAGGGGGAAGGTGCACGGGGGGTGAGGATCAGCGCACGTAAATCCTGGCCCCTCGGTTGTCGGCCCCGGAGGTGAAGACCTCCCCCCCGCCCCTCCCCTCCAGGAATCTCCTGACCTTCCCCTCCAGCACCTTGGCCCTCCTCTCCCCCTCCACCACCCCGTAGACGGCCGGGCCCCAGGAGCTCTGTCCCGCCCCCTCCGCCCCCTCCTCCAGCAGGAACTCCACCGTTTCCTCCAGGAGGGGGCCCGCGAAGATCCCCCCCTGTACCTCCCTGAAGTATCCCCCCACCACCCTCTGGAGTTCGGTGAGGGCGGAGCCGAAGGAAGGAAGGTCCCGCTCCACCAGCGCGGGCAGCATCTTCATCAGCACGATCCTGCAGGCCCTTCCCACCTCCGCAGGGGAGGGGGAAACCCGGCGGAAGGCCTCCCTTTCCTTCCTCTCTCCCAGCCCCCTGAAGGGGGGAAGGGCCACCACAAACCTCCACTCCTCGGGGAAGGGTTCCCTGAAGAGGAGGGGGGGAAGCTCCCCCTTCCTCTTCCTTCCCCCCTCGAGCACGAAGCCCCCCAGGCGGAAGAGGTGGGTTCCCACCCCAGAGAACTCTCCTCTCGCCAGCAGGAGGCTCACCTCTTCCACGGACATCCGCAGCCCCAGGAGCCTGCTGAGGCCCACCCCCACCGCCAGGGAGAGCTGGGTGGTGGAGCCCAGCCCCGCATGCTCCGGAAAGCTCTCCAGGACCTCAACCCTAGCCCCCTTCCCTCCCACCTTCCTGAGGAAGGCCCTAGCCTTCCCCTCGGCCCGCTCGGAGAGGGGGCCGGAGACCTTCAGCGTTCGGGAGGGGGAAATCCTGACCTTCATCCTGGGTCGAAGGAGGGCCACCCCGAGGCCCCCATGGATCCGCCCCTCTCTTCCCGAGGGATCTAGGATGCCCAGGTGAAGCCTGGCGGGCGCACTTACCAGGACCTCTCTCAAGGACCTCAGCTGGGCTTCTCCATCAGCTTACGCTTGGAGAGCAGCCTGCCGTCGTCGGCGTGGGGCCTCCTGAGGAGGGAATCGGTGGACTTCTCCAGCTCCCTGGCCTCGGCGGCCAGCCTGGCGGCGGCCTCCATCAGCTCGTGGGAGGAGGCCACCACGGGAACGTACTCCTTCATCTCCTTGAGCTTGAAGCATCCCTCCACGGAGAGATCGGCCACCTTCTTGGCCATCTCATAGGCGGCCATGGCCTTGGCCAGGGCGTAGGGGTTCTGGAAGCCGGCGGCCTCCACCGCCTTCTGCCTGGTCACCACCACCCTCGGCAGGTAGGGGGTGCCTTCCTTTATCCCCTGGATGGCCCTGTCCACCTCCTCGCAGACCACGTTGAAGGCTCCGGTGGCGGCCAGGACCTTGATCACGTTGGCGTTGAAGAGGGCCATCTCCGCCGGATCCAGGAACTCCCTCCTTGCCCCTATCATGGAATCGGCCTCGATCAGCAGGTATCCCATTCCTTCCTTCTCGAGATCGGGAACGGCCTTCTTCCCGGGGGCATCCCCCACCACGATCACGGGCTTCCCGGCCTCGGCCACCGCCCTGCGGGCGGCCGTTGGTCCGGGAAGGGCGGGGTTGGGGCTGACGATGAGGACCAGGTCGGGGTTGAACTCCAGGATCTTCTTGGCGCATTCCCTGCACTCCTCCTCCTGCATCTTGGGTCCGGAACCCACCACCCTGAAATCCACATCCTCCCTTTCCGCCCTTTCGTCCAGCAGAAGGTCGATCATGGTGGAGGTGCCGATGTTTCCAACTTTCACCACTCCAATCCGCACCTTTCGGGACATCGGAAGAGTGGGGGTGGGAAAACATTTAAATCTTTGGGGAAAAGAGAAAAAGATTCTTTTGGAAGTCCTCCTGAACACCGGCAGGACGGTGGATCAGGGCGTAAGTCTGGAGAAGGGAAAGACCTCGTCCGAATACTTCGACAAGGTGGCCGTGGCCTTCCTCCATCCCGAGGACGCCAGGGAGCTGGGGGTGAAGGAAGGGGAAACGGTTAGGGTGAGCACGGAGTTCGGCTCGGTGGTGGTGAGGTGCCGCCTGGGGAACACGGAAAGGGGTTCCGTCTTCATCCCCATGGGGCCCTGGGCCAACGCCCTCACCAGCCCCCTCACCGAAGGGACGGGCATGCCTTCCCTGAAGGGCCTGAGGGCCAGGGTCGAGGCGGTACCGGGGGAAAAGCCCACCGGATTGGAGGAACTCTTGAGGGCCTGGAGGGGAGGAAGTGGTCCTGCATAGAGGGGTGGTCTGCCCGTTCTGCGGCTGCCTCTGCGATGACCTGGAGGTGGAGGTGGAAGGAGGAAGGATCGTCTCCACCAGGAACGCCTGTCCCGTTTCGAGGTCCAAGTTCCTTTCCCACGCGGAGGACAGGGCCAGGCCCATGGTGGACGGGAGGGAGGTGGGTCTGGAGGAGGCCATAGAGGAGGCCGCCAGGATCCTGAGGGAGGCGGACTTCCCCCTCATCTACGGCCTGAGCTCCACCGAGTCCGATGCCCAGCGAATGGCCGTGAGGCTGGCCGAGCTCACGGGGGCCAGCCTGGACAACACCTCCTCCACCTGCCACGGCCCCACCGTCCTGGCGGCGCAGGAGTGCGGGGCGGTGAAGTGCACCCTGGGGGAGGTCAAGAACAGGGCGGACCTGGTGATCTTCTGGGGCTGCAATCCCGCCGAGGCCCACATCCGTCACCCCGTCAGGTACTCCATCACCCCTACGGGCATGTACAGGCAGGGGAAGAAGGACAGGTTCGTGGTGCACGTGGACGTGAGGGAGACCAGGACCTCCAAGATGGTGAACCAGTTCATAAGGGTGCAGATGGGGAAGGACTATGAGCTGCTTTCCGCCCTCAGGGCAGCCCTGAGGGGATACCGGGTGAAGGAGGCGGCCGGGGTTCCCTGGGAGGTGATAGAGGGGCTGGCGGAGAGGATGAAGGGCTGCAGGTTCGGGATCATCTTCTTCGGCATGGGCCTCACCATGTCCAGGGGAAAGAACCTGAACGTGGATGCGGCCCTCAGGCTGGTGAGGGATCTCAACGAGTATACGAAGTTTCTGATCATGCCCATGAGGGGGCACTTCAACGTGAGCGGGGCCAACGAGGTCCTCACCTGGCTCACGGGGTATCCCTTTGCCGTCAACTTCAGCCGGGGATATCCCGTCTACAACCCCGGGGAGTTCTCGGCGGTGGACCTGCTCTGCAGGGGGGAGTGCGATGCCGCCCTCATCCTGGCCTCCGATCCCGCCGCCCACTTCCCCGCCGCGGCCGTGAGACACCTGGCCTCCATCCCCACCGTGGTAATAGATCCGAAGGTGAGCCTCACCTCCAAGCTGGCTCGGGTGGTGATACCCTCGGCCATTGCGGGGATAGAGTGCGATGGAACGGCTTACCGGATGGACGGGGTTCCGCTGAGGCTCAAGAAGCTGGTGGATTCCCCCTACCTGCCGGACAGGGAGATCCTGGAGAGGATCATAGAGAGGGTGGGAGGATGATCATCAAGAACGGAATCGTTTACGACCCCATCAACGGGATCAACGGGGAGCGAATGGACCTCTTCATCGAGGGGGGAAGGATGGTGGAGGAGGCGAAGGGGGAGGTGATAGATGCCTCCGGCCTCATCGTCTTCCCGGGGGGGGTGGACCTGCACAGTCACGTGGCGGGCTCCAAGGTTAACCTGGGAAGGCTGATGAGGCCCGAGGACCACCGTCTCGATCCCGTCCCCAGGACAGAGGTGACCAGGGGGGGTGTGGGGTACACCGTCCCCACCACCTACGTCACGGGATACAGGTATGCCTTGCTGGGCTACACCACGGTCATGGAGGCAGCCATGCCCCCCCTTACCGCCAGGCACGTTCACGAGGAGCTGAACGACATCCCCATGGTGGACAAGGGGGCCTACACCCTCATGGGAAACAACCACTTCGTGATGAAGTACCTCAAGGAGGGAAATAGGGAGAAGCTCAGGGACTTCGTGGCCTGGCTCCTGAGGGCCACCAAGGGCTATGCGATCAAGCTGGTGAATCCCGGAGGGGTGGAGAACTGGAAGTGGGGAAGGAACGTGGAGGACCTGGACGACCAGGTGGAGAACTACGGGATCACCCCCAGGGAGATCATACGGGGACTGGCCAGGGTGAACGAGGAGCTGGGTCTCCCCCACTCCATCCACGTTCACTGCAACGGCTTGGGGAACCCTGGCAAGTTCGGACTGGTGGTGGAGACGGTGGAGACGGCGGTGGCGGAGGGGGCGAGGATCCACATCACCCACATCCAGTTCAACTCCTACGGAGGGGAGGACTGGGCCACCCTCTCCTCGGCCGCCCCGGAGGTTGCCAAGGCCATCAACAGGTTCAAGGGGGTGAGCTGCGATCTGGGGCAGGTGATCTTCGGGGAGGCCACCACCATGACCGCGGATGGCCCTTGGCAGCACAAGCTCTTCAGGCTAACCGGAAACAAGTGGTACAACTCGGATGTGGAGGTGGAGGAAGGGGCGGGAATAGTGCCCTACACCTTCAGGCCCAAGTCCCCGGTGAATGCCGTGCAGTGGGCCATAGGGCTGGAGGTGGCCCTGCTGGTGGAGGATCCCTGGAAGGTGGTGCTCACCACCGATCATCCCAACGCCGGTCCCTTCTACCACTACCCTAAGGTGATCGAGTGGCTGATGAGCAGGGAGGCCAGGGAGAGGACCCTCTCGGAGGTCCACAAGGCGGCCTCCTCCCGCTCCACCCTGCCCTCCCTTGACAGGGAGTACTCCCTCTACGAGATAGCCGTGATCACCAGGGCAGCCCCCGCCAGGCTCCTGGGCCTGAGGAGGAAGGGACACCTGGGGGTGGGGGCGGATGCGGACGTGGCCATCTACGAGTTCAGGGAGGACGACATAGAGGGCTCCTTCTCCAGGGCCAAGTACGTGATCAAGGATGGCGAGATCGTGGTGAAGGATGGGAAGGTGGTGAAGGAGGGATGGGGGAGGACCTGGTGGGTCAGTCCGGAGGGGGAGCTGCCGGAGGACGCCAGGCGGGACTTCGAGAGCTACTACACGGTTTCCCTGGAGAACTATCCGGTGGAGCCCGAGTACCTTCCGAGGAGCGAGGTGATTCCATGTGGGTGAATGGGGTGGAGATAGAGGATACCTTTGCCGAGGCCTTCGGCATGAGGGCGGCCAGGGTGATCGTGACGGCCAAGAACGAGAACTGGGTGAGGAACGCCGCCCTGACCGCCACGGGCTTCGCCACCTCCGTGATAGCCTGCGGGGCGGAGGCGGGCGTGGAGAGGTGGCTGAGGCCGGAGGAGACCCCCGACGGAAGACCCGGGGCCAGCCTGCTGATCTTTGCCATGTCCGAGAAGGATCTGGAGGACCAGCTGCTCAGGAGGATAGGGCAGTGCATCATGACCTGCCCCACCACCTCCTGCTTCAACGGCCTGCAGGGGGAGAAAACGGTGAAGGTGGGGGCCAAGCTCAGGTTCTTCGGGGATGGCTTCCAGCTTTCCAAGAGGGTGGGGGAGAGGAGGTTCTGGAGGATTCCCGTCATGGAGGGAGAGTTCCTGGTGGAGGAGGAGTTTGGGATCAAGAGGGCGGTGGGAGGGGGGAACTTCCTCATCCTGGGGGAGGATGAGGACTGCACGCTGGAGGCGGCGGAGAGGGCGGTGGAGAGGATAAGGAGGGTGGAGGGGGTGGTGGCGCCCTTCCCCGGTGGGGTGGTGAGGAGCGGGAGCAAGGTGGGCTCCAAGTACAGGTTTTTGAAGGCCTCCACCAACACGGAGTACTGCCCCACCCTCAGGCCCCTGGTCAAGAGCAAGGTGCCGGAGGGGGTGAACTGCGTGCTGGAGATCGTGATCAACGGGCTGGACGAGGAGAGCGTGAGGAAAGCCATGAGGGAGGGAATAGAGGGGGCCTGCTCGGTGAAGGGAATAAGGAGGATCTCGGCGGGGAACTACGGAGGAAAGCTGGGCAAGTACCTCTTCCACCTGAGGGAGGTGATGAGGTGCTCATCCTGAGGCCCAGGTTTCCCTTCAAGGTTCCGGTGGAGGCGGAGATCCTATGCCCCGAGCACCTGTGCGGGAAGCCGGTGGGGGAGGTGGGGAGGATGGAGGTGCTGTATGGCAGGAGGAGGAAGAAACTGGAGGAGCTCTTCACCGTGGAGGAGAGGGGGGACGGAGAGGTGCTCAGGCTGGAGGGGGACTTCGGCAGGGTGAAGTACGTGGGGGCCAGGATGACCAGGGGAAGGATAGAGGTGGAAGGGGAGGTGGGGATGCACCTGGGGGCGGAGATGTCGGGAGGGGAAATCGTGGTGAAGGGGAGGGCGGGAGACTGGGTGGGGGCGGAGATGAGGGGGGGAAGGATAGAGGTGAGGGGGGAGGCGGGGAACCTGGTGGGGGCGGGATACCGGGGATCGAGGGTGGGAATGAGGGGGGGAACCATCATAATAAGGGGGAACGCGGGGAGGGAGGTGGGGGAGAAGCTGAGAAGGGGGGTGATAGCGGTGGAGGGGAGGCTCGGGGACTTTGCGGGGGCCCTCATGACGGGGGGAACGATCGTGTGCTTCGGTGAGGTGGGAGAGGGACTGGGAGGGGGAATGGAGAGGGGAACCATCCTGACCTTTCGCAGGCCGCCCCTCCTCCCCACCTTCCAGTACAGCTGTACCTACCGCCCCACCTTCCTCTCCCTCCTCCTGCCCTACCTGCGGAGGGAGGGACTGCCGGTGCGGGAGGAGCACCTGAAGGGGAAGTACGAGAGGTACGACGGGGACCTGGCCTGCTCGGGAAAGGGTGAGATCCTGGTCTGGAGGGGGGAGGGATGCTGAGCGTGAACAGGAGGGCCTGGGAAATCGTGGAGGAGATGAAGGCCAGGGAGGAGGAGATGAGGATAAGGGTGAGGAGGCTGGGGAACGGCTGCACGGTCATCGATGCGGGGGTGGAGGTTCCAGGGAGTGTGGAGGCGGGAATAGCCTTCTCCAGGATCTGCATGGGAGGGCTGGGGGAGGTGGAGGTGGAGGCGGGCAGGCTCCCCAGGGTGCGGGTGCGCACGGACCATCCCGTGATCTCCTGTATGGCCTCCCAGTACGCCGGGTGGGCGGTGAAGGTGGACAAGTACTTCGCCATGGGATCCGGGCCGGCAAGGGCCCTGGCCAGGGTGGAGAAGCTCTTCGGGGAACTGGGGTACGCGGACAGCAGCGAGGTGGCGGTGCTGGCCCTGGAGACCAGAAAGCTTCCGGATGAGAGGGTGGCGGAGTTCGTGGCGGAGAAGTGCGGGGTGAAGCCCGAGAACCTCGCCCTGGTGGTGGCCCCCACCGCCAGCCTGGTGGGAAGCATCCAGATCTCCGCCAGGGTGGTGGAGACGGGGGTCCACAAGCTTCACGAGCTGGGCTTCCCCCTCCAGAAACTCGTGAGCGGGGTGGGAACGGCCCCCATCGCCCCCGTGGCCAAGAACGACTTGGAGGCCATGGGCAAGACCAACGACTGCGTGCTCTACGGGGGGAGGACGATTTACTTCGTGGAAGCGGAAGACGAGGAGGTGGAGAGGATCATCGCCGAGGTTCCCTCCAGCTCCTCCAGGGACTACGGCTCCCCCTTCCTCGAACTCTTCGAGAGGTACGAGAGGGACTTCTTCAAGATAGATCCCAAGCTCTTCTCCCCCGCGGAGATCACGGTGAACAACCTGAAGACGGGTAGGGTCTTCCACGCGGGTGGGATAAACGAGGAAATCCTTGAGAGGTCGCTGGGAATCAGGCCCTGAGCCCCCGCTGGGGGGATCCCCGTGAGGGTGGGGATCTTCACCTCGGGCAGGCCGGACTGGAACGTGGAGAGGCTGAGGGAGGAAGCGGGAAGGAGGGGATGGGAGTGCTTCGAGTTCCCCCTCCAGGAGCTGGTGGCGAGGCTGGGGGAGAGGCCCAGGGTGACCTGCCGCGGAATGGATCTGGAGGAGTTTGACCTGTTGCTGGTGAGGTGGGTCCCCAAGGGTTCGGCGGAGCAGCTGGTCTTCAGGATGGACGTCCTCCACAGGCTGGAGAACCTGGGGGTCAGGGTGGTAAACCCCCCCTCTGCCATCGAGAGGTGCGCCGACAAGTTCTACACGAATTCCCTCCTGGAGGACGCCGGCCTCCCCGTTCCCCCCACCGTGGTGACGGAGAGAAGGGAGGAGGCCAGGAAGGCTTTTGAGAGGTATGGGGAGGTGGTGGTGAAGCCCCTCTTCGGCTCCCTGGGGGCCGGGATGCTGAGGGTGAAGGAGGAGGACCTGGCCCATCGCCTTTTCTCCGTGTTGGAGTACGGGAGGTGCGTTTACTACGTTCAGAAGTTCATCCCGCACGGCAACTGGGACCTGAGGATGCTGGTGATAGGGGAGAGGGTGCTGGGGATGAGGAGGGTGGGGGAGGACTGGAAGACCAACGTTTCCAGGGGGGCGAGGCCCGAGGCCTGGGAACCCGATGAGGAGAGCAGGGAGATGGCCCTGAGGGCGGTAAGGGTGCTGGGGTGCGAGTACGCGGGGGTGGACCTGCTGGTGGGGGAGGACGGAAGGAAGTACGTGGTGGAGGTGAACGCCATTCCAGGCTGGAAGGGACTGCAGTCCGTGAGGAGGGAGAACGTGGCCTCCCTTTTGCTGGATTACCTGGAGGGTAAGGGGTGAGGGCGAGGGAATACCTGAGGTTGCTGGAGGAGAGGAGAAAGGGGGATCCCGGATACCGCTCCGGCAGGGTCTTCTCCTCCCTCTGCACCCTTCCCAGGAGGGAACTGGTGAGGGCCTACGTGAGGTTCCTGGACACCAACGCCCTGGACCCCAGGGTCTTCCCCAGCGTGCGGAGGCTCGAGGAGGAGGTGGTGGAGGAGGCCGGGAGATGGTTCTCCTGCCCGGGGGCGGCGGGTTACGTCACCTCGGGCGGGACGGAGGGCAACCTCATGGCCCTGTGGGTGGCCAGGGAGGTCACGGGGAGGAAAAAGGTGGTGGCCCCCCTCTCCGTGCACTATTCCGTGCGAAAGGCATGCTCCCTGCTCGGCCTTAGGCTCGTCCTCACGGGCCTTGGGGAGGATTACCGGGCCGATCCCGAGGAGCTCAGGAGAAAGGTGGATGGGAGGACGGCGGCCGTGGTGGCCACGGCGGGCACGGCCTCCCTCGGCCTGGTGGATCCGGTGGAGGAGATGGCGGAGGTGGCGAGGGAGAGGGAATGCTTTTTGCACGTGGACGCCTGCCTGGGGGGCTTCCTCCTTCCCTTCCTGGGAAGGAGGGGATGGGACTTCGGGGTGGAGGGGGTTTGCTCCCTGACCGCCGACCCCCACAAGCTTGGAAGGGCCCCCATTCCCTCGGGCCTGGTCCTCTTCCGGAAGGAAGAGTGGCTGAGGAAGGTGGAATGGGAGGTTCCCTACCTGGGAGCCAGGACCCATACCCTGCTGGGGACCAGGCCGGGGGCCTCGGTGGCGGCCTGCTGGCTGGCCCTGAAGTTGCTGGACGGAAGGGAGGCCAGGAGGTGCGTGGAGATGGCCAAGGAGCTGGCGAAGGGGCTGAGGAGGGTGGAGGGGGTGAGGCTGGTGGTGGAGCCTGAGCTGAACGTGGTGGCCTTCACCCACGAGCGCCTGGGAGTCCGGGAGCTAGAGGGGAGGCTGGGCGAAAAGGGGTGGGTGGTCTCCCGCTCCGAGCTGCCGGAGGCGGTGAGGCTGGTGGTGATGCCCCACCACCGCCCCTCCCACCTCCGTTCCTTCCTCAGGGACCTGAGCGAGGTGGTGGAAGCCTGAGGAGATCCTCGGGGGAGTTGAGGTTGAAGAAGCAGTCCAGCCCTGGATCCAGCTCCCTCAGCTCCTCCACCGGCACGTGGATGAGGTCCAACCCCTCCAGAACCTTCCTCAGCCTCCTCTCCCCCCTCCTCATCCCCTCCTCCACCGCTTTTCTCAGGCTCCCGGTTCGGTAAACGGCGTAGAGGGGCTCCAGGTATCCGTTGGGCCAGCGGGGGATCGCCCCGTCATGGCCCTCGGCCCTCTCCGCCAGCCTCTCCATCACCCTGAGGCTGGCCCGGATGTGATCGCAGGCCACCACCGCCACGTACTTGCTCCTGATGTGCGGGAGGGAGCTGAACAGGCCCACGAGGGCCCCCTTCTCCTCCGAGATGTCCTCCACCACCCTTACTCCCGGAAGCCTCAGGCCCAGCCCGGGCTTGCAGGAGATCACCCTCTCCTCCGAAAGGGCCCCCAGCCCCTCCAGCACGTGGAGGACCAGGGGCTTTCCCTCCACCTCCACCAGGGCCTTCTCGGTCCCCCATCTCTCGCTCTTTCCCCCCGCCAGGATGAGGAGAGCGAGCTTCATGTTTCCCGGAGGAGCCCCATCCTGCGCAGAAGGGCCTCCGCTGCCCTCAGGGAGGGGCTGTCCGAAGGGAGCTCGAAAAGGGGCCTTCCCGATAGGTTGAGCCTGAAGACGTGGTCATCGTGCGGGATGGTTCCCAGCACCTCCAGCCCCATCTCCCTGGCCCTCTCCTCCAGCATGGGGACCTGCTCGGCGGAGAACCGGTTCCCCACCAGGTACATCCGCTTGAACTCTAGGTGCACCTCCCTGGCCACCTCCTTTATCCTGGCAGCCGTTCTGAAGCCCATGGCGCTGGGGTCCGTGACGATCAGCATCACGTCCACGTCCCTGTCGGTCCTCCGGCTGAGATGCTCCAGCCCCGCGTCCTCGTCTATGAGGGTGAGGAAGTAGTTGCGGCTCAGGGTGTCCAGGATGTCGGTCAGGAGGGCGTTCACCATGCAGTAGCACCCTTCCCCTTCCCCCCTCCCCATCACCAGCAGGTCGAAGGTGGGGGTTTCCTTGAGGATCTTGATCACCCCGTACTCCAGCAGATCCCTCTTGGTAACGGCTGGGGGCAGGTCACCCCTTTCGATTTTCCGCTTCATCTCCGAGGTCAGATCGGCCACCGTTCCGGAAACCTCCACCCCCAGCAGGTGGGGAAGGTTGGAGTCGGGATTGGCATCCACCGCCAGCAGGGGACCTATCCTCCTCTCCGAAAGCACCCTGATCAGGAGGGCGGAGAGGGTGCTCTTCCCCGCCCCCCCTTTCCC
>CAZDZG010000015.1:0-25506 GCA_964509845.1 Hadarchaeota archaeon (SeqCode) | reverse complement strand
ACCTTCACCTGGGAGAACCTCCAGCCCGCGGACAACTTCGAGCTCCAGGTGGATAACGATGCCGACTTCGGTTGGCCCGAGCTCCGGGTCATCACCACCTCCACCTCCTACACCCCGACCTCGGCCCTTCAGGACAACCTCTACCGCTGGAGGGTCAGGGCCTGGAGGTCCGGGGTGAGCTCCCCCTGGTCCGAGGTCAGGACCTTCAGGGTGGACACCCTTCCCCCGGCCAGGCCCTTGCTCCTTTCCCCGGCCGCGGGGGAGAACGTGGGTGATAGCACTCCCGTTCTGAGATGGCAGGCTCCCCCGGAGAACTCCTATCCCCTGAGGTACTACGTGGAGGTCTCTCCAGACAAGGTGAACATAGCGGAGAACCGCTGGGTGGAGACGGAGAACGTCGAGCTCCTCTTCAAGGAGGACGGGATCTGGTACTGGAGGGTCCTGGCCAGGGACAATGCGGGTAACCAGGGCCTCTTCACCGACTGGAGGAAGTTCAGGGTGGACACCCTCCCGCCTTCCTTCCCTGTCCTCCTCCATCCCGAGAACGACCGCTGGGTACAGACCTCCCCCGTCCTCTCCTGGAGCGCGGTGGAGGAGAACTCCCTTCCCCTCACCTACCAGCTGGTGATCCTCTACTACCCCAGCCTGATGGTCAGGGAGAACGTGTGGACGGACTCCACCTCCTTCCCCACCCTCCTGGACGAGGGGAGGTACCTGTGGAAGGTCAGGGTCAGGGACAACGCCGGCAACCTGGGCCCCTGGTCGGAGGAGCACCTCTTCGGGGTGGACAACACTCTCCCCTCCCCCGCGGAACCCTCCCATCCCGAAAACGGTTCCTTCCTGAACCTTGGCCCCGTGCAGCTGAGCTGGCTCCCCTCCACGGACTCCCCCTCGGGGGTGAAGGGCTACCACCTGCAGGTGGGGAAGAGCCAGGACCTGTCCTCCCTCCTCTACGAAAACGAGAACGTGGAGGACAACGGCTACCTCTGGGTGCCCCCTGAGCCCGGGATCTACAGCTGGCGCGTGAGGGCCCTGGACCTCGCCGGGAACGCGGGGGAGTGGTCGGGCATCCGCTGGTTCAGGGCCTGCAGGTGGGAGGAGCTGGAGGGGTGGTCCTGGGAGGGAGGGGCCCCCTCGGGGTGGGTGGAGGTGGAGGGATGGGCGGAGGGGCTCTTCTCCCCCTCGGGATGGCACGGACTGGAGGGCTGGGGAGGGGAGATGGAGGCCCCCTTCGTGGGCTGGCGCCCGCTGGAGGGATGGTCGGTAAGGGTGGAGGCCCTCACGGGAAGGTGGGTGGAGGTGGAGGGCTGGAGGGACTTCCTGCCCGCGGTGGTGGTGGCCCCCCGGCTCCTCTCCCCGGAGAACGGGAGGAACCTACGGGAGAACGCCCCCACCCTCTCCTGGGAGAACGTCTTCTTGGCCGACAACTACAGGCTGCAGCTCTCCTCCGAAGCCCCGGTCTGGGCGGGAGAGAACGTCTTCGTGGGGGAGGAGCCCCTGACGCTGTCGGACGGCTCCACCAGGAGGGGGGAGGTGGTGGGAGGATCCTTGGAGAACACCCGTGAGGAGGACGGGGTCTGCGAGAACCTGGCGGAGAACGAGGAGGACAACACCCTCAACTGGGAGCACTGGATAGAGAACGTTCCCCAGGCCCAGACCTACGTGCTCAGGGTGAAGGGGTACACGAACGGGGATGAAAACGTGGGAGTCTACCTCCGGGAGATGGGGAGCTGGAGGTTCCTGGGATGGCTGGGGGAGAACGAAACCACGCTGAAGTTCTCCTTCGGGTTCAGGGAGCTGGGGAAGTACCTGGTGGAGAACCGTCTGGTCGTCAGATACCTGGAGAACACCCCGGATGCCACCAGGACGGTGCTGCACCTGGATCTCTGTGTGCTGGAGGCCCTTTCCCAGGAGTTCCCCTCCACGCTGGTGGATACCGTGCTGGAGGAGAACCACCATACTCCCTCCCCGCTTCCCGACAACCTCTATTACTGGAGGGTCAGGGCCTCGGTGGGGGGTCTGACGGGTGAGTGGTCAGAGATCCGGAGCTTCAGGGTGGACACGGTCCCGCCCGGAGCCCCCACCCTCCTCTCCCCCTCCGACGGGGAGAACGAGAACACCTCCACCCCCCTCCTCCAGTGGCTCTCTCCCCCCGAGAACTCCCTCCCCCTGGCCTTCTTCGTCCAGCTGGCCCTGGACCACCTCTTCACCCAGCCCGTGGAGAACTCGGGCTGGATCCAGCAGAACTACTGGGTCCCCTCCCCCCTCCAGGAGGGCGTGTACTACTGGAGGGTCTTCGCAAGGGACAACGCCGGGAACGAGGGCCTCCTTCCCTCCCCCACCTGGAGCTTCAGGGTGGACCTCACCCCTCCGCCCGTGCCCGTCCTCCTCTCTCCCCTCCCCGGGGAGAACCTGAACAACAGGACCCCCCTCCTAAGGTGGGAGAACGTTTGGGACATCTCGGGACCCCTCTCCTATCACCTGAAGGTGGAGTACGGGCCCGTGACGGTTTATGACGTGACGCTCTCCGAGAACTCTTGGCAGGTCCCGCCCCTCCCGGTGGACGGGATCTACTCCTGGAGGGTGAGGGCCAGGGATGGGGCGGGGAACTGGAGCCCCTTCAGCCCGCCCCGCACCTTCCAGCTGGACACCGTTCCTCCCCCCGCCCCCTCCCCCCTCCTCCCGGAGAACGGGGAGAACCTTAGGGAGGTGGAGTTCAGGTGGGCCCCCGTGACGGAGAACTCCCTCCCGGTCGGGTACAGGGTGAAGCTCAGTGACGACCCCTCCTTCTCCCACGAGAACGCGGTCTCGGGGTGGGTGGAGGGGGAGAACTGGAGGATGGACCTCCCCCTGCCAGATGGGATCTGGTACTGGAGGGTCCAGGCGCGGGACAACGCCGGTAACGAGGGGGAGAACTCGGAGATCCGCTGGTTCAGGCTGGACACCCTACCCCCGCAGGGGGTGGAGCTCCTCTGGCCCGACAACGGAGCCACCCTGGAGGATTCCCAGCCCATCCTGAGCTGGACGGAGGGAACGGACAACTCCTTCCCGCTCTCCTACAGGGTCCTGGTCTCCGTGGGGGAGATGGAGAACTACCTGGACTCGGGCTGGATCTCCGAGAACTCCTGGCAGGTTCCCTTCCCCCTGCCCGACAACGATTACCGGTGGAGGGTCCAGGCCAGGGACAACGCCGGCAACGTCCATGAGACCCCCTCCAGGTGGTTCAGGGTGGAGAACGCCCCTCCCCCCGCCCCCGTCCCCCTCTCCCCGGAGAACGGGAAGGTGGTGGGCGTTTCCTCCCCCCTGCTGGTCTGGCGGGTCTCCGTGGACATCTCCCAGCCCGTCCTGCACAGGGTCTGGGTATCCAGGGACGAGAACTTCGAAAACGTGGTGGCGGACTCCGGCTGGCTGGACAACGACCGCTGGGAGGTCTCCCCCCCGCTGGAGGACAACCTCACCTACTACTGGAGGGTCCAGGCCAGGGACAACTCCGGGAAGGAAAGCGAGAACTCGGAGACCTTCTGGTTCTTCACCGACCTCCACGCCCCGGCTGAGGTGGAGCTCCTCTCCCCCGAGAACGGGGCGGAGCTTGAGACCTTCACCCTCATGTTCAAGTGGAGGAGCGTGGAGGACAACACCCGCATCCTCTACGAGTTCGCGGTGGATGACGAGCCCTCCATGACAGAACCCTTCTTCCACGCGGAGAACACCCCCGAGAACTTCCGGATCGTGGGCTTCACCTCCCCCGGGACCTACTACTGGCGCGTGAGGGCGGTGGATGAGGCGGGGCACGAGAACTCCTCCCCAGTCTGGAGCTTCACCCTCAGGAGGTGGAGGCACCTGGAGGGCTGGAGCGGGGGGGTGAGCGGTCCGCAGGAGAGGGGGTGGGTGAGGCTGGAGGGAAGGAGCGGCTCCTCCTTCACCTCCGCCTCCTGGATGAGGCTGGAAGGGCGGACGGCGGCGGTGGCGGGAGGGGTGAGGTGGAGGGTGCTGGAGGAGAGGAGGGCCACGGCGGGCTACTTCTCCACCTGGAGGACGCTGGAGGGCAGGAGCTTCTCGGTGAGGGCCCCCGTCCTCAGGGGATGGGTGCAGCTGGAGAACAGGAGGGGTGAGGTGGTGGCGCCCCACGGCTGGAGGGAGCTGGAGGGGATGGCGCTGGAGGCGGTGACCTCGGTGAGCTGGAAGAGGGTGGTGGTGGGGGGACCGGCCCTCCTCCCCGAGTGGGGCCCGCTGGAGGGATGGAGGGTGGGGGTGAGCGGCTGGGTCCCACCCCCCTCCAGGGAGATCCCGCTGGGCCACTTGCGGCCCGGGGTCCCGGCCTCAGCCGACTTGAGCTGGCTGGGCCTCTGCGTGTCCAGGCTGGAGGTGGTGGTGAGGGAGGAGGGATGGGTGGCGGTTTCGGCCTGGGAATCCGAGGATTACCCGGTCTCCCCCCCGCCCGAGGCGGTTCCCTACCGCTACTTCTGTCTGGAGCCCGCACCCTCCTCCCCGCCCCTCTCCCAAGCGGTGGTTAGGGTGAGGGTGAGCCGCTCCTGGGTGAGGAGGGAGAGAATAGACGTGAGGACCATACGGGTCAGAAGGCTCCCCTCGCAGGAGCTGGAGCTGGAGGAGGTGGGGAGGGACGGGCAGTACCTCTACTTCCAGTTCAGGACGGAGGAGCTCGGTATCTTCCTCCTCTTCGGGCAGAGGGTGAGGGTTCCCCCCTCCCCGCCCGTCCTGCTCCTTCCCACCTTCGAGGTTCCCACCGCCCCCTCCCCCCTCTTCCTGCTCCTGCTCCTCCTCGCCATGGCCCTGGCGGCGGTCGGCTTCTCCCTCTACCAGGTGAGCTGGTCCTTCAGGTACGGGAGGATGGTGGGCCTCCTCAGGAGGGCCACGGAGCCTGGGCGCAGGAGGGCGGTGAGGGAGAGGGTGAGGCTGACCTCCAGGCAGAGGGAGAGCCTGGTCAGGATGGCCAGCCTCCTGCGCCGCGCCGCCCTCCCGCCCGTCGTTCCCGTGCGCAAGCGCCTGGCCAGGCCCGAGAGGGTGGCGGTGGAGGCCCTGGAGAGGTTCATAAGGGAGAGGAGGAGGGCCGCCGGTCTGGCCCCGGAGGAGGTGGAGAGGCTGAGGAGGAGGGCCAGGAGGGAGCTGGCCTCCTGGAGGGCCCTCCAGCGGGTGGTGGAGAGGAAGAGGAGGGAAGTCCTGAGGCGCAGGAGGGTCAGAGGCTCTTCAGGTGCTCGGCGAGGAAGGAGGCGAGCTTCTTGAGCTCCCTCGCCGCCTTGGCCCTGGGCCGGTACCTGACCACCGGGATGCCCGCGGCCGTCGACTCCCTCACCCTCTTGTCCTCCGGGATCACCCCTATCACCGGCCAGCCCAGGGCCTTCCTTATCTCCCCCACCGAGAGCTCGAAGGGCTCCCCCGCCACCCTGTTCACCACCACCCCCAGGATGGGGATCCGGTACTTCTCCGCCGCCCTGAAGGTCTTGAGGGTGCTGGCTATGGTGGGGACGTAGGGGTTGGTCACGATGATCATCTCGTGGCAGGCCTTGAGGGCGGCCACCACCTCGCTCCCAATTCCCGGGGCGGAGTCGAGGAGGATGAGCTCGTAGTCCCTCTTGAGGGGTGAGAGCAGCTCCCTAAGGTCCACCGGGCGCACCTCGTCCTCATAGGCTATGGAGCCTAGCACCATGGGTATCCCCTGGATCTCCAGGACGGCCTCCTCGATGGGAATGCCCGAGGAGATCACGTCGTGGATGGTGATCTTGGGGGTTAGCTCCCCGAAGTGGAGGCCCAGGTTGGGGGCCCCCAGGTTGGCATCCACGGCGAGCACCCTCCTCTTCATGTCCGTCAGGCTGGAGCATAGGTTGGAGACCACCGTGGTCTTTCCCACCCCCCCCTTGCAGGAGAAGACCCCTATCACCCTGGCCTCCCTCGGCTTTATCTCCACCCCTTTTTCCTTCCTCCCCCGCTTGGGCTTCAGGAGGGCGGGAAGCTTCTTCGCCGGCACCCTTTCCCCTTCCTCCCCCGCTTAAATATAGCCGCCGGAGGCGGAAAGGTATATGGGAGGAGGGAAGGGAAGAGGGGGAGGATGAGGAAGATCTCCCTGGATCTGGACGGAACCCTGGTGGAGATGAGCTTCGCCAATGCGGTCTGGCTGGAGGAGATGCCCAGGCTTTACTCCCTCAGGCACGGCCTCCCGCTGGAGGAGGCCAGGAGGGTGGTGAAGGAGGAGTACGACAGGGTGGGGGATGGGAGGATGGAGTGGTACGATCTCCGCTACTGGCTGAGGAGGTTCGACCTCGGGGTTGAGCCCGAGGAGCTGTTCGAGAGGTGCAGGGGGGAGGTGAGGGCCTATCCTGAGGTCCCGGAGGTGCTGGAGGGGCTCAGGCGGAGGGGATACGGCCTGATCCTCCTCACCAACGCCCCCAGGGAGTTCGTTTCCTTCCAGCTCAGGGTGTTGGGGCTGGAGGGCTACTTCGAGCGTACCTTCTCCTCCTTCTCGGACTTCGGGAGGATCAAGCGCTCGGAGGAGACCTACCGCACCGTCCTGGAGCTCTGCGGTCTCTCCCCCTCCCAGCTGGTCCACGTGGGGGACCACTACGAGTACGACTACCTGGTGCCCCGCAGGCTGGGGATAAGGGCCTTCTACCTGGACAGGAAGGGGAGGATGGAGGGGGAGTTCGTGCTCAGGGACCTGAGGGAGCTGGAGGGGAAGCTGGACGGGTGGTGAGATGAGGGTGAGGGCCCACGTTTACGTCAGCGGGAGGGTGCAGGGGGTCTTCTTCAGGTACAGGACCAGCGAGCTGGCGCAGAGGCTGGGGGTGGGGGGATGGGTAAGGAACCTGCCCGACGGAAGGGTGGAGGCGGTCTTCGAGGGGGAGAGGGAGAGGGTGGAGGAGATGCTGGAGTTCTGCAGGCGCGGACCTCCCGGGGCCAGGGTGGAGGGGGTGGAGGTGAGGTGGGAGGAGCCCAGGGGGGAGGAAGGATTCAGGATAAGGTGGTGAGGTGAGGATCAGGCCCATAGCCGAAATCATGGAGGAGATGCACCGCAAGTACCGGAGGTACTCCTCGCTGAGGGGGGAGTGGAGGGTGCTGATGGGAGGGGATGACCACGGCTACGGCAACCTCTTCTTCCACGCCCCCGGCCTGGGCCTCTGGCAGATCAAGGGGGAGATGCTGAGCCCCTTCGAGCTCCTGGGCCTTGGGACCAGGTTCTCCGTGAAGAGGATGGACGAGGAGATAAGGAGGGCCATGGAGGAGGGGGAGCCCGTTCCCTTCGGCCTTGCCTCCTTCCACCCCTCCTGCAGGGACAGGCTGGTGGTGGCCTCGGGGGTGGGGTGCCGCCTGGAGTCCACCCATCCGCTCCACCGGCTTCTCTCCGGCCACGAGGGCGTGGAGAGGGAAATGAGGAGGAGGCTGGAGGAGCTGAAGGCCAGGATGGGAAGGGGAAAGGAATACCTTTGAGCCCGATGGAGGCCAACCCCTTCCAGCTGCTCCTTAAGCCCCTCAGGGACCTCCTGGAGAGGAGGGGCTTCTCCCGCCCCACCCCTCCCCAGCGGGAGGCCATCCCCCTGGTCCTGCAGGGCAAGAACGTCCTCCTCATCGCCCCCAGCGGCTCGGGGAAGACCGAGGGGGCCTTCCTCCCCCTCCTCCACCACCTCCTCCTCTCCCAGCCCCAGGGAAGGGGGGTGAGGCTCCTCTACCTCACCCCCCTCAGGGCCCTGAACAGGGACATGCTGGAGAGGCTGGAGTGGTGGTGCAGGGCCCTGGACCTGAGGGTGGCCGTGAGGCACGGGGACACCCTCCCCTCGGAAAGGCAGAGGCAGTCCCTGGTTCCCCCCGAGGTCCTCATCACCACCCCCGAGAGCCTGCAGATCCTCCTGGCCGGGAGGAGGCTGAGCTCCCACCTCCGAACGGTGAGGTGGGTGGTGGTGGACGAGGTGCACGAGCTGGTGGACAACAAGAGGGGGGCCCAGCTCTCCCTCTCCCTGGAGAGGCTCAGGGCCCTGTGCGGGGGCTTCCAGGTGGTGGGACTCTCCGCCACCATAGGCTCACCGGAGGAGGTGGCCCGCTTCCTGGTGGGGGAGGGGAGATCGTGCGAGATCGTGGACGTGAGCATGGAGAAGAGGATGGAGCTGAGGGTGGTCTATCCCAGGCCCACGGAGGAGGACCGGGAGCTTGCCTCCAAGCTTTATACCTTCCCGGAGGTGGCGGCGAGGCTGAGGGAGATAAGGAGGCTGATGGAGGCCCACGGCTCCACCCTCCTCTTCACCAACACCCGTCCCACCGCGGAGATCCTGGCCAACAGGTTCAAGCTCTGGGACCTGCGCTTCCCCGTCAGCGTGCACCACGGTTCCCTCTCCAGCTTCTCCAGGATAAGGGCGGAGAGGGGGCTCAAGGGGGGGGAGGTGAAGGGGCTGGTCTGCACCTCCTCCCTGGAGCTAGGGCTGGACATAGGAAGGGTGGACCTGGTCATCCAGTACAACTCCCCCAGGCAGGCCACCCGCCTCCTGCAAAGGGTGGGGAGGAGCGGGCACAGGCTGGGGGAGACGGCCAGGGGGGTGGTGGTGGTTCAGGATCCAGACGACCTGCTGGAGTCCGTGGTCCTCATCTCCCACGCCAGGAGGGGGGAGCTGGAGGAGGTGAAGGTTCCCGAGAAGCCGCTGGACGTCCTCCTCCACTCCCTGGCCTCCCTCCTGCTCTCCCGGAGGAGGGTGGAGCTGGAGGAGGTCCTGGACCTCTTCCGGAGGGCCCATCCCTTCAGAGGTCTCACCGGGGAGGATCTGGTGAGGGTGGTGGAGTTCGCCCAGAGCCTGACCGGGAGGTTCCTCAGGCTCTCGGAGGACGGGAAGGGAGTGGAGAGGGCGGGATCCCCCTCCAGGCTCTTCCAGTACTACTTCGAGAACCTCTCCATGATCCCAGACCTCAAGCAGTACCTGGTGGTGGATGACGGGAGCGGGGAGCCCGTGGGGATCCTGGACGAGTCCTTCCTGGCGGAGTACGGGGAGCCCGGGGTGAAGTTCACCCTGGGGGGAGAGATCTGGAGGATCGTGCAGGTCTTCGGCTCCAAGGTTTACGTCAGGAGGGACGAGGATCCGGTGGGGGCGGTTCCCAGCTGGATAGGGGAGGAGATCCCCGTTCCCTTCTCCGTGGCCCAGGAGGTGGGGAGGATCAGGAGGAGGGTGGAGGAGGCCTTCCTGGCCGGCAGGAGGGAGGAGGAGGTCAGGGCGGAGCTGGCCAGGGAGTACGGGGTGGAGGAGGAGGTGCTGGAGGCTCCCCTCTCCGAGATGTTCTCCCAGCTCAGGGAGGGCCTTCCCCTCCCCACCGACAGGAGGGTGGTGGTGGAGAAGGTGGGGGAGTTCTGCGTGGTGGGTGCCTGCTTCGGCACCCTGGTCAACCGCACCCTGGCGAGGTTCCTCGCCCACTTCCTCTCCTCCGAGCTGGTGGAGACGGTGGCCTTCAAGGTGGATCCCTACAGGATCGTCCTCCGCTCCCCCTCCCTGGATCCGGAGAGGGTGGTGAGGAGGCTGAGGGAGGGGAGGGAGGAGGAGCTGAGGGAGACGGTGGAGGGGAGCAGGTTCTTCAGGTGGAGGCTGGTGCAGGTGGCCAGGAGGATGGGCGTGCTGAGGAAGGAGGTGGAGCTGACCAACTCGGTGGTGGAAAGGCTCATGACCTCCCTCAAGGGGACACCGGTCTTCGAGGAGACCTTCAAGGAGGTGGTGCAGAAGGACCTGGATCTGGAAAGGGCGGGGGAGGTCCTGCGCCTGATGCGCTCGGGGGAGGTGGAGGTTAGGTCGGTGGGGGAGAGGGAGCATCCCACCCCCCTCTCCGCCCAGGTGTGGAGGGGTCCCAGGGTGGGGATGGAGCCCGCCCTTCCCGGGAGGCTGAAGCTGCTGGCGCTGGCCTCCGCCAGGGCCAGGCTGCTTGGGGAGGTGAGGACCTTCGCCTGCACCTCCTGCCGCTCCTGGTTCAGGGAGCTTCCCCTCCACGAGCTGGAGGAGAGGCCCTCCTGTCCCCGCTGCGGGAGCAGGGAGATAGGGATGACGGAGGAGCCGGAGGAGGAGGTGAGAAGGGCGGCGGAGCTGGCGGAGAGGGGGAGGGAGAACGAGGTGTGGAGGAAGGTGGTGGAGAGCTCCAGGCTCCTCTCGAAGTACGGGAGGATAGCCGCCCTGGCCCTGGCCGGGAGGAACCTCACCCCCAGGGCGGCGGAGGAGATCCTGAAGAAGGAAAGGGAATTCTCTTATTCTTTCCTCGAGCTGGTGCTGAGGAAGGAACGGGAGGAAATGCTGAGGAGGTGGGGGAGGTAGACCGACCCAAGTGAACATCGCCCCAAGCATTCCCTTGCGGAAGGGATTTCCCGCCGGTAGAGTTAATACTCCGGGCCCCGAATTTTTCTAGTGTACTACGAGAGGGTTCTGCGGGAACTGAACCGCGAGGGTGTGAGTACATTGTTGTGGGAGGGATAGCGGTGAACCTCCACGGAGTGCCGAGGGCCACGGCCGATTTGGACCTCCTTCTGAGGATGGAGAACTCCAACCTGAACCTTTTCCTGAAAGCGATGAGAAGGCTGGGGTTCAGGCCCGGGATTCCCGTCCGCCTGGAGGAGGTGACCCTGGAAAATCTGAGCAGGTGGAGGAAGGAAAAGAATTTGAAGGCTCTGAGCTTCAAGAACCCCAGAGTTCCCTACGAGGAGGTGAACGTGGTTCTTGATCACCCGCTCGACTTCGAGAGCGCCTCCGCAGAGCGGAGTTCTTGAGGGCGGGAGGGATCTCCCTGCCCCTCGTATCCCTGAGGGACCTGATGAGGCTGAAGGAGTACTCCGGGCGCCCGCAGGATCTTCCTGGAGGCCCTGAGGAAGGTGGAGAGGATGAGGAGGAAGGAAGGATGAAGGGTTTCAGGTACCACGTGAGCGAGGAGAAGATCGGGGAGTACATGAAGCTCACTCCCAAGCAGAAGCTCGAGTGGCTGGAGGAGATCAACCGTTTCCTCCACCGCTTCATGCCGGAGGAGAGCAGGAGGATCGCGGAGAAGTTCAGGGCGGGGGAGATCTAACTCGGTTCTAGGCTTGGAGGGGCGAGGGTGAAGGACCTGAGAACGGTGCTGGTGGTGGGGGTGAACACCAGACCCGTGGTGAAGTCGGCCAGGGCCCTGGGCCTGAGGGTGTGGGCGGTGGACAGGTTCAGGGATCTGGACCTATGCAGCCTCGCGGAGGGGGTTCTTCCTCCCCCTCCCTCCTCCCCAGGGGAGAAGCTGGACTGGAGGGGGCTTTGCTCGAGATTGCTGGAGGAGAGGGAGGTGGATGCCGTCCTGTGTACCTCAGGGATGGAGCATCAGCCCCGCCTCCTGAAGGAGCTGGAGAGGAGGGGATTGCTCGTGGGAAATTCGTGGGAAAAGATGGAGGGGGCGAGGAGGAATCTTTTCCGTGCCGCCTCCAGGCTCGGCATTCCCTTCCCCCCCACGGAGGAGGCCGGGAGCCCGGAGGAGGCAGGGGAAAAGGGGGAGGAGCTGGGCTATCCCGTGGTCCTGAAACCCCTTAGGGGCGGAGGGGGGAGGGGGGTGGTGCTGGCACGCTCCAGGAAGGAGGCGGAGGAGGGTTTTGGGGAAGCGTGCTCGGGGAGGGGAAAGGTGCTGGTGCAGAGGTACGTGGAGGGGAGGAGCGCCAGCGTCAGTCTGATGTGCGGGAGGGGGGAGGCCACCTGCCTCACGGTCAACGAGCAGCTCGTGGGGGACCCCTCCCTGGGTGCCCCTGGTCCCTTCTCCTACTGTGGGGGGGTGGTTCCGCTTAGGGGGAGGGGGGCGGAAAGGATGGCGGAGTATGCGGAGGCGCTGGGGTCGGAGCTTGGGCTGGTGGGGAGCAACGGGCTTGATTTCGTGATCTCCGAGGAGGGTCCGGTCGTGGTGGAGGTCAACCCCAGGTTCCAGGGAACGCTGGAGCAGGTGGAGGCCGTGCTGGGGATAAACCTGGTGGAGGAGCACCTCAGGTGGTGCGAGGGGGAGGGGGGTGAGTACGGGGAGCCGAAGGGGGTGGCGGTGAAGTTGGTTCTTTACTCGCCAGGCGACCTGTTGGCCCCCGATCTGACGTTCTTCCCCGGGGTCGTGGACCTTCCCTGGAAGGGACAGAGGGTGGGGAGGGGACAGCCCCTCTGCAGCGTGCTGGGGCTGGGACCCCGCAGGGAGGAGGCGGTGGGGGAGGCCAGGAGGACGGCGGAGAAGATCCTGGGGCTCCTGAGGTGAGCCGGGTTCCGAAGCGCCAGCTCTACGGGCTCAGGATCTCCTCCAGCTCCTCCCTGCCCACCCTGCCCAGGTGGAGGGAGGTGGCCAGGAGCACCCCTGCCATTCCCATCCTCTTCAGCAGCCTCAGGTCCCCTATCCCCCTCACCCCTCCCCCCACCAGCAGGGGAAGGTGGACGAGGCGAAGCATTCGCTGGCACAGGGCCACGTTGGGTCCCATGGAGGTTCCCACCCTGTCCAGGTTCAGGAGGAGGAGCTCGGAGGCGCCCTTCCTCTCCATGGTGCTGGCCAGCCCGGCCACCGTTCCCCTGAGGAGCCTGGAGCGGGCCACCACCCTCCCCCTCCTCAGGTCCAGGCTTCCCACCACCGGAAGGCCGTAGGCCCTGGCCCTCTCCACCTCCTCCGGGCTCTCCAGGGTCTCCGTGGCCATCACCAGCTTCCTCACCCCCGCCTCCACGTAGGGCCTCGCCTCCTCCGCCCTCCTGAACCCCGCATCCACCATCACCTCCGCCCCCTCCTCCACCACCTTCCTCAGGGAGGGAAGGTTGTTTCCCGTTCCCTCGATGGCATCCAGGTCCGCAAAGTAAATCTCCCTCAGGCCCAGGCCCAGGTAGGCCCGGGCGAGGGAAAGGGGGGAGGGATCGGGACTGAGCACGCTCCTCACCGGCCTGTATTCCTTCCTCCTCCCCCCCACGGCGTGGACCGCCACACCCCCTCTCACGTCCAGCACGGGAATGAGTCTCATCCCACCGCCGGGACGATCTTGGTCCCCGGTCCCGTTCCCTCCTTCAGGATCTCCGCCAGCCCCTCCACCCCCCTCCCCCCCACCACCCAGCACGTGATTCCCCCCTTCTCCAGGAAGTCCGGGAGGAGGGGGTCCACCTCGGGGGGCCTCCTCTCCCTCAGCTCCTTGGTGCTCATCGTCCTGCAGATCCTTCCCCCCTCCCTGACCCCCTCCACCACCTTCACCAGCACCAGGGTCCGGCAGCCCAGCTTCCCGCACACCCAGGCGGCGATGGAGTCGGAGGTGAACCTCCAGGACCTCTCCATCCTTTTTTCCTTCCTGAGCTCCGCGAAGGGGAGGAAGACCATCCCTCCCCTCACCTCCTTGAAGGAGGAGGTGCACCTCCATCCCAGCATCTCCCTGAGCAGGATGCCGTAGGCCTCCATGCCCAGGATGGCCATCCAGTGGGCAGTGCTCTCCGAGAAGCCCAGCTTGGGCTGGAGTTCCCTCACCGTCTCCGCCATCCTCCCCCCTCCCGGCACCACCAGCAGGTCGTACTCCTCGGAGAGGGAGCGGAGGAGGGAGCACACCCTCCTCAGGAGCTCCCCCTTTTCCTGCAGGCTTCCCCCCACCTTCACGACGGCGTCCGTCCCACCGCCTCCTCCACCAGCACCCCCATGGAAAAGGCGGGGGTCATGAGGGCGGCCTCCCTCCCGTAGATCCTGCCCAGGTCCACCACCTTCAGCCCCACCCTCCTAGCGGCCTCCCTCCCCAAAATCCTTCCCCCCACCCCCGCCACCACCGCCGGGCAGCCCTCCAGCCCGTACCTGTCCCTGACCCTCCTCATCCCCTCCGCCACCCTCCTCACCTGTTCCCGGTAAAGGGCCCTGGCGCACCTCCGGAGGAAACCCTCCCCCACCTCCTCGGGATCGGAGCAGAAGCACCTGGCCAGCCTCCTCCGGCAGCTCTCCACATCCTTCCCCCTTCCGTCCGGGGTCTCGCAGGAGTACTCCTCGGGCCTGAGCTTCCCCAGCAGGATGTAGACATCCCCCATGAGGGCGAAGCTCTCCGCCGCCACCCCCACCCCCTCCACCTCCCCCAGCACGCAGGGGACGGGGGTCCTCAGCACCCCCGTGTAGATCAGCTCCCCCCTCCTGAGCCTGTCCAGATCCGTGCTCCCCGCGTTCGCCACCTTCCCTCCCACCAGCGGGATGAGGTCGGTGGTGGTGCTCCCCACGTCCACGAACAGGGCGTCCGGAAAGTCCCTGGAAACGAGGAGGGCGCTGGCCATCCAGTTGGAGGCGGCCACCGAGAGGGGCTGGGAAAGGGCCCTCTCCCTTCCCACCAGCTCCCCCCTCAGGGTGAGGAAGAGGGCCCCCCTCCAGACCCTGCAGACCTGCTCCACCAGCTCCCTCACCCCCTCGGCCCTGGAGGGGAAGATATCGGAGAGTTCGCCCGTCATCACCACCCCCACCCTCTCCGCTCCCCAGCCGCTCAGCTCCCGCAGCAGCCCCTCCAGCTCCCCGTATCTCTTCCAGAGGGGGAGGTAGCGGAGGAGGGAGGCCTCCACCCTCCCCTCCCGCAGGAGCACGGCCTTGGTGTGGGCCCCTCCCAGGTCGAGACCAAGGGAAGGCATCTCTCATAGCTGCTGTGGCGGGGAGATTTTAAGCGAGCCCCCCCACCCTCCCCCTGGCCCTCTCCACCCTCTCCCGGACCTCCTTCCACCCCCTTCCCCACCCCACCACCACCATCCTGTGTCCCCCGCCGCAGGGCAGGGGAGGGGCCACCACCCCCTCCTCCTCCCCCGCCCTCAACGTCTTTTCTCTGGGGAGGGGAGGGGCCTCCAGGATCCTCACCTCCGCCCTGCCCCTCAACCCTCCCTCGTTCCTCCCCTCCACCACCATCTCGGCCAGGTTGGAGGGCAGGATCCTCTCCAGGGCCAGCAGGGAGGTGGTGGGACGGGGGTTGAACTCGATCAGGAAGGGCCTCCGTCCCACCACCAGGTCCGCCCCGCAGAGGCCCCTCGCCCGCAGCAGGAGGGCGGCCCTCCTGGCCAGCTCCCCGCTCTCCGAGGAAAGGGGAAGGGGAAGCTCCAGGGGAATCCGGCTTCCCAGGTACCTGACCCTCCCCCTCTCCCACCGGATCAGCTGCCTGTTGAGGGAAAGAACAGCGGTTTCCTCCCCCGCCAGTAGGCAGCAGCTTGCGGGGATCCCCTCCACCCTGCGCTGGAAGAACTCCCCCTCTCCTCCCCTCCTCCCCATCCTCACCCCTTCCCCCCCGGCCCCCCAGCGGGGTTTCACCACCCACCTCCCCGAGGAGGGGGGGGAGAGGCGGGAGGGGGGCACCCTGACCTTTCCCCTCAGCCTGAGGTAGGAGAGCCACTTGTCCCCCGCCAGCCTGGCCCCCTCCTCCCCCGTCCCCAGCACCCTTATTCCCTTCCCCTCGAACCAGGAGGTGAGCTCCACGAGCTCCTTCGGGGGGGCCACCACCAGCACGGCATCGGGGCGAGGGCGGAGGGGAGGGGGAAGGGAGCCCTCCCCCACCCTTCCCGGGAGGAGGGGGGAGAGCCACCTCAGGCTGCGGTGGAGGAGGGGGAGGGGCAGGAAGCCGGCCTCCTCGAACTCCCAGGCCAGCAGGCGGAGGAGGGCGAAGCCCTCGGGGAGAAGGGAGGGGGGGCTACCGGTGCAGGAGGCCAGCTCCAGCAGGAGGACCCTCATGCCTGCCCCTCGCCATGGCCTCCCTGAGCCTCCTGATCCTCTCCACCGAGATCCTTCCCGCCCTTCCCCCCGAGCAGGCCGCCCCCCTCACCCCTATCACGTCCGCCAGAGGGGCGAGCCTCCCGACCTCCTCCTCCCCCAGGGCCCCGGCCAGGGCCACCCTGAGGCCCAGGGAGCGGGCCTTCTCGCAGAACTCCCTCAGGGTGCTCGGGGGGAGGAAGGAGGTGAGGGGCTTTCCGTCCTTCACCGCCGTGTCCAGCATCACCCCCCACATCCCCGCCTCCCTCGCCAGCTCGGGGAGAAGGAGGGGATGGAGGGTGCCCACCCTCTCGAAGTCCCCGTAGGCACAGGCCACCGCCCTCCCCCTCCCGAACTCCCTCACCGTCCTGCTTACGGCCCTCAGGAGGGAGAGGGCCTCCCCTTCCGTCCTGGAGCCCCTCAGCCCCACCTTCACCACATCGGCTCCCGCCTGCAGGGCGCCCAGGACGGCCAGGGAGGCGCTTCCCGGGAGGTGGGGGAAGTCCCCCACGGCGGCGCTCACGGGCAGGCGTGGGGGGACCACCCTCCTCACCTCCGAGATCACCCAGGGAAAGCCCGCCCCCAGGGATCCCTCCTCGGGGTTCTTCACGTCCACCACATCCGCCCCCCCTTCCACCGCCAGCAGGGCCTCACTCGCATCCCTGACGCTCACCAGCAGGAGGGCCAAGCTTCCACCAGTTCACCAGGGGGGCCGGTCCGTAAAAGGCTAGAAGACCTCCCCCTCCTGCACGTAGCTCCTTCCCGTGCGCAGGGCCACCTCCGCCTTCTGCAGTTCCCTCCCCAGGTAGGCGGCTTGTCCCGGATCCCCCACCACCCCCTCCTCCAGGATGGCCCTGCAGATCCCCTCCGCCGTCTTTCCCCGGTAGACCTTGACCGCCCTTCCCCCGCGGTACAGGACGGCCCTTATCTCCTCCCCCTCCACCCTGATCCTGAAGTAGCTCCCGGCCCTCACCCTGCTCCCCCCCTCCCTCCTCTCCTCCACCACGGGAAGGGAGGCCTCCTGTGCCCGGTCGTGGGTTTCCTCCCTCCTCCTCTTCTCCTTGAGGAGGAGGAGATCCAGGCCCAGGTCCTTGGGGGGTGAACCCCTCTCCCTCGCCAGCACCATCATGTCCCTGGCCCTCCTCAGCTCGGCCACGTTTCCCCTGGTCTTGTCGCTGGCCTCCACCGTGAGGAGGAGGCTGACCCCAGCCTCCATCCCCATCCCCGCCAGCAGGGCGAGCATGCCGGGGGAATCGGCGTCGCAGAGCTCCACCACGTTTCCCACCCCCAGGAGGAGGGGGAGGGAGGGATCCTCCTCCCTGAGCTCCGCCAGCACCCTGACGGAAGCCAGGAAGCCCAGGTTGAGGGGCTCCAGCACCGGATCCGCCACCACCCTCTCAAATCCCCTCCGCCTGGCCTCCTCCACCAGCCTGAGCAGCTCCCTCTTCCTCTCCCCAGGCCCGAGCCTGGGGGGAACCAGCACCACCGCGGGTTCGGGGTTCCGGAACCTCCTCAGGGCGGAGCGGTCCAGGCTGAGGATGAGGTCGGCGCCCTCCTCCGCCGCTCTCCTCATCTCCGCCAGGCTGCGGGTGTCGATGCTCACCGGAACCCGGCACTCCTCCTTGAGGAGGGAGACCAGCTCCCCGGCCCTCTCCGGGAACTCCCTCCCCGCCACCATTCCCACATCCAGGATCTCCGCTCCCTCCCTCAGGTACCGGCGTGCCCTGTCCAGCACCTCCTCGTCGGAAAGGAGAGGGGCATCCGGGATCTCCGCCATCACCCGGGGGGGAAAGGCCCCCCCCACCCCCACCTCCCCCAGGAAGAAGGCTCCCCCCTCCTCCCTGGCCCTCCTCTCCACCTCCCTCAACACCTCCTCGGCCCTCCTCCTCATTTCCTCCCTCAGGAGCTCGCAGGCAGGAACCTCCTTGGATAGCTCCACCTCTCCCAGCCTCTCCAGCACCAGCGGAAGGTCGGCGGCGTGCTTGGGTCCCCGGTAGGTGGGGATTCCCAGCCTCCTCTCCACTTCCCCCGGATCGAACCTCACCATCCCCGGAAGGAGGAGGAGGTCGTATCCCTTCACCCCTTTTTTCTCCAGCTCCCTCACGGCCAGGGAGGGGGTGAGGAAGGTGGCCACGGGAATGGGGGCCACCACCACCTCCGCCTCCACCCCCTCCACCCTGGA
This sequence comes from Hadarchaeota archaeon (SeqCode), assembly GCA_964509845.1. Classification (GTDB taxonomy): domain Archaea; phylum Hadarchaeota; class Hadarchaeia; order Hadarchaeales; family WYZ-LMO6; genus WYZ-LMO6. The sequence continues at coordinate 7,658 of CAZDZG010000015.1, read as the reverse complement.
GTACTTCCTCACCAGCGGGGCGGCCAGCCTTCCGGTGAGGAGGAGAACCCTCACCCTTCTCCCAGCCTCCTTTCCAGGGCCCTCAGGAGCTCCTCGGCCGTCTCCGCCTCCCTGGAGCAGGGGGAGAGCCTCACGCACTCCCCCACCAGCCTCCTTATCTCCTCCATCATCCTTCTGACCTTCAGCCCCCTTTCCCTGGCCACCATCACCCTGCTGGCCAGCACCGCGGCCTCCAGCAGGAAGAACTCGGACCTGAGGAAGGGACGGACGCAGGGGGAGACCACCTCCACCCTCACGGGCTCGCAGAGGAGCCTGAAGACCGGGGAGGTCCCCAGCTCATCCTCCACCACCTCCTCCTGTACCTCCTTGAGCCTGAGGTAGGCGTATCCCCTCATCCCCCCTATCCTGGGGGTTCTGAGGCCGGGGGAGGGGAGGAACTGGAGGGGGGGAGGGGGGAGGAGCCTCCTCAGCCCCACCCTCACCAGCAGATCCACGTCGTCCGTCACGTTCAGCACCCCCTCCCCCTCCCTCCTCAGGTTGGAGAGGGAGGAGGAGGGGGAGAAGAACCTCATCTCCACCTCCTCCCCTCTGGCCCTCGCCCCCACCACCGCCGCGTGAGGGGAGGAATCGGGGTTCAGGGTGGAGAGGAGCACCTCCGCGGGCGCTTCCCTGAGGCCTAGCTCCCTGAGGGAGGCCATCAACAACGTTTTCCTCCGGCCTATTTAGCCCCGGCTAGGGCCTTATCCCCTCCAGCAGCAGGGCGAGCATCCAGGAGGAGGCGGTGAGGTCGGCGGTGGTACCGGGGTTGATGTCCTCCCTCTTGAACTCCTCGTCCAGCCTCCTCACCTCCCTCCTCCCCTCCTCCGTGAGCATTCCCCCCTTCTCCAGAACCTCCCTGGCCCTCCTGCTGGCCTCCTCCGCCTTGTTCCTTCCCCTGATACGGGCCACGAAGGTGTCGGGGCGGAAGGCCAGGAGCTCCAGGAAGGTCTGAACGGTGGCGGTGTTGATCGTTCCGGTCTCCCTGTAGATCCGGGTGAGGGTGGGATAGCCGAACTCGAAGGTGATGGAGTAGTCCGTCACCCACTCCCTGGCCACGTCGTCCCAGCCAGAGCAGATCCTCATCACCTCGTAGGCCGAGATCCCCCTCCTCCTGAGCTCCTCCTGGGAGCGCGGATCGTTCACGTCCAGGTCCTCCAGCTTTCCCAGGCCGGCGGGCTCGGCCAGCAGGACGGTTTGATAGAGCGCCACCGCATCCTCGGGGGTGGTGGCGCGGAGGAGTTCGGAGAGGCGCCTGCGCAGGGGACCCCCTTCCACCTTCCCCTCCTCCGCCAGGGTCCAGCCGGCGGCGGAGGTTAGGGGGACCAGCAGGAGAATCGTTCCCAGATTGGTGTTTCCGTTTCTCTGCCACCTCCTGGTCTCCCTCATGGCCTCCCTCATGATCTCCCCCAGCCCCACCTTTTCCTTGGAGAGCTCCCCCCTTCCCACGGAGAAGCCCCTGCGGGCGGCCAGGAGCATGGCGGGGCCTATGGCTATGGTGCTGGCCACGAACTGCTCAAAGGTGGAATCGGGGAAGTCGGAGGTGCGGTGAACGTTTCCCGGTTTGGGGTGGCCGCACACCTCCAGGGCGGAGGCCAGCTGGGCCATCCTTGCCAGGTCCTCGGGGGTGAGCAAGCTCTCCTCCTACCGGGGGAGGCGCCTCTTTTTTCCCTTTCTAGTCGGAGAGCCTCTTCAGCTCCTCCAGCAGACCCAGGAGCTTGGGGCGGGTAAGCCTGTAGTAAACCCTCTTCCCCTCCCTCCTGCTGGAGACCAGCCCGCACCTCCTCATCTCCCCCAGGTGATGGGAGATCAGGGGCTGCGGCTTCCTGAGTTCCCTGACCAGCTCGCACACGCACCTCTCCTCTCTCCCCAGCAGGAAAAGGAGGCGGTACCTGGTCTCATCGCTCAGGCACCTGAGGATTCGTAGTTCCCTGGGGGCTCCCATCCTCCCTCCTCCCCCTCTATTCAAAAAAACCTCTGGTCTTTCTGCAGAGGAACACCAGGAAGAGCATGAGGGGCACCTCGGTGAGCACCCCCACCACGGTGGCCAGGGCAGCCCCCGATTCCACCCCGAAGAGGGAGATGGCCACCGCTATGGCCACCTCGAAGTGGTTGCTCCCCGCTATGATGGCGGCGGGGGCGGCATCCTCATACCCCAGCCCTATGATCCTGGCGGTGAGGTAGGTCAACGCGAAGACCAGGAGGATGTTGGCGAAGATGCCGGCCGTGATCATCCCTATGATGCCAGGTATCTCCGTGATCAGGTGGCCTTGGTAGGCGAAGAGGATGACCAGGGTTATGAGGAGCGCGGCTATGGCTGATCTCCCCAGGGCGGGAACCAGCCTCCTGCTGAACCACTCCTCCCCCCTGCTCTCCAGGACCCTCTTCCTGGTGTAGTAGCCCGCCACTAGGGGGGTGCAGATGTAGACGGCTACGGAGAGGGCGATGGTCTTCCAGGGAACCTCGATGCCGGAGACCCCCAGCAGGAAGGTGGCCAGGGGGGCGTAGAGGAAGACCATGGTGAGGGAGTTGATGGCGGTCATCACCAGGGTGTGCCCCATGTTGCCCCTGGCCAGGTAGCTCCAGACCAGCACCATGGCGGTGCAGGGGGCCACCCCCAGCAGGATCATCCCCGCCCGGTACTGTTCCACCTGCTCGGGGGAGAGGAAGCCGGAGAAGAGGCGGGCCAGGAAGAGCCAGGCGAAGAGGGTCATGGTGAAGGGCTTCACCGCCCAGTTCATGAAAAGGGTTAGCCCTATGGGCCTGGGGGAGCGCCCCGCCCTCTTGATCTCCTCGAAGCTTATCTGCACCATGATGGGGTAGATCATGGCGAAGAGGCAGATCGCGATGGGGATGGAGACGTGGGCCACCTCCACCCTGGCCAGTGCTTCCGAGATCTCCGGGAAGGCCCTGCCCAGGAGGATCCCGACCGTGATGCAGAGGGCCACCCAGAGGGAGAGGTACTTCTCCCAGAGGCCCAGTTCCCTCTTCGCGGCCATCCAAGTATGTAGCTAAATTGATATTTAAACCCCTTTTTCCCAGCCGGGGAGGTTGCCCTTCCTCGAGGAGACCTCCAGCTCCCTCATCAGCTTCCTGGCCGGAACCCCCCCATCTGCGAAAGGAACCGTGGAGGCCGGAGCTGAGCAAGGAGGAGGCCGAGGCCCTGGAGCGCATCAGGAGGGCGGCGGAGAGGATTGGGAGGATCCACCGCTCCGGTCAGGTTCCTCCTGGGAGGTTTTTCCCACCTCCCTTCCCAGCAGGAGGGTGAGGAGGGCCCGCTGGTCCACCTCCGCCCTGGTCCTCCACCCCACGTAAAGGATCCCCTGCTCGTCCTCGGAGAGGTAGCCCATCCTTATGAACCTCTCCAGCGTGGGCTCCACCCTAAACTTGGGGAACTTCTCCTCCAGGATGCTCTCCACCTCCCTGGAAGGGGCCTTTCCCCCCTTGGCCAGCAGATGGGCCAGGGCCACGGTGAGCATGGCCAGGTCGTCTATCCTCCACCCGAAGGTCCTGGCCTCCGTGAGGGTGGGATGACCCTTCAGGGTGAGGAAGTACCGGTCGCTGTCCGGATCCCCCTCGCTCACCCGCTTGATGGTGAGCCCCAGCTTGTTCACCTCCTCCTCCAGCACCTGCAGGATCCGTTCGTAGTCCCTTCCCAGCGCCCTCCTCAGCTCCCATCCCCTGGCCCCAGGCTGGGCGTGGTGCTTGAAGAAGAGGAGCTGGGCCGCCCTGGCCAGCTTCTCCCTAAGCTCAGCCTCTCCTCCCTCTTCCACGTTTTTCCCTCCACTTCTCCTTCGAAAGGGAGATGGGAACGGACATGCCCTCCTCCCTTCGCTGGGGTGAGGGGTAGGGGAAGAGGAGGAGGTCGTCCTCGAGGGGCTTTAACTCCATGCCCGCGTATCCGTAGCTCACCAGGAAGCTGACCAGCCAGGCCCTTCGCACCGTCTCCTCGAAGGTGGGGGCGGAGATGAACTCCCAGTAAGAGATCCCCCCCTTTCCCGCCCTTTCCCTCAGCTCCTCCCACAGCTTCCTGAGGAGCCCCTCGAACTCCTCCCTCCCCAGGATCCCCATCCTCCTCAGTTCCTCCAGGGGCAGCTCCCCCGCCCCCTCTCCCCCTCCCTCCAGCTCCCTCCTCCTTTCCTCAAGCGGGGGGAGATTGGTCCAGTAGTCCTTGGCCTCGGAGAGGGCCGGGAGGGAGAGGACCTCAAGCTCCACCGTGGGGTGCCAGGCCCTCACCATGACCTCTGCCAGCTCCTTCGGAGACATCACCTGGACCTTCAGGGAGATCAGGAGGGGATCCAGGTAGAGGAGGGAGGAGCGGTGTTTGACCCACTCCTCCTGCTTCAGGATCACCTCCGTGAGCCCCACCAGGGCGTGCAGGTCCAGGTAGAGGTCCTGCAGGTCCCTGAGCTTGGGGAGGAGCTCCCTGAGCCTGCGCAGGAACTCTCCCACCCTCACCTCGAAGGGATCCACCTCGTTTCTCCTCACGCTTTCGCACAGGTCTATCACCCTGAGCAGCAGCTCCCTCTTCTCCTTACGCACGGGCCACCACCCTCACCTGCGAGACTCCTCCCACGTTCTGGACCATCACGATGTTGGGCACCCCCTCCACGTCCAGCAGGTAGCCTGGGGTGATCACCAGGTACTGCACCTCCTCTCCCCTGGTGCTTTCGATGATGGAGCGGAAGATGGCCTCGCGGTTGCGGGGATCCAGGTGGGTCTCGAACTCGTCTATCGCCCTCACCGGGGACTTTATCTGCTTCTGGAGGGCCAGGAGGAAGAACATGATGGCGGTGGTCCTCTCCCCCCCGCTCTGGGTGTAGGCGTCGAGCAGCTGGGGAACGGCACCCCTGAAGCCCACGTACAGCTCCAGGCCCGCCCCCTCGATGTCCTCCGGGTTAACGAGCCTCAGGTCCCCCCGGGCGTTCACCCTCCCCAGCAGCCTCACATACTCCTCCCTCACCTGCCTCAGCAGCCTCTCCACCTCCCTCCTCCACAGCCTCTTCCTCTCCTCCACCTCCTCCAGGGCCTTCCTCCTGTTCTCCTCCGCCTGCCTGGCCCTTTCCCTCAGCTCCTCCATCGTGCTCCTGTAGTTGAGGTACATCTGCTCCACGTCGGGGGAGACCTCCCCCAGGGCGCTCAGGTGGGCCCCCACCACCTTCAGCTCCTCCAGCACCTCCTGGGGCTTCCTCCTGGTCTCCACCCTCCTTCCCGTTTCCTCGGCCTCTTTCAGCAGTACCTCGACCTCCCTCCTGATCCTCCTCACCTCCCCGGAGAGGGAGTCCATCTCCCTGCGCAGGAGGTCCTGTCTCAGCCCCAGCAGGGCCTCCCTCACCCTGCCCTCCACGTGTTCCTTCCTCCTCTCGGAGAGCTCCCCCTTGAGCCTGGCTATCCTCCCCCTGACCTCCCTCGCCCTGGCCTCCACCCTTCCAGGGTCGTAGGGGGGAAGGGAGAGCGGGCCGGGGAGCTTCCCGGCCAGGGAGAGGTAGACCTCTCCTTCCGCCTTCAGCCTCTCGGCGGCGATGAGTTCCTCGTAAGAGGCCTCCAGCTCGAACTCCAGCCTCGAGATCTCCCCCTCCAGCCCCTCCACCTTCTTCTTTTCCTTCTCCGCTTCTCCCCTCAGCTCCTCCAGCTGCATTCCCAGCTCCTCCAGCTCGGCCTCCAGCGCCCTCAGCTCCTCCTCCCTCCTCAGGTACTTGGACCAGCGGTACTCCGCCTCCAGCTCCCCCTTCTTCCTCTCCAGCTCCCTTTTCTTCTTCAGCCTCTCGTACTCCCCCTCCCAGTACCTCAGGGTCTCTTCGGCCTTCTCCAGCAGCCTCTTCACCGCCTCCTCCTCGCTCAGGGTGTGGGAGAGCCTCTGGAAGGCGGTGAGGAGGTTCTCCCTGTATTCGTGCAGCCCCACCGCCTCCTCCACCATTCTCAGTCTCTCCCTGTGGTCTATGGCGCCGAAGGTGTCCACCATGTTCTGGTGCATGATGATGAGCATGTTGTCGGGATTGATGGAGAGGTGCCTCAGGAACCTGAGGAGCTCACCCTTGGTGATGCTCTTGGAGTTCACCTCGTGCCAGTAAGTTCCGTCCTTGCTCAGGTAGCGGGAGAGGACCACGGTGTCGGTGTTGAAGCCGGGGAGGGGTCTTTTTCCGTTCCTGGGGGTGTTGTCGAAGACCACGCTCACCCTGGCCAGGTCCTTCCCCCTCTGGATGAGGTCGCTGAGCCTCCTCGACCTCTCCGTGTAGGTCTGTCCCAGTGCCACCGAGAGTCCCAGCAGGATGGAGGATTTCCCCGCCCCGTTGGGGCCGCAGATGAGGTTCAGTCCCTTCTTCAGGGGTATCCTGCTGTAGGAGTGGCTCATGAAGTTCTCCAGGATGAGCTCCACGATCAATCCCCTCACCCCAGCATATGCTTCTCTCCACCGTTTTAAGGGTGGGAAAGGAAAAAAAGATGGGCGGCCATGGTCCTGGCCATGAAGATCTTCGAGGTAAAGGAAAGGATGGAGCTCCCCCTGATGGCCCGCAAGCTGAGGGACTTCAGGGAGGAGGAGCCCTATGAGAGCGGGGGGAAGAAACTGGAGCTCAGAACCGAGATCCTGGACCTGAAGATGGAGGGGGAGGGTCTGGCGGGAGTCTTCAGCAGGGACTTCGTGCTCAGCCGCTACTATCGGAGGGGGGTGGTGGAGGTGCCCGTTACCGAGGAGGTTCCCTTCTGGATAAGGCCCTTCAGGGGCAGGACCTTCCTGCTGGTGCTGGCCCCCTCCAGGGCGAGGGGGGTGAAGAAGCTCCTCACCAACTACGTGGCCAACAAGCTGAGCGAGATCCTCTTCCTCAGGACGGGGGCCATCGTGGAGGGAAGGATAACGCATGAGACGCTCAGGAAGCTGCACGAATCCAACCCCCAGGCCACCAAACTGATTTGGTTCGATGACTTGGACATTCCTAACGTGGGCAAGGTGGCCCTGGCGGGCTCGGCCCTGGCCGACAGCAGGCTTTACCGGGAGTACCTGGAGCACGGGAAGATCTGGTACGCGGTCTTCGAGTTCAGGAAGTACCACATGGTGGTGGGGATCACCCGCAACTGCGTGATCACCACCTTCAGCAGGGTGGAGCTGGGGAACTTTCTGGAATGCGTCCTAACCGAGATCCTGCCCCTTATCTCTTGAACCCCTTTTCTTCTTCAGTTCCTTGTCCAGCTCCCTTCCGGAGGCCAAAACCTCAGAGTTGAGCAGGAGGTCCTTGAGCCCTTTCTTCTTCCCGATGCTTCCCCCCTTATTTTTTTGGAGGAAGCTTTTTTCAGGCTTTCGGGAAGAGAGAAATGGGGCCCCGGTAGCTCAGCGGGTAGAGCGACCGCCTTGTAAGCGGTGGGTCGTGGGTTCGATTCCCACCCGGGGCTCTCGCAAGTCTTTTATGAAGGGAAGCAAAAAGGAGTGAGTTCCTTGGGAGGGGAAAAGGCTTTCAAGGAAAGGGGCCAGATAGAGGCTAGGGAAAGGGAGTACGTCCGGGAGCTTTACGCAGTTTCTGCAAGGTTCCTCCCCGTGGAGAAGGAAAGGGTGCTTTATTCCAGCCTTAAGACCACCTTCGGGGCCGACCCCTTCGCCCTCCAGGACCCCCAGATGTACAAGAGGGGAG